>NZ_CP040244.1:6741346-7042996 GCF_005517195.1 Streptomyces vilmorinianum | reverse complement strand
TCGCCGAGGTGATGACCGAGCGCGCGGACGGCTGGCACCCCGTCTTCGACCCGGCCCAGATGCTGACCTCCCGCGAGACCTGGGTCCACGACGCCCACTGGGACTCCCTCGCCCAAGTCACCTGCCCCACCCTCGTCGTCCGCGGCCTGGACGGCGAACTGGGCCGCGCCGAGGCCCAGGAAATGGTCCGCGTCCTCCCCCACGGCGCCTACGCCGAGGTCCCCGACGCGGGCCACCTCCTCCCGTACGCCTCCGAACACGCGAAGGCCTGGCGCGACGCCGTGGAGCCGTTCCTCAACGGGGTCCTGACGTCCTGACGTGGTTCAGGGAGTGAGGTCCAGGACACGGACCGGCTCACCTGCCCACCGACCGGGCTCGGTGGTGGCGATGATCGCCCCGTCGGGCCGGTCCGCGGTGGGCTGCGCCGCGTACTGACTGTGCGCCGCGGCCCAGGTCTCCTGCCGCGCCACGGCCAGGGCGGCGGGAAGATCCAGATCGAGGACGGTGATCCCGGGCAGTGCGGCGAGGTGCTCCGCCGTCCCCGGCCGGGCACGATCGGCTTCGACGAGGGCGCAGGCAGGGACGTACAGGAACCATCCCGATTCGGCGTGGGCCCGGTGGATCAGGCGAGAGGCAAGGACATTGCCCTGTCCGGCAGCCGCCATCGCGGTGTCGTCCAGAACGATGTGCACGGCGTCGCTCACCGGGTGGTCACCTGCGCCAGGCGCCGGTCCAGCTCGCTGTCGAGGTCCTGCTGCTCAGCGGCGGTCGGAGAATAGCCGTTCCATTCCTTCAACGCGGCCAGCGCCCGCTCCGCCCGCTCGGCCCGCTCGGCGGGGGTGAGCAGGGTCTCGGCCAGGCGGGCCAGGTAGGCGCGCAGCGACAGGCCCTCGGCGGCCGCTATGGCGGCGAGCCGGTCCTTGGCTTCCTCAGGGATGCGGACGTTGGCATCGGACATGGTTGTACTCCTTCCCAGCCCCAGGGTACGGGTACGTACCCGTACCCCCGCCAGGGGGCGTATGGACATGATCGGGCGGCGGCGCTCACGATGGGGCGCATGCTGAGCACTCTTCTCGCCTTTCTCGGCGCCTGCACGCTGATCGCGGCCTCGCCCGGCCCGAGCACCATGCTGATCATCCGGCAGTCCCTGCGCAGCAGGCGCGCCGGCTTCCTCACGGTGCTCGGCAACGAGACCGGCGTCTTCATCTGGGGTGTCGTCGCCGCACTGGGGCTCACCGCACTGCTCCTGGCCTCTCAGCTGGCGTACGACATCATGCGGATCGCGGGTGCGATCACCCTGATCGTCTTCGGCATCAAGGCGCTGATCGACGCCCGCCGAGGGCCTGGCGAGGAGGGCGACCGGGAGGCAGCGGCCGCCGTGCGCTCGGGATGGACCTCGTACCGCTCCGGCCTGCTGCTGAACCTGGCCAACCCCAAGGCCGCCGTCTTCGCGATGTCCTTCCTCCCGCAGTTCGTACCCGCGGGCGCACCTCATCTGCCCACCATGATCGGCCTGGCGGCGATCTGGGCGATCTTCGAGGTCGGCTATTACGGCCTGTACGTATGGTTCGTCGGCCGAATGAGGAAGGTCATCTCACGAGCCAACGTACGCAAGCGACTTGAGCAGGTCTCCGGCGGTGTTCTGCTCGCCCTCGGCGTCCGGATGGCTGTCGAGGGCTGACGGTGCGCCCGCTCTCCGAGCGGGCGCGGCACGTCACGCAGCGAGGTCCTGGAGGAAGGTGGACCAGGCGGCGGGGGAGACCGTGAAGGCGGGGCGGGTGGTGTCCTTGGAGTCGCGGACGTGGACGGTGTGGGGGCAGGCGGCGACCTCGACGCAGTCGCCACCCTGGCCGCTGCTGTAGCTGCTCTTGAACCAGTTGAGGTCGGTGCTCATAGCTCTCGTTCCACCTGTTCGATCAGTCGTACGGAGTCCTCCGGGGTGAGGGCCTGCGCCCGCAGGGTGCTGTATCGGGCGAAGGCGTCCCCCACGTCCGGCTGTTCGCTGAGAAAGTACCTTCCGCCCTGTCCTTCGACATAGACCAGTTGACTGCGGCGCTCCTCGGTCTCCAGCAGGGTGAAGGGACCGCTGAGCCCTGCGTGCGTCTCCCGATCTTCTGGCATCACCTGGATCTCGACGTTGGGCAGCTGCCCGACTTCGAGGATGTGCAGCAGATTCTTTCGGAGGACGCCCTTGCCGCCGAGGGGCTTGGTGAGCGCTGCCTTCTCCAGGACGAAGGTGACCAGAGGCGCGGGCCTGCGGAAGAGCAGCGGCTGCCGCGCCAGTCGGGCCGCGACACCCGCCTCGATCTCCTCCTCGTCCAGCGGCGGGCGCTCGGAGACGAAGGCGGCGTGCGCATAGTCCTCGTTCTGGAGCAGCCCCGGAATCAGATGGTTCTCGTACTTGTGGATGCCCGCCGCCTTCAGCTCCTCCACCAGGTAGTCCTCGAACCACGCCGCCACCCCACTCGCCGTCACCTCCTCCGCGACCTCCAGCAGTGCACCTTGTGCACTCAGCATCCCGTCCGCGATCTCGACGAACCGACCCTTCGCCCGACGCTCCCCGCGCTCGATCATCGCCACCTGGGACTTGGAATATCCGGTCTCCTTCCCCAGCAGCTCCTGCGACACCTTCGCCCGCTCCCGGTAGAACCGCAGCAGTCTTCCGAACGCCTTCGCGGCCCCTGGGCTCCCGTTGTTCCCGTTGTTCACGCCAGACCTCCCCGAGTGCACAGTCCGCCACAAACAGCCTGTGGCGCTGGTCACAGTAGAGCCGGGCCGGAAAGCTGGCGTCATGAATTCGCGCAAGTCACTTGACAGGGTGCCTTCTTGGGTACCCGCGACCGGGCACGCCCTCCGTCACGTGGGCGTTCACTTCGACGCCGTACGGATCGGCGGGTTCCTCGGGGAGGACGTGGCGTACCGGCTCATGGAGTTCACCGACTTCCACGCCGGGCCGATCGTCCGCGAGGCCACCGGCGAGCGGAACCTGCACTTCCTGCTGCCGCCGGAGTCCGCCGCCGTCCATGCCTGGCCGGCCCCGGCCCGCGCGCTCAGCCGCGAGGGCAGGAGCGCCGCCTTCGTCGGCATCCCCGCCCTCGCCGGCACGACCTGGCCCCTGGACTGGCGCTCCCGGCCCACGGACGAGGACCCCTTTGTGGATCCGGGCCTGCTGTACGAGATGGTCACCCGCGCGGTGAGATGACGGCGGCCGCCTGTACGGTCCTCCTCGCGGCGCGCTTGAGAACCTGTGCGCGTCGCATCAGGGAGGGAATGAATGCGCATATCACTGCTTCGGCGTCTGGCCACGGTGGCCACGGCGCTGGGGCTTACGTCGCTCGGCCTGCTGGGTGCGGGCGCGGCGCCTGCGCAGGCCGCGGTCAGCGACTGCCCGTCGGGCTACTTCTGCGCCTGGAAGACCGACAACAACACGGGGTCGATGTTCCAGACGAACACGAGCAAAGCGACGCTGGGCACCTGGGACAACACGCTCGTCGGGGCCGTCAACCGCACGTCCATGATCGCCTGCATCTTCGATGAGCCGAACTACGGTCTCACGCAGGGGTACTTCACGATCGAGCCCGATCCCATCGCTACGCATTGGGGCGGGCCCAGTTCCGTCAGCTCGGTGAAGCTCGTCCGCACCGCGCGGGAGTGCGAAACGCTCGCTTACCCCAACTGGCACGCGGAGATCGCGCCCAAGCTGTCTGGCTTCGGCGATATGAACGCCGACCGCAAGGCGGACGTCGTCGTCCGGGACGAGGCGGGTCGCCTGTGGTTCCTGCCCGGTGACGGCAGCGGACGAATGATCGGTTCCGGTGGCTGGAACGGTATGAACGCCCTCACCCGGCACGGTGACTTCAGCCGTGACGGCCGTGAGGATCTCATCGCCCGTGAGGCGTCCACCGGGAAGCTGTGGCTCTACCCGGGCACGGGGACGGGCAGCCTGGGTACCCGCAAGCTGATCGGCAGCGGTGGCTGGAACGGCATGTCGAAGATCACGGCCTTCGGTGATCTGACCGGGGACGGCCGTTCGGATCTCCTCGCGGTCGAGAAGTCCACCGGGAAGCTCTGGATGTACCCCGGTACCTCCACGGGCACGCTCGGCGCCCGCAAGATGATCGGTTCCGGTGGCTGGAACGGCATGAACGCCCTGGTCGGGGCGGGTGACATGAACAGTGACGGCCGAGCCGACCTGATCGCCCGCGAGGCGTCCACCGGCAAGCTCTGGCTCTACCCGGGCAAGGCCGGATACATCGGGTCCCGCGTGCTGATCGGCTCCGGCGGCTGGAACGCCATGGAGACCTTCCTCGGCGTGGGGGACGTGAATGGCGACGGCCACTACGACCTCGCCACCCTCGACGGACTGGATTGCCTGCTCCTGTACGCCGGTCGCGGCACCGGCGGCCTGTACGCGGGCGAACCGCGGAGTTACGGATGGTGGCGCCTCAACGGCGCCTTCTGAGCCGCCTTCCGACCACATGGCAAGGGCCTCCGCTTCCAGGCGGGGGCCCTCGTGCTGTACGGTGACCGCGCAATCACGCTCCGTGAGAAGCGGAGCGGCCCCCGGTGGTGCGCCAACACCAGGATCCGAGGGCCTTCACTACCAGTGGAAAGCAGTCCACCGGAAATGCTTCGGCATGCTATCGCGCCCATGCGCTGCTTCACGAAGGTCTCGCACGACGTCGTGCGTCATCCGCGTCTGACCAGCGACGCGAAGATTCTGATCATCTACATTCAAGGTCTCCCCGAGAGCGCATCCGCCAAGCCCCTCGGCGAGCACGCCGCCGACCTGGGGATGAAGCCCCGGGCGTACCAGAAGGCGAAGGAAGCCCTGGTCGCGTGCGGGTTCTTACATGAGTGGAAGTGGCAGGGCGGGCGCGGGCGTTGGATCACCGAGCAGCTGATCTCGAATGTCACCCTCACGCGTGAGGCCGCGAGCGCCGTCAAGGACGGAGTCCCGCCACCGAGTCCCCCGAAACCGACGGTCGGTCCTCCGGCGCCCCCGAAATTCGGTGGCTCTCCTCCGGAACATGAAGACGGAGAGAAGAACACTCCCCACCCACCCCCCGAAACCCCGAAGGTCCCTGAAACCCCGAAGGCCCCCGAAACCCCGCAGGTCCCGGAAGTCGCCGAGGCCGAGCGCCTGTTGCTGTCGCTGCGCCACACCAACCGGGACCTCCTCCTCGGTGTCCGCGAGGCCCGTGGCCTCGCCGAGGCGGCGGCGGAGTGGCTTCGGCGCGGCATCCCCGTCGCCGATCTGCGCCACGCCCTGACCTCGCACCTGCCGCCCGGCGGCGTCCGGTCCGCGGTCGGCTTCCTGCGTCATCGCCTGGTCGAGAAGCTCCCCGTGCCAGCGCCGCCGCCGCCCACCGCCGCCCCCGCGCCGGCCGCCATGGTCACGTGCGACGGCCCCGGCGACGAGCACCTGTTCCGCCCGGTCGCCGACGAGACCCGCTGCCGCCCCTGCCGTACCCACGACGCCGCCCGCCGCCAACCCCCGAACCGCCCGCCCCGCACTCCGTGGCGGACGCTCGTCGATCAGCTCGCGGAAGGCCCCTGAGCCCGCCTCGTGGCGTGAAGGCATGAGATGCGGTGTGATCTCCGCTTCCACCCGTCCCGGGGTCCCTTCCAGGGAGGGGTAGCAGCAGAGGAATCGAATGTGAGTTCATGCGAGGATCGATGCATGCTCCAGCGCCTCCTCTACGCCTTGGCTGCGCTACCAGGCGCTGCAATCCTCTTCGGCTCAGCCGTGCTCGGCGCCTGGGCAGACGACCACCATCACGTCTGGATAAGTCGCGCCTGCGTTGCCGGTGCCGCGATTGGACTGGTCGTGGCCGGGAGCTGCCTCTTGTTCGCGATGACGCCCCGGACCATGCGCCGGATCGTTTTCCCGCACTGGCCTGAAGGCCAGGATGGACTGTTCGAGCGCAGCCAGCTGAAGCTCCCCCCTCCGCGAGGGAGCCGGGGACTCGGGACGGCAGGTAGGGGTCTGGGTGTCTCCTGGGGTGAAGTGGCGCTTGTGGCCTCGGTCTGTTGGCTGGTCACCGGCGTCGGGTATGCCGTGTTCGCCGCCCTCGACGAGCCGGGACTCTCTGTCGCGCCGCTCCTCGGCTTCGGGCTGGTTCAGTGGGTCTGGGCGCGGCACCGTGACTTGACGTCCGCACTTGCGGCGGCCTTCGCGGGAGCCGTCATCCTGTTCGGGCTTGTCGACGTCCTGCGGCCGGGCCTGGGCCGGTACGTCGGGGACGCGCTTGCCACGGGGTTCGGGACAACGGTAGCCCTGATCGTCTTCACCCTCGCCGGCCGCTTCCGAACACGGACGGGGCACTGACATTCCAGCACCCCTAACCGGCGGGAGTTTCGGGTGCTCACCGCCGCCTCGCCCAGAGCACCCTTCGGGCCGGCGCTTCTTCAGACTCCCGCCATGCACCCTGCGTGTCTCTTGTTCCCGGCAGTGCCCTCCTACGGGCTGTCGGCCATGTGCTCATTGTGCAGCCGCGTCAGGTCCGCGACCACGTCGTCGACGCAGCTTCGCCGCTTCAGGAGCCCGGCGATGTTGGCGCGCTGGACGGCCCAGCAGCGGACTTCCCGGCCGTCTGCGAGCACGATGACGACTCGGTCCTCGGCCCGGAAGTCCCTCACCTTCGCCCATGACAAGCGCCGGGTCTGCAGCGGGCTGCGGACCTGCACCCCGTGGGTGCCGGCGACGATGGCCGACCAGACGAAGGCCCTGGCGATCAGCGTCACCGCGACGGAGCTGAGCACGGTGTAGAAGGCGATGCCACCGCCGGTCTCCGCGCCCGCCCGCATGTCCAGGTACGCGACGGCCGCCACAACGATCGCGAGCACACCCAGCGAGCACACCCAGGTAGAGGTAGGCGCCGTTACGGAACCGCGCATTGCCTTTGGTCACGGGCACCTCGTTGTCCACCAGCGGGGCCGCGCCGACCGGTGTAGTAGCCGGGCGGACGAGCTGTTCACAGGGTGGTCATGGGGATGACACCGGGACGATGCCGGGGCCGCGGGGCGTCGAGAATCCGGCGCCCCGCAGCCCCGGCCTGAGCGCGCTAGACGGCGAAGACCGTCATCCAGAGGCCCCACGTGATCAGCACAAGGATCACGATCGTGCCCCCGCTGAGCCGGTGGCTGATCCAACCCAGGGTGCTCGTCTCAGCCGTCACGGCTCGCAGAGCCCGCCGGGTTAGCACTGCCAGCAGACCCCCGACGGCGAGCAAGCTGCGATCACGAACCACAGCCAGGAGCGGAGGGCCAGCGCATCTGTAGCCGGCCTCCACGCGACGTTCATGTCGTGTCTACGGATCGTTCCGTGGTGTGCCTGGAGAAGGTCCTGCACTGCTTTGTCGGCCTCAGCGGCAGCGCTCGCTGCTTCCTGCCTGTCGCCCTTGGCGAGCGCCAGGAATGCCAGATGGGTGAGGGCGCGTCTCCACCGGCCGTAGGTTCCTGCCGTGGCAATCGATCAGCGCAACCATCGGCGCCATCCTTCCTGCCATCGCATCGCCCGCAAGGGCATCGAGTCCTCGCAGCGGCTCGGGCGTCACCGCTGGACCATCGAACGCACCATGGCCTGGCTCGCCGGCTGCCGCCGACTCCACCGCCGCTACGAACGCAAAGCCGAACACTTCCTCGCCTTCACCAGCATCGCCTGCACCCTCATCTGCTACCGCAGACTCGCCAAATGAGATGATCTCAAGGAGGTTGGGAGCCGGAAGTGAAGTGGACGTGCTGCTCGCCGCCGATCTGGAAGGCGGCGGGGCCGTTGAACGTGTTGCCGCTCACGCCGTCCCCGCGCCCGGCGGCTCCGCTCCCGTCCCCGGCTCCGCTCCCGTCCGCGGGGCCGGTCGCGGCTCGCGGTGGAAGTGAACGCTCTGCGTCCTGCTGACCTGGAAGGCCGTGGGGCCGTTAAACGTGTTGCCGGACTCTTCGGCGGGGCCGGCGTCCGCGGGGCCGGGCTGTGGGCGGGCCTGGGCCAGGAGTTCGCTGAGCTCCGCCACCGACTGGTCGCGCTCGACCCCGTCCAGGTCCTCCAGCAGGGTTTTGATCCGGCTCTGCCAGACGGCCTCCTGCCGCACCCGGAGCCGCTCCACCTCGTCCTGGCCGGCCGTCGTCAGTTCGGACGCACTGCGGTCCAGCCGCTCCAGCTCACGGCTCTCCCGCACCGCGTCCCCACGCCCGAACCACTCGGCGACCCGGCCCCGAAAACCGTTCCACAGGTCAGTCCCCGCCGTCTGGACCACTGCGGATCCGCCCGCCGCCGCTGCCGCCAATGCCAACTCGTCCAGCATGCCACCCCCTCCAACTCCCGTGCCCCTGCGGGCATTACGCCCCTAGCGCGCGAAGGGCGCCCGCTGAGGGACCTCGCACCTGGTCGGTGCCCGGCAAGGTCGACGCCCTCGATGGCGTCAGCCGCTCCGGTACGGAGCGGCCCAGCACCGCGTGGGACTACCTCGCCTCGGTAGTCCCCTGAGCCGGTCCCCGCCCGTCTCCCGGCGCTTTCCGCCGCGTTGGGTCGTCCTGCTTGCGTTGTGGGCTCACCCCGACCTATTATCGTCATCGTGACGATAATCGCCCAGTGGTCCCCGCTCCCTGCAGGCGTTGACTCCAGGGGCTTCGAGTCCCTCCACGGACTCGAAGCGCACAAGTACGTGGCCCGCGGTCACGACGGCCTCAGCATGGAGAAGTGATCATGTTCGAAATGCCGGTAAATCCCTTTGAGCTCTCCGAAGAAGTGCTGAGCCGAATATCTGCCGATGACTCATGGACCCCGATCGAGTCGGAGATCCCAAAGGCCAACGCCAAGGTGATTCGCCATTTCCTCACCCCGGCCGAAGTGGAGGCATTCGCGACCGAACTAGCCGCCCAGCACTTTGTCCCGGTGGGCCGAGACGGCATTGCCGCCAACTATGCAGAGGGAGATCCGGTCGCTCATCTCCGCGCCACGGCCGAATCCGCATCCCTGGCGGCTGAATTCTACCGCAGGCTGCGGACGCTTCTATCGCTTGAAGTGGGATCGGGCGATCCGACGGATTCGGACGGAAGGCCCTGGAGGCCGACGGCCGTCAATCCGCGTATGCGCTTCATCACGTACGAACACGGCGGATTCATTGTCCCGCACTATGATTCGCCATATTTCGCCCCCGACGGAAGGCGCACTCTCCTGACGGTCGTCGTCTACCTGTCGTATGAGGCCGTGGGCGGAGAAACGCGGTTCATCGCCGATAAGCAGAACGATCTTCCCTTTGCGCAACGTGACTTCTCTGACTGGCCGCGGCTCGCGAAGCCTGAGGAAATATTGAGTGCCCACCGCCCCGAACCGGGCGATGCGCTCCTCTTCTGGCATCGGACGCTTCACGACTCGGCCCCGCTTCTTGAGGGTACGAAAACAATACTCAGAACCGACGTGCTCTACGAGCCCGTAGATGTGCCTTGAGCAGCGGCAAGGCCACCGTCGCGTTGTCCCTCACCCCGGAGACCGACGTCCGGCACGCCGTGATCGCCCACCTCCGGGCCGGGCGGCATCGGGCCCTGCCCGCGGCCGGGCATCGAATCCACTCGCACCGAACGGCAGGGAGAGCAGCATGACCAACGGGAGGATCCGCACCGACTGGGTGGAGACGGTGTCTCAGAACGGCCTGCACCTGATGCAGACGCGCTTGGAGGTGAGAGTTCCTACGTCTGAGGGTCGCAAGTTCATCACCTGCGGTCTAGCCCGGAAGACGTACGTGGTGAAGGACGGTATTGCCTGTCAGGTTTCGTCATACGCACTCGGCCGCGACCTGGGCAGCCCGGGCAACTACGACTTCGAGATCGTTTCCGCGACGGGGGGCCCTCCGATCCGGAGGTTCTTCAACTGTGACGGCGTGCCGGCCGAGATACGCGAGGGCGCTCTGTTCGACGCGCATGAGGGGCTTGACGATGGCGAGTACATCGTCCGGATCGCGGCGGGAATGACGACCAGCTGGGACAGCGGGACGGGACAGAGCATCGAGCTCCCTGTCCCGCGCCACGAGCTCGCATTCGTCGTGGTGGGATCCGCACCGCAGGAGGTGCGCGCGAGTACCGGCGGCCCGTGGGCGGCGCGGCCCTCCGTGGAGATCCCCGTGGTCGATTGGCGCGATCAGCCCACGGCGGAGGCGGCATGGGAGGCCTACCTGAACGGGAACAGAATCAGTCTGGATGCCTACGGGATCTTCTCCCCAAAGCATCTGATGAGGAATCAACGGGATACCGCTCTGGAGATTCTCCGGAGCGAGGGCTACTCCATACCGCGAACCCCGGAACCCGCCGAGACGCCGGGGACCTGGCTGGGCCACTGGGGTGGAGCATGGATGCCGGCCGATGTGCTCGCGGCCCTTCACACTGTGCCGGACGACACCGCGCAACGTGCGTGGTATCAGGGAGCGAAGGAATCCCTGGACATCGCATGGGATATGCACCGCCTGTGGACCACCGACGTGTTCTGACCGGGCCCGCGCTCCGTCCATGACCACCGTGGCGGGCCATCGGCAGTCACCCTGCACCGAGGTGCCGAGTACCGGCCGCAGCCCGGTCCGCCTCCGGCCTGACTGCCGGTCGCGGCCCGGGCGAGGATGTACGGCAGCACCAGAAGGTGCGCCCGCGAGGTTGCGCCAGCGCGGCATCCGCCACCGCATCGCCCGCAGGGGAATCGAGTCCTCGAAGCGGCTCGGACGCCACCGCTGGACCATAGAACGACCATGGCTCCGAATCGCAGGGTCGGCTGACCTGAATTGAATGGCCAGCCGACCCCTGGGTCATGCAGGTTGATTACACCGACAGGTCATTCACCAGCGGAACGATCGCGATCTTCTGTGGCTGCGGAATTGCTTTGCGTGCCGCCCGCCACGGGGGAACCATCTGACCAGCGCACGCCCCGCGCCGTAGCGGGCTCCGGCCCCGAGACCGAAGCCGAGAGAGGATGTGCCTCCGCCGTAAATAGCTGCACGTCCGACGTGCCCCCAAGTCGCTTTACGGTTTCCCCACTTCTTGGCAACACCTCCAGCGAGCATACCGACGCCCACGGCGCAGGCGACGCCAGCCATTCCGAAGGAGACCATGCCGCACGCAACACCGGCCGCGCCGGCGGCCAGGCCAACCCTGTGCCGGTGGGCAAAGCTCACGCCCTTGTTCCACGTGCGGCCGCCTCGGCAGCCACCACCCTTGCGCTTGCCCAACAGGCACCAGCGCCCGTCGAGGTCGTACTTGTTCAACGGGTCGCCGTAGACGTAGTTGTGCGCCGTGGCGTTACCTCCGTACACGGGGTCCATGGAGAGGAACAGGCCGTTGCGGGCGTTGTAAAGGCGGACGCCCATGAGGACGAGACCGGTCAGGGTCTCGCTGGAGCGCTGCTTTCCGCCGAGCCAGTTGTAGCGGGTGATGGGCTGGCCGGTGCGGGGGTTTCCGTACTCGTCGCTGTCCAACACCAACGGGGCGTCGGCCGCGTTCAGCGGGAGCTGGAGGGCGACGTCGCCGGAGGCCGAGGTGACGTTGCGGCTGATGATGCCCTTGGCTGCGTCCTCGGTGATCCAGCGGGGGTTGTCGCCGTCGCTGTCGTAGTGGTTGATCTTGGCGGCTGTCTGGTTCCAGGTGCCGTCGGTGTTCTCTTCGACGGTCCAGGAGCGGAAGCGCTGGATGGCGTCGAGCTGTCAGGTTTGGCGCTGGCCGTTCGCGGTCTGCTGGTGGACCAGGTCGTTGGCGTAGTAGCCGATCTGGCTGCCCGGCAGGGCGGTGGTGCGGCCGAAGGCGTCGTAGACGTAGCCGGCGTCGGTGAGCCGGTCGGCGCTGTCGTAGGTGTGCGTGGTGGTGGTTCCTCCGGTGGTCGGGCAGACCGCGCCCGGGGTGCCTTCGGCGGTGGTCAGGCCGGTGCGGTTGGTGCGCTTGTCGAAGCCGTAAGACCGGGCGGTGCAGACATCGCCGGCGGTGTCGTTCACCTGGGTGAGGCGGCCTGTGGCGTCGTAGGTGTAGTCCTGGCCGGACCAGCCGGAGTGGCGGGTGACCTGGCCGTGGACGGATTCGTCGACGGTGTCGGAGTAGACGACCTGGCCGTCGCTGTCGCGGGTGTAGACCCTTGACAGGGTGGCGCCAGTCGTGTCCTCGGTGATGGTGAGGGTGTAGCCGCCGGGGAGCTTCTCGGTGGCGACAGAGCCGTCCGCGTCGTAGCGGGCCTCGAAGGCACCGGCGATCGAGTCGGTCGTCTTTGTGGCCAGGCCCCGGGGCTCGACGGTCGTGTCGTACGTGTAGGTGACCGTGGACGGGGCCGAGTCAGTGGCCTTGACCGGCCGGTCCAGCAAGTCGTACTCGGTCCGCGTCACGCTGTCGTCGGTGTCGGTGTACGAGATGAGTCGGCCGAGCTTGTCGTACTCCCTCGTGATGGTCCCGCCGGTGGGCGAGGTGGTCTTGACGGCCTGGCCGGTTGCCGGGTCGTACTCGGTCGTGGCCTCCGGGACGGCCTGGCCGAGTCCGCCGGTGAGGGCGGCCTTGGTCTGGCGACCGGCGTTGTCGTAGGTGTTGGTGGTGGTCGGCAGCTGCGACGGGTTGGTGCCGCCGCCGGTGATCGCGCCGGCCGGGCCGGTGGAGCAGACCTGATCGGCCCACTCCGGTCGTCCCTGGCAGGTGCCGGTGCCGGTCGCGGACCAGTAGGTGGTTACTCGGGTGCCCGCGTCGGTGCCGGTGGCACCGGGCAACATCTGCTTGGTGACGCGGCCCAGGGTGTCGTACTTGGTGGTCTCGGTGATGGCGAGACCGGCCGGGTCCTTGATTGTCTTGATTGGCAGGCCCTTGACCCAGTCGAAGAGGGTCTGAGTCACCCGCGCGTCGGCCATCGTGCTGGTGCCGAGGACCTGGGCGCCGGTGGTGACCTTGGTGACCTGGTTCGCGACCTTGGCGGTGCCGTCGGTGGGGCGGCCGGCGTCGTACTCGTTGACCGTCCAGGAGCCGGCCGCGGCCGACTCGCCGGTGCCGGTGCCGGTCAGCGTGACGCGGCGCAGCGGGCCGAACTCCTCCAGCTCCCGGATGCCCTTGGTGTCGAACACCGAGCGGGTGGAGAGCAGTGAATGGGGGTGTGTCTTCCGTGCGATTTCGATGTCGGAGCTGTATTGACGCCTCCGGCGTGGGCGCAGCCCGCGCTCCACTGGTCGGTCAGGCCGCTGCCGGAAGCGGTGCGGGCGGCTGAACCGACCCTTCTTCGAATGCAAGGGGCCGCCCGGCGGCGTTCGGGCCCGGTCGGCTGACCGTGGGCTCAGGTGTTCGGGTGTGTGCAAAAATTGCGGCACCGCACAGGTAATGATCTTGGAAAGGGGGGCCTGCGCGCATATGACTGTTTGTTCCGCCCGCATACCGTGCCGCAGCTCGTTGAAGGCTGCGGTGGCCACCGCAGCCTGGGTCGGCGTCCTCGACCCCACGGCACGGGTTGCCTCCGTCGCACCGTCGCAGCCGGACAACGAGGCCTTCCCGCCATGTCACTGACTCGCCGCAGTCTCCTGACCGCCCTGGCCGCCGCGCCGGTCCTCGCCCCCATCGGAACCGCGCGGGCCACCGGCCATCAGGCCCTCCTCGCAGCCGACCCCATCGCCGAACAGCAGCAAGGGGCCATCCTGCACACCGCGCAGAACCGGTTCGATCTGCGAGCCGAACCCGTCGATCTGTTCGGCAGGGAGATCGCGCTGAAGCAGGGCAGGGTCCACCAGCAGGTCGCCTTCGATTCGGTGACCGGCCTGGCCTACGTGACGCAGATCATCAGCGACGGCCGCCAACTCGCCGACGAGCCCGCTCCCGTACCCGGCGCCGACCGCGATCGCCGGGGCGATCTGTGCATCAACGAGGTCACTCCCGATGGCACCGTCCGCTCGGTCATGTACCTGAGGGGCGTCGGCCACGGCGGCGGACTTGGCGTCGAGCACACCGACGGCCGTCCCTGGCTCTGGCTGGAGACCGATGCGGACCCCGTCGACAGCGGCTTCGCCTACGGCAAGCGCATCGGCCGTGTCGCGTTCACTCCCGACGCCGTCGTTGATGCGGGGAGCGAACAGATCGAGGTGTTCGACCCCGTCCCAGGGTCCTCCCGTACCACCCCGTCCCTGGATGTCGATCATGGCCGAATAGGGGTACGGCACGGGCCGCACGACGCCGAGGAGTACCGCGTCTACGACCTCGACGCCTTCAAGCGCCGGGACTTCACCCCGCTGTACAGCTTCCCGGCCCGGTATCGCACCCAGTCCTGGTGTCTGTACGGGGATCTCGTCTATCAGAACGAGGGCAGCGCCTATGGCGCGGACAACCCGATCCCCGGAAACTCCTGGTGGAACGTCTACGACGTCACCACCGGCCAGATGATCGAGCGACGCTTCAACACCACCGCTCTCGAACTGTCCCACCGCGAGACCGAAGCCATCACCGTGCGCCCGACGCTCAACGGACCACAGCTCGTTTTCGGCTTCGCCACACAAGAACCAGGACCGCGCCGCATGGCTCTCTTCGGCATCACCAGCACCACCGACGGCACCGGCGACCACGTCCCGTGGACCAGCCTGGACTACGCCACCGGCATCTACACCCCCAACTCCAGCAACTACATTCCTCAGTACCGCCAGCTCGGCAATCGCATCGACCTCCACCTTCGACTGTCCCGCACGGATGGGGCCCCGTGGACCAACGGTGAGGAGATCCTCGTTCTCCCGCCGCACATCCGCCCCAACCGCACCCAGGGCATGGTCGGTCAGGTCAGCGGCTCCGGGGTCTCCGACTCCCTCACCGTCCGCTGGGAGGTCCATACCGACGGCTCGCTGCACCTCTACGATCAGCGCAACCTCACCGGCTGGATCGGGCTCGACGCCGGCTACTTCACCAGCTGAACGTCGGGATCGCGGGGGCAACGGGCATGACGGCATCGTCGGGGACCCGGGGGGCGCGTTCGGGTTCTCCCTGGGCTCCGGCGCCGCGGACGACGTCCTCTCGGCCCTGAGCCGCCAAGCGTCCCTAGTGTCCCTGGCGGCCCTGATCGCCGCTCCTTCGACGCCCGGCCACGGCCACGATCAGGGCCGAGACGCCGAAGGTCGCCGCGAGGCTGCCCGCCATGACCAGGCCCACGCCGATCCCGAACAGACCGGTGGCGTCGTCCGACCAGTCGAAGCAGGCGGCGACGGTCAGTCCGGCCGTGGTGCCGACCGCGGCCCCCACGACATGCCGCCGGGACGCCGCCCAGTACACCGGCACCAGCAGGGTCAGAACGAGCCCGACGACCTGCCACGCCTCGTACGGGCCGGTCACGTGGCCGTCCGGGTGTACATCGCGCTCCTGGTCCCAGCCCAGCCACGCGGCCCATGCCGCGACCGACACGAGCGCCGTCAGGTAGGGGGCGAAGGAAGCGAGCCTCGGCTTCAGGGAGTTGTTGTCCATGGTCCCAGCGTCCCGGCCCGCCCGGCCCCCGGGCAGAGCGCCCGTACTCACTTCCCCCTGAGTGCCGCGTCGTACGAGGCGACCGAGGCGTACGCGCCTCCTGCGGCCGCCCGTACTTACGGACCGCCCGGGACGAGACCCCGCCCCGAAGGCCGTGCGGCGCCTGCTTCGTCCCCGTCGCCGATCTGCGCCACGCCGGCCGCCATGGTCACATGCGACGGCCCCGGCGACGAGCACCTGCTCCGCCCGGTCGCCGAAGGCACCTGAGGACGGCCGCCGTTCAGCTCGCGAGCGTGGAGCGGCAGGCCGCGATGGCCAGGCGGTCGATCGAGGGCGGGGGCACCGTGCCCGCGAGCAGGTGGCGGTGGACCGCCGCGTACACGACGTCGACCAGCGCGAACGTCACCCGCTCAAGCGCCTCGCCGGACTCGTTCCCGTACCGCTTGCGGGTGTGGGCGCGCAGGGCCCGTACGACGCTGTCGTTGAGCGTCGCCAGCTCCGGGCCGAGTTCGTCCGGCCACTGTGCGACCAGGTCCTCGCGGCGGTGGAGCAGGAGGACGCGGGCCTCGTCCGGGTGTTCCCGGACCCAGGCCAGGGTGTGGAGCACCGACCCCTCCGCCGCCTCGTCGATGTCGTCGGCGGACAGGGCGTCGAGGAAGACGGCCTGGAAGTGACGGACCGCGCGCAGCCACAGGCGCGCCAGGAGCAGGTCCCGGGAAGAGAAGCGGTGGTACACGGAGCCGACCGGGGCGCCGGCGCCCTCGGCCACCGCCGCCATGGTCACCGAGGCGGCGCCGTGCTGGGCGGCGATCCGCATCGCGGCGTCGAGGAAGTCCTCGTCGGTGAACTTCGGCTTGCGTCCCACGCGGGCATTCTATGGGTTGACGCGTTCTAGAGTCATGATTCTAGAATGGAGAAACCAATAAAGCCGGAGACGGAGAGGACCGCGCGATGACCACAGCGCAGCAGCCCGAGGTCCAGCAGCCCACCGATGTGCTCGCGCTCGCCGTGAGCACGGCCAGAAGGAACCCGTACGGCTTTCTCGCCAGCACCAGCACCAGCACCAGCACCAGCGCCGGCGACGCGGGGCACCCGCACGTGCGCCTGACGCAGCACCTCGCCGTCGACGACGACGCGACGGTGTGGATCGGCACAAGCCCGCGCTCGCGCAAGGCTGCGGAAGTCGCGGGCGCTCCCGAGACCGCCTACGCGATCGAGGACCGCGCGGCGTTCTCGTACGTCACGTTCTACGGGCGGGCGCGGCTCGTCGACGACCGGGCCAGGTGCCTCGAACTGTGGGACGACGAGCTCGGTTTGCGGTTCTTCCCGGACGGGCCGACCGGCGGCGACTTCGTCCTGCTGGAGCTGGTTCCGCACCGCATCGAGGTGGTGGACTTCAGTGCGCGGGTCCACCCCGATCCGTACGGGCTGGTCCCCGCCGTGATCGAGAAGGCGGGGACCGGGTGGGAGCCGAGGCTTGCGGAGCGCGACCGGCGCCCCGATCGGGGCGCCGGTCCACGCTGACCGTCGGAAGCCGGCCGTCAGAAGCCGGCCGTCAGAAGGAGAAGACCGAGTTCCTGGCCAGACCGGTGTGCATCTGGCACGTGTTGCCGTAGGTGGCCGACCAGTTGATGCGCTTGCCCTCCCAGACGCCGTCGCCGGTGACCGTGATCGGGTCCCACAGGTGGGTGCACGGGCTGCTCGCGCTCCACGCCACGGCCAGCCGGGCGAGGTCCCCGTCGATCGCCTTCAGTTCCGCGCAGGCCGACTTGGGGGCGGGGTGGGTGCCGCTGGGCGTGGGGGAGCAGCTCAGGGTCACCGCCCTCTCGACCGTTGCCGTCGCCGGGTCCTCGCCCTTGCCGATCGTGAGCACGAGCGCGGAGGGCGCGTAGAGGCCGGCGGATGCGGCCGGTGCGGCAGGCGCGGCGGGCGCGGCGGATGTGGCGGGCTCGGCCTGGGCGAGGTCGCCGGTCGCCGCGCCGATGAGCGCGACGCCGGTGGCGAGGGCGGTGGTGAAGGCGGTGTTACGGAGGAGGTAGCGCACGGAGGGTCCCTTCGGGGCGGGTGCTGCCTGGTTGCGCGCCGGAGTCTTGCCGATGCGGAGGGTGATCGCACATCCTGCGCCGCTTTCCGGCCGGGTGCGCCCGTCAGGCCCCGACCGATCACTCGTTCGGGCAGTTGGGAGCGGGTGCGGCACGCCGCCGGGAGGCTTCCGGCGCAGCGGATACGGCAGGTGGTGCAAGCCCGAACGACCCCCTGACCTGTGAGGATCCGTAAATTGTTCCACGTTGGAGCACTCTGGGCGGGCGTTGTTCGACCGGAAGGGACCCGATGCGATCCGCTGCTATCCGGGCGAACGGCGCCTTCTGAATCACGGACGCCCCGGACAGCGCGGGCGGCCGGCCACACGGCCCGGCCGCCCGCGCCGCATTCCGCTCACGCCTTGCTGACCGCCGTCAGGATCTCCGGCAGCCGCGCCGCCGTCCGCGGTGCCGCCACCTTCAGGCCGGCCCAGGCGATCAGGGCGCCGTACAGGGTGCCGCCCGGCAGCAGGAGCCAGAGGAAGGACTCCTCGTCGGCGAGGTGGAGGTAGACCGTCGCGCCGATCACCGGTGCGCACAGCAGCGCCGCCGCGAGCATCCCGCCGAAGATCGAGATCCAGGCGAGCCCGCCCTGCCCCGGCGCCACGTTCTTGTACGCGCTGTCCTGCGGGATCGAGTACGGGAAGTTCGCCGAGGCCACCGCGCCCGTCGCCAGCATCGCGCCGAGCAGCGCGAAGGCCAGGCCCAGCGCCTGCGGAAGCGCGGACCAGTCGCCGAGGACCGCCGCCGTCGCCGCCGTCACCAGGGCCGTGTACGGGAGGGTGATCACCATCAGCGCGAGTGCACGGGCCCGTAGTTCGGCGTACGCGTCCGCCGGCGTCGAGATCGTCTGCGCGACCATCCAGAACGCCGAGGTGTCCTGCCCGAACTGGTTGTACATCAGGATCCCGAGCATGCCCGAGGCGAAGCACGCGAAGTAGATCGAGCCCGTCCCCTGCAGCGCGTTGAAGATCGGCACGATCAGGCCGATCGCGAGCGACGAGACCCAGGCCCCCTTCGTCTTCGGGTCGCGCCAGATGTACCGCAGGCTGCGCTCCATCACCGTGCCCGTACGCCCGCCCGGCAGCAGCCGGCCGAGCAGCCCCGAGGCGGCCGAGGTGTCCTTCGCGGCGTCGCCCGCCGCGCCGATCGTCGAGCCGTCCGGCTCCGTCATCAGCCGCACCAGACTCCGCTGCCACCAGGAGAGCAGTGCCCCGAGCGCGGCCGCGGTGAGAAGGAGCCGGGCGGCGGCCGTCACGTACCGGCCCTCGCTCGCGTCCTCCACGGCCGCGATCGCCGAGGCCGGCGGCAGCCAGCCCACCACCGCGGCCGCCGGTTCGAGGGTGTCGAGCCCGCCGGACCGGCTGAGCCGCTGGGCGCCGAAGTTGACCAGCTGGATGCCGACCGCGATCAGCAGGCCGCTCAGCACGGCCAGGTCGCGGCCCTTGCGCGAGGTGAGCAGCCGTACGTTCGCGGCGGCGACGGCCCGTGAGAGCGCCACGCACACCAGCACCACGAGCGGCACGGCGAGGACGGCGACCGCCGTGCCTGCCGCGCCCCGGACCAGCGCCATGGCCGCGCCGAGCGCTATGCACAGCGTGAAGAGGGGCCCGATGCCGACCAGCGAGGCCACCAGCAGCGCCCGGACCAGTGGCTGGGGCCGCAGCGGCAGCATCACGAGCCGCGACGGGTCCAGCGTCTCGTCGCCGCTCGCCACGAACAGCGGCATCACCGTCCAGGCGAGGGCGAGGACGCCGGTGAAGAGCACCGCGATCGTGTCGGCGTCGCGGATGCCCCGCATGAGGAGGAAGGAGATCAGAATGGCCGCCGCGAAGAGGGCGGAGACCACGATCGAGGTGACGTAGGCGGCCGTACGCCCGGCCGACTGGCGCAGACCGTTGCGCAGCAGCGACAGCTTGAGCCGTACGAAGACCGACGTGAGCGACCCGACAGGAGAAGCGGCAGGAGAAGCGGTGGGAGAGGTGGTGGGGGGAACGGCGGTGGTCATCGCTGCTCCGCCCCGCCGCCCAGCCAGTCCAGGGTGTCCCCGGCGTCCCGCCCGTTCGCGCCGACCAGCTCCAGGAACGCGGCCTGCAGCGACGGCGCTTCACCCCGTACGGCCTCCAGCGGGCCCTGGGCCCTGATCCGGCCGGCGGCCATCACCGCGACCCAGTCGCACAGCGACTCCACCAGCTCCATGACATGGCTGGAGAAGACGACGGTCGCGCCGGAACGGGTGTACTGCGTGAGGACGCCCCGGATGGTCTGCGCGGACACCGGGTCGACGCCCTCGAACGGCTCGTCGAGGAAGAGCACCTCGGGGTTGTGCAGCAGCGCGGCCGCGAGCCCGATCTTCTTGCGCATACCGGTCGAGTAGTCCACGACCAGCTTGTTCTGCGCGCCCGCGAGGTCCAGGACGTCGAGCAGCTGCGCGGCCCGCTTGTCGACCTCGGCGCCGGGCAGCCCCCGCAGCCGCCCGCTGTACGCGAGGAGTTCGCGGCCCGAGAGGCGCTCGAAGAGCCGCAGGCCCTCCGGCAGGATGCCGATCCGCGCCTTGACCTCGGCCACCGACTCCGGGTCGCGCCAGACGTCGTGACCGGCGACCAGGACCCGCCCGTGGTCGGGCCGGAGCAGGCCGGTGATCATGGAGAGGGTGGTGGTCTTGCCGGCGCCGTTGGGCCCGACGAGACCGATGAACTTGCCCGCGGGCAGCACGAGATCGATGCCGTGCACCGCGATCTGCTGCCCGAAGCGCTTCCACAGCCCCTCGACGCGAACGGCGGGCACCGCGCCGGGTTCCTCCGGTGCGGTGCCCGCCTGTTCGTACACTCCGTCAAATGCCTGGTCAGGCATAGTGCGTCAACCCTTCGGTTGTCCCCGTAGATACGAGCACACCCTAAAGGGACCTCATGGGCGACCTCTCACGGCCGGCGGGCCCTCTCCGCCGCCGCTTCCCGCCCGCACGCGTACGCGAGTGGACTGATCAACTCCTCGGCGTCCGGCAGCCAGCGGTTCGCCGCGGTGGGCCGCCGGGCCCACTGCACGGCCCCGGACCCGCCGATCCGGGTGGGCGGCGCCGCCACGTAGTGCCCCTCGCCCCGGGTGACCAGGTCGATCGAGGTCGGGGCCCAGCCCAGCTTGCGGACCAGGTCCGGGACCTTGGTCGCGGCGCCCGGCAGGACGAAGAAGAACATCCGGCGGTCGGGGGTGCAGGTCACCGGGCCGAGCGTGAGCTCCATGCGCTCCATCCGGGCCAGCGCCAGGAAGCCGGCCGACTCCGGCACCTCGATCGCGTCGAAGGTGCGGCCGGTCGGCAGCAGGATCGACGCCTTCGGCTGCTTCGACCACATCCGCCGCGCCCCGACGGCGCTGCCGGTCGCCTGGGTCGACCAGTCGGGCCTGGCCGGGTGGGCGCCGGGGGTGGCGCAGCTGTCGACGCCGCAGGAGCAGCGCTCCCTGCCCTCCACGGCTTCCAGCCAGGTCCCGGGGAACACGTCCCAGTGCCGCTCTTCCGCGTACCGCACGGCGCAGTCCAGCAGCAGCTCGCCTCGCTGCTTGGGGATGTGTGCGGCTTCCGTGACTCCGATGGTCTCTTCCACGGTGAACTCAACTCCCGCCGTCACCTGGGGTTACGGGCGCGGCGAAGAGCGGTGTGGCGCATCGATCCTGCATGCGGGGCGCATGGGTGCACGGGTGGGGGCGCGCGTGCGGCCGGGGAGCGGTGGAGGGGTAGCCACACGTGGGGGGTGTCGGCCGAACCCGTGGTCGATGCGTCCGGTTTCGCGTGTTCACATCGGCATTGACCGGATATCCGCCGGGCAGTGATCAGTTCTCCGTCGAACTCACACCGGCCTCAGGGGGTAGTTGTAGTGATGGCAGCCAGGCCACTCGTCGCCCGTCAGCCGAACGAACGGCTGCAGGCGCTCATTCAGGAGGCCGCGTGTTCCAACGCCGGCCTTGCCCGCAGGGTGAACATGGTCGGGGCCGAGCGCGGTCTCGATCTGCGGTACGACAAGACGTCGGTGGCGCGCTGGCTGCGCGGGCAGCAGCCGCGCGGCCGGGCGCCGGGGATCATCGCGGAGGCGCTGGGCCGGAAGCTGGGCCGTACGGTCACGATCGACGAGATCGGGATGGCGAACGGCAAGAACCTGGCCGCCGGTGTCGGGCTGCAGTTCGCGCCGACCGTGCTCGGCGCGATCGAGCAGGTCTGCGAGCTGTGGCGCAGTGACGTGGGGCGCCGGGACTTCCTGTCGGGTTCGACGGTGGCGGCCTCCGCGCTGGTGGAGCCGAGCCGGGACTGGCTGATCACGGGCGCGGACGCGCAGGTGGCCCGGTCGGCCGGGGCGCGCGTCGGGGCGTCGGACGTGGAGGCGGTCCGGGCGATGACGGACGCGCTGGTCGACCTGGACCGGCGGTTCGGCAGCGGGCATGTGCGGCCGGTGGTGGTGCACTACCTCAACAGCGTGGTGTCGGGGATGCTCTCGGGCTCGTACCGGGACACGGTGGGCCGGCAGCTGTTCGCGGCGGTCGCGCGGCTCACGGAGCTGGCCGGGTACATGGCGGTGGACACCGGGCAGCCGGGGCTCGCCCAGCGGTACTACATCCAGGCGCTGCGGCTCGCGCAGGCGGCGGGCGACCGCGGCTACGGCGGCTATGTGCTCGCGGCCTCGATGAGTCATCTGGCCGCGCAGCTCGGGAACCCGCGGGAGATCGCGCAGCTGGCGCGGGCGGCGCAGGAGGGCGCGCGGGGGCGGGTGACGCCGAGGGCGGAGGCGATGTTCTACGCGGCGGAGGCGCGGGGGCACGCGCTGCTCGGGGACGCCCGCGCCTTCGAGGCCGTCGCGGGGAGTGCCGTACGGGCCCTCGACCGGGCGGATCCGGAGTCGGGGGACGACCCGTCGTGGATCGCGCACTTCGACCACGCGTATCTCGCGGACGAACTGGCCCACTGTCACCGGGATCTGGGTCAGGCAGAGGCGGCGGCGCGGGCGGCGGAGGAGTCGCTGAGCGGCCATCCTCGGTCGCGGGCCCGGCGCCGGGCGATCGGTCTGGTGCTGCTCGCGTCGGCGCAGGTGCAGCGGCGCGAGGTGGAGCAGGCCTGTCACACGGGCAACCAGGCGCTGGATCTGCTGGCCTCGCTGCGGTCCTCGCGGGGGGCGGAGTACCTGGACGATCTCAAGGAGCGACTGGAGCCGTACGCGGGGGAGCCGGCGGTGCGGGAGTTCGGGGCGCGTCTGGAACTCCACGCGGCGTGAGCGCTGCGACGGGTGTCGCGGGTGCGGTTGTTGTGGGTGTGTAACCGGGGTCACACGTGTGTGCGCGGCGCTGGACGCACCCGGTAGCGTGAGCCGACGATTCCGTAGGTCCATCAGTAGGAGTCCCGGTGACGCAAAGCGGACAGGGTCCGGAGCCGCAGTATCCGGCGGTACGGCCCACGCACGAAGGTGTCGTGCTGCCCGCCGACGGCGGTGTGGAGACCGGCCCGGCCGCAGGCCCGGCCGGTGGTCAGCCGTGGGGCGGCGCCTGGGGCCCCGCCGGGGGACCGCAGGGATCCCAGGGATCGCAGGGGCAGCCACTGCCCCCGGCCCAGCCGCTGCCGCCGGAGGCCGTACCGGGCGGGGCCGCGGACATGCAGGCCACGCAGTACATCGCGCCGGTCCCGCCGCAGGGCGCCATGCCCGGGGCGCCGGGGCAGATACCGGGCGCGCACCCGCTGCCGCAGAGCGGTTACGGATACCCGCAGACCGCCGCGCCCGCGCAGGGGTACGGCTACCCGCCCGCGCAGCCCGCGGGCGACATGCAGGCGACCCAGCACATCCCGCCCGTCGCGGCGGCGCAGGGCGGCTCGGACACGCAGTTCCTCGGCACCGGGCCGCTGCACCAGCAGCCGCGCGGGGCCGGTCAGCCGCACGGGGCCGGTCAACCGGCCGGGGCCTCGGACGCGACCCAGTACATCGCTCCCGTACCGCCGCAGATGCCCGGCGAGCGGCAGCCGCCCGCCGAGTTCGACAACCTCTTCCGCACAGACGCGACGCAGCACCTGCCGCAGCCGCCCCAGCCGCAGCAGCGCCAGCAGCAGTTCCCGCCGCAGCAGCAGTTCCACCAGCCGCCGCCGCCCCCGTTCCAGGGCGGCTACCAGCAGGACGCGTACGACGACGGCTACGACGACGAGCCCGAGCCGCGCCGCAAGTCGCCCGTCGCGCTCATCGCCGCCGTCGTCGTCGGCTGCGCGGTCGTCGGTCTCGGCGCCGGGGCGCTGCTCAGCGGCGGCGACGGGGACAAGGACAAGAAGCCCGGCCGGAACGTGGCCGCCACGACCGGCGCCCCGTCCGCCGAGCCGACCGCGAAGGCAGCCGCCGACCCGGCCGAGCCCCAGGCGAAGGCGCTCGACAAGCTGCTCGCGGACAGCAACAACAGCCGTGACGCGGTGATCCGTTCGGTCGAGAACATCAAGCAGTGCAAGAACCTCGACCAGGCCGCCACCGATCTGCGCGGCGCCGCCGAGCAGCGCCGCGGTCTGGTGACCCGGCTGCAGGGCCTGACCGTCGACAAGCTCCCGGACCACGCGGCGCTGACGTCCGCGCTCACCCGGGCGTGGCAGGCCTCGGCGTCCGCCGACGACCACTACGCGGCCTGGGCGGTGCAGCTGAAGGGCAACGACAAGCTCTGCAAGGGCGGCAAGGCCCGCAACACCAGCCACACGGTCGCGGCGGGCCAGAAGAGCTCCGACGCCACGATCGCCAAGCGCGAGGCGGCCGGGCTGTGGAACCCGACCGCCGTGAAGTTCGGACTGTCGAAGCGGACCCCCACCCAGCTGTAGGGGGCGGGGGCCGCGAGGCCCGCGGGCCTAAGGGGCGGTGAGGACGGTCGCGCCGACGTCGACGAAGCCGGGCTTCTGCGCCACGAGCCGCCCCTTGCGGACCACTTGGAACGTCACCTCGTGGTTGACGATCCGGGGGAAGCGGGGCGCACCGAGCATGTCCTCGTAGCGCCAGCGCAGTTCGGGGGTGAGACCGCCGGTGTCGATCTTGTCGCCGCGGTCGAGGGCGTGCGAGACGGCCCCCGCCGTGATCGAGTCACGGTCGAGCGACTCGATCACCTTCTTCAGGACGGTGTACGCGATCCAGGTCGTCTGCACCCCCGCGTCGGCCGGGTCCACGCGGTTGTCGGCGAACGCGTGCTCCTGGATCACCTTGCGCATCGGCGCCCAGCGGGCGTCGCTCGCCTCCGGGTACCAGCCGGTGACGAACGCGCCCTCGAAGGGGCTGCGCGCGCCGCCCGTACGGTCGATGACGGGCTGGCTGACGCTGCCGAGCACCGAGGAGATCCGGACGGCCGCCTTCCCGTTCTCGCTCTCGTTCTCGTTCTCGTTCCTGGTCTCCTCCGACTCGGGGAGTCGCCGGAAGGAGTCGAAGAAGGTCTGGGTGCGCTCGCCGAGGACGGCCGCGACGCAGCCGTCCTTGCTGCCGGCCTTGCTGCGGGCCCGGTCGGCCTGTTGCGTGTACTCGGCGGCGTCCTCGACGGCCGGGATGTCGGTGGCGCCGTGGTGGCGGCTCTTGCGCAGTCCGGAGTTGAGGAGATCGGGCAGCTTGTCGCCGGCGAGGGTGTCGGGCCGGACGAGGGAGACCTTGCGGCAGGACTCGGCCAGTTGCATGCCGTGGCCGGCGATGAGCGAGGCCTGGCCGCCGTTCACGGGGTAGGAGATCGGGCTGGTGAACTCGTCCTCGGAGATGCCGTAGCCGCCGATGTACGGGATTCCCGCGGCCTCCAGGGGGGCCATGAAGGCGCGCCCGTTCTGGCTGTAGGAGCCGACGACGGCGACGGCCTTCTCGCGGACGGCCCGGCGCGCGCAGGCCGCGGCGCCGCTGGAGGAGTTCTGCTCGTTGCAGGTGAGGATGCGCAGTTCGTGGCCGTCGATGCCGCCGGACGCGTTGACCCAGCGGGCGTAGGCCTGGGCCATCGCGGGCATGCCGGGCATGTTGGTGGCACGGGTGCCGTCGGGTGCCCAGGTCATGACTGTGACGGGCTCCCTGGATCCCCCCGTGGTCCCAGGGAGCACACCACATCCGGTGAGCAGCGACGCCCCGGCCGCCGCCGTCGTGACACATACGAGGAGTGAGGTCAGTCGCCTACCGGTCATGGGCATGCACATTTCCGTCCCACGGGTAACGCGGGAGTGAGCACGGTTCAACGTTGGGTGACGTGAAGGTGAATTACGGGGGGCTGTCGGCGGCCGTCGTAAGGGAACGTACGATCGAAACGTGTCCAGTCCAGTCGTCTCCAGTCCGGTGAACCCTTCCCGTCGCGGCCGTCGCTCCTCCACCATGGGCGGCATGCCGCTCAATGACATGCCGTGGTGGCGCTGGCGCAGCAATGTGCGCTCGGCGCTGCACATGCTCTCCGACCCCGGGTTCCACGAGACGACCTGGCTGGCCGGCCACGAGGGGTACGGCGACGTCACCGACGCCGTCTACCGCCTGGTCGAGGACACCTGGCTGGACAACTGGTCCGCCGAGAAGTACGTGGGAACGATCTTCCGCGACTCCGGCGAGGCCGCGATGGTGGACGTGGCCGTGCTGCGGGTGCTGCGGATCATGCACCAGGTGGGACCCGACGCCCCGTTCTCCGCGTACATGGAGCACCACGGGTGGCCGGAGGCCGTGCGGGCCGCCCGCGAGGCACACGTACGGCTGGCGTCGGCGGACGGGGAGGACCCGGACACGCCCCCGCACTCGCTGGACGTGCTCCGTATCATGACGCGGTCCGCCTGACGGACGGCCGCCCTGCCGTACCGGGGGTTGTGGCACCCTACAAGGATGACTGACCAGTACGTCCTCACACTCTCCTGTCCGGACAAACAGGGCATTGTGCACGCCGTGTCGAGCTATCTGTTCATCACCGGCTGCAACATCGAGGACAGCCAGCAGTTCAAGGACCGGGACACGGGTCTCTTCTTCATGCGGGTCCACTTCTCGGCGGAGGAGCCGGTCACCGTGGAGAAGCTCCGCGCGAGCTTCGCGGCGGTGGGTGACTCGTTCGCGATGGACTGGCACATCAACCGGGCCGACGAGCGCATGCGGGTCGTGCTGATGGTGTCGAAGTTCGGGCACTGCCTGAACGATCTGCTGTTCCGCTCGCGGATCGGGGCGCTGCCGGTCGAGATCGTCGCGGTCGTCTCCAACCACACGGACTTCGCCGAGCTGGTGGGCTCGTACGACATTCCGTTCCGGCACATTCCGGTCACGAAGGACAACAAGCCGGAGGCGGAGGCGGAGCTCCTCGAGCTCGTCCGCACGGAGAACGTGGAGCTGGTCGTCCTGGCCCGCTACATGCAGGTGCTCTCCGACGACCTGTGCAAGCAGCTGTCGGGCCGGATCATCAACATCCACCACTCCTTCCTGCCGAGTTTCAAGGGCGCCAAGCCCTACCACCAGGCGCACGCGCGCGGCGTGAAGCTGATCGGCGCGACGGCCCACTACGTGACGGCCGACCTCGACGAGGGCCCGATCATCGAGCAGGAGGTCGAGCGGGTGGGCCACGAGGTCACCCCGGACCAGCTGGTCGCCGTCGGCCGCGACGTGGAGTGCCAGGCGCTGGCCCGCGCGGTGAAGTGGCACGCGGAGCGCCGGATCCTCCTCAACGGCCGCCGCACGGTGGTCTTCGCTTAGGGGGCGCGGCCCCCTGGGCCACAACCCGGGTGAGGGTGGGCGGCGCCCTGCGGGACGCCGGCCCACAACCCGGGGGGCGGGTTACATCCGGCTCAGGGACGCCGCCGCGAAGAGGACGTCTCGGATCGCCTCGCGGTCGCCGTCCTGGCCTGCCGCCGCTTCCTCCGGGGGAACGTGGCCCGCGACGAGCTGGCAGAACTCGACGCCGTCCATGGCCACCTGGGCCACCGCGTGGTCCGGGGAGCCGACGGCCGCCGGGGAGTCCAGGGCGATGTACCAGTGGCCGCCGCCCGAGCCCTCGACCTCCAGGTGGAGCGAGCGGCCCGGGGCGCCCGCCGCGACCAGGTGGCGCGGTGGCGCCGCCAGGCCCGCGCGGCGGCGGTCGGCCAGGGCCGCGGGGAGCAGCCGGGCCGCCAGGTCGATCATGCCGTGCAGATGCGCACCGCTCGGCGGCTCGTACGGATACGCCACCGCGTTCGCGATGTCGTCCGCGTGCACCCAGCACTCGAACGCCCGCTCAAGCAGCGAGTCCCGCATCGGCAGCGCGAAGTCCCCGTACGTCACCGTCAGATCCGCGACACCCCGCCCCGCGAACGACACCGTGCGGATCAGGGTGTGGCTCTGCTCGCGCCACGGCTCGCGCACCCCGCGCGACGGCGGATGGTACGAGCCCTGCCAGTACGCCTCCGTCCGCTCCGCCGGCGTCACCGCCGTCGCCTTCGGGCCCAGCGGGTCGTCAAGCCCCAGCGCCGTCGCCACCAGGCCGTCCACCGTCAGCAGATGCCCGATCACCCCGGCCACGGTCGTCTTGCGGGTCACCGGCCGCTCGCCCTCGAACCACTTCAGCCGCACCGGCGCGTGCCACTCCGACTCGCCGATGTCCCGCAGCAGCGCGTCGAGCCGGGCCGTCTCCGCGTCGTACGGCGTCGCCCAGGCAGGCACCGGGATACGGGCGGGGCGCCGGCCCAGGCAGTTCTCCAGGACCCGGGAGCGCAGCAGCGGGTCGAGGTCCAGGTCCCGCTCGGCGTGCAGCAGCCCGACCGCGTCCCGCAGCCGCAGCGCCTCCTCCGCGCACGGGGCGCACTCGGTGAGATGGTCCTCGACCGCCTGGGTCTCCTCCGCCGAGCACGCGGACAGCGCCCAGGCCCCGAGAAGGGACTTGAGCACACTGTGCGGCGGAGGCGGAGGCGGCAGCGGCGGGGGCGGAGGCGGCGGGAGGTCCTCGACCGGCTCGGGGGTGGTCACGGCAGGCGTTCCCGTCAGGTCCGCGTGATCGTCCGCGGCCGACCGCGGGCCCGGTATCCACGGAGCACGCGAGACCTCCTCGGGCGTGTCGTCCGGGCCGTTCACAGCGAGCGTCCGTAGCCGGGCGGTGAGGACCCCTCCAGCGGGCGGGTGTTCGCCGTCGACAGCAGCTGCAGCCCGAGCCGCAGCCGGCGCCGCGCCTCGTCCTCCGTCACCCCGAGGTCCGCCGCGGTCTGGCGGTAGTCGCGCCGCTGGAAGTACGCCAGCTCCAGCGCGGCCCGCAGCGGCGCCGGCATCGACGTGACGATGTAGTCGGCGCGGGCCGCGACCGACGCCCGCCGCACCTTCTGCTCCAGCTCCTCCGCGGAGCCCTCGCCGGTCTCCGCGTACGCCGTCGCCTCCGACTGCCGCAGCCGGTGGACGGCCTGCCGCTGGGTCAGTTTGGCGACCCAGGAGCGCATGTTCCCCTGCTTCGGGTCGTACGCGTCGGGGTTCTCCCAGATGTAGCCGAACACCTCGCGGGTGACCTGGTCGGCGGCGCTGTCGTCGTCGAGCACCCGGTGGGCGAGGCTGTGCACCAGGGAGGCGAATCGGTCGTAGAGCTCGCCGAGCGCCGCGGCCTCACCGCGCGCCAGCCGCTGCTGCATCCTGCGGTCCCAGCGCGGTGGTGTGTCCTTCGCCATGCGTTGACCCTCCGGAGCTGTTCGGCGGCCCTCCCGACCCGAGTTCACCGTCCAAAGTAATGCGCCGTACCGAAAGCGCACGCACCTTTGTGACAAGTACGCCCCCAGGAGCCATGTGATGGTAAGGAAAGCGCCATCCATGGAATCGGGGGTTTCGGTCAGCTGTGGCGGGGCAGCGGGAGGGGACGGGAACGACTGCCTCCGCTTGAAGGGCGCGACGCGTGACGCTCTACGTCGACGAAGACGAGCAGGGCCCCTGGACGGTGCTGCGTGTCCACGGGGAGCTGGATCTGCTGACCTCCCCGCTGGTCCGCAGGCGGGTCCACGCCGCGGTCGCGGGCGGCCGTCACGACGTGGTCCTCGACCTGTCGGGCGTGGTGTTCTGCGACTCCAGCGGGGTGGGCGTGCTGGTCGCCTCGCGCCGGCTGATGCGCTCCTGCCGCGGCCGGCTGCGCATCGTCCTGCCCGCCCAGGGGTCCATGGACGGCTCCCACGTCAACCGCGTCCTCGCCGCGCTCGGGGTGCGCCGCCTCTTCGACGTGTACGGGAACGCGGCGGCCGCGGTCGACGACGAGGCGCGCCCCCTCTCGGCATAGCGGCCCTCCCCGCGTACGCTCGCGCGCATGGAGCCCATGGAAACCCAGCAGGACCCCGGACAGCTCTACCGGCGCCGTATCGCCTCCCGGTTCGCCGCCTTCGACCAGGACGGCGACGGGACCATCTCGCGCGAGGACTTCACCACCGCGGCGACACGGCTGCTCACCGAGTTCGGCACGCCCTTCCGCTCCGAGCGGGGGCAGGCGCTGTGCAACGGCGCCGAGGCGTTCTGGCAGGGCATGGCGGGCATCGCGGACGTCGACGGCGACCAGCGGGTGAGCCACGCGGAGTTCGTCGGCGGCGCGGTGAAGAGGCTGCACGACCACCCCGAGCGCTTCGCCGAGATCGCCCGGCCCTTCCTCCGCGCCGCCCTCGCCCTCGCCACGACCCCCGCCGACGTGGAGCGCGGTCTGCTCGCGCTCGGCGTCTCCCCGCTGGCGGCCGCGCTGAGCGCCCGTACCCTGCCGACGGTCGCCTCGGGCGCGGTCGACGAGGAGGCGGCGGTGGCGGCCTTCGCCCGCTATTTCATGACGGAGTGACCGCGCCGCCGGAGTCGCGCTCGCGGCCGCCGGAGTAGCGCTCCCGCAGCTTGTACTTCAACACCTTGCGCAGGGTCTCGTTGCGGGGCAGGGCGTCCACCACCTCCAGCTGTTCCGGCAGCTTGTGCACGGAGAGCCCTTCGGCGCGCAGGAAGCCCGTCACCGACGCCAGGGTCAGGGCCTGTGCCCCCGGCGGCTGCTCGATCACCGCGCAGACCCGTTCGCCGCGGTCGGGGTCGGGGAGGCCGATGACGGCCGCGTCGCCGACCGCCGGATGCCGGTGGAGGAGGTCCTCGATCTCCTTGGCCGAGATGTTCTCGCCCTTGCGGATGATGATGTCCTTGATCCGGCCGGTGAGGACCAGGTGCCCGGACGCGGTCACATGCCCCACGTCACCGGTGATCAGGAAGCCGTCCTCGTCGAAGGCGGCCGCCGTCTGCGCCGGGTCCAGATAGCCCTGGCAGACCGCCTCGCCCCGCAGCCGTACCTCCCCGCCCTCGGCGATCCGTATCTCCATGCCCGCGGGCGGCCGGCCCTCCGTCGTCGCCAGGTTCTCCGCGGTGTCGTCCGGCGAACCCATCGTGATCATGGGGACCTCGGTCATGCCGTAGCCGTGGGTGAGCCGGCAGCCCATCTCCCGTACCACCGCGTGGTAGATCTCCGGCGGCTTCGGGGCCCCGCCGCCCGCGAGCAGCCGCAGGCTCGGGATCAGCTTCTCGCCGGGCCGCTTGCGCTGCTCGGCGAGGAACATCGAGTAGAACGCGGTGGATCCGCCGGCTACGGTCACCCCGTGCCTGCGGTACTCCTCCAGCGCGCCGGGCAGCGCGAACTGTTCGAACATCACGGCGGGGAATCCGTACAGGAGGAGCATCACCGTGTAGTCGGGCCCGGCGATGTGCGCGTACGGGAAGGCCATCGAGCCGATGTCGTGCTCGCTCAGGCGCAGCGCGTGGGCGAGGCAGGAGCCGCCCGCGATGAGGGAGCGGTCGGTGTGCAGGACGCCCTTGGGGTCGGAGGTCGTGCCCGAGGTCCAGTAGATCCAGCGGACGTCGGTGCCGGAGGCGGGCGGGGCGGGAAGCACCGCCGGGTCGCCGTCGGGCAGGGACGCGGAGTCGTACGCCTCGAAGATCCCGCGCGCTCCGAGCCGCCGGGCCATCTCCGTGTGGTCGTGGCCGCGCCACACCCCGGGGACGGCGAAGAACTCGGCCTTCGACTCGCGCAGCGCGAAGCCGACCTCGCGGTCCCGGTAGAAGGGGATGACCGGGGACTGTACGGCGCCGATGCGGGCGAGCGCGAAGGAGAGGACGGCCGTCTCGATCCGGGTGGGCAGCTGCCAGGCGACGACCGTGCCCGGCCGCACCCCCATCCCGTACAGGCCGGCGGCGCACCGCTCGGCGCGCTCGCGCAGCTCGCCGAAGGTGAGGGTCCTGTCCCCCTGGAGGAGCACGGGCCGGTCGGGGGTGAGGGCGGCGCGGCGGTCGACGAGCTCCCAGAGGGTGCGGGACTCGCCCAGGGCGTGTGCGGTTTCGGTCACGACGACTCCCCTAACTGACTCTCCGTCAGATCGTGCGGAGAGCGTAGAGGGCCGGTCCTTGTCGGTCCAGGGGTGCGCAGCTAGCCTGATGCCCAGTCCGTATCTGACGGGTCATCAGAAAATGGAGGGGTCATGACGGAACTGCCCCGCATCATCAGCGTCGACGACCACGTGATCGAGCCGGCCCACCTCTTCGCGACCTGGCTTCCGGCGAAGTACCGGGACCGGGGGCCCCAGCCCATGACGGCGGGCATCGGGGAGCTGGAGTACGTCGGCGGGAAGTACCGCATCACCATGGACCCGGACGGACCGCCGACCGACTGGTGGATCTACGAGGACCTCAAGTTCCCGTACAAGCGCAACATCGCCGCCGTCGGCTTCGACCGCGACGACATGACCCTGGAGGGGATCACCAGGGAGGAGATGCGGCGCGGCTGCTGGGACCCGGTCGAGCGCCTGAAGGACATGGACCTCAACCACGTCGAGGCCTCCCTCTGCTTCCCCACCTTCCCGCGCTTCTGCGGCCAGACCTTCGCCGAGGCAAAGGACAAGGAGGTCGCCCTCGCCTGCGTCCGCGCCTACAACGACTGGATGGTCGAGGAGTGGTGCGGCGGCAGCGGCGGCCGGCTCATCCCGCTCTGCATCATCCCGCTCTGGGACATCGACCTCGCGGTCGCGGAGATCCGGCGTAACGCGGCCCGTGGCGTGAGGGCCGTGACCTTCTCCGAGATCCCCACCCACCTCGGGCTGCCGTCGATCCACTCCGGCTACTGGGACCCGTTCTTCGCGGTCTGCCAGGAGACGGGGACGGTCGTCAACATGCACATCGGGTCCTCGTCCCAGATGCCCGCCGCGTCCCCCGACGCCCCGCCCGCCGTCCAGGCCTCGCTCTCCTTCAACAACGCGATGGCCTCGATGATGGACTTCCTCTTCAGCGGGGTGCTCGTGAAGTTCCCGACGCTGAAGCTCGCCTACAGCGAGGGCCAGATGGGCTGGATCCCGTACGCCCTCGAACGCGCCGACGACGTGTGGGAGGAGCACCGGGCGTGGGGCGGCGTGCGCGACCTGATCCCCGAACCCCCGTCCACGTACTACTACCGGCAGATCTTCTGCTGCTTCTTCCGCGACAAGCACGGCATCGCCTCGCTGGACGTCGTGGGCCGCGACAACGCCACCTTCGAGACCGACTACCCGCACGTCGACTCCACCTTCCCGCACACCAAGGAAGTCGCCCTCGACCACGTCAAGGGACTCGACGACGAGACCGTCTACAAGCTGATGCGCGGCAACGCGATCCGCATGCTCGGCCTGGACCTCGACGAGGGCCGCTGATGGACCTCGCGTACACCGAGGAGGAGGAGGCCTTCCGGGCCCGGCTGCGGGACTGGCTCGCGGGCGTCCTGCCGAAGCTGCCGCCGAAGCCCGATCCGCTGGACTGGCCGGCGCGGCGCGCGTACGACTGCGGCTGGCAGCGGGCGCTGTACGAGGCGGGGTACGCGGAGGTGCACTGGGACGCCTCCCCGACCCGGCGGCTGATCTTCCTGGAGGAGACCGAGCGCGCCGGGGCCCCGTACGTCGGCGCCAACTTCGTCGGACTGCTGCACGCCGGGCCGACGATCGCCGCCGAGGGGACCGCCGAGCAGCGGGAGCGCTGGCTGCCGCCGGTGCTGCGCGGCGACGAGGTGTGGTGCCAGGGCTTCAGCGAGCCGGAGGCCGGGTCGGACCTGGCATCGTTGCGGACGAGGGCGGTACGGGACGGGGACGCGTACGTCGTCACCGGCTCGAAGATATGGACCTCGCACGCGGAGGTCGCCGACTGGTGCGAGCTGCTGGTGCGCACGGACGCGGGGGCGGCTTCGAAGCACCGGGGGATCACCTGGCTCGCGATGCCCATGGACGCCCCCGGCATCACCGTCCGGCCGCTGCGGACGCTCGCCGGGTCGACGGAGTTCGCCGAGATGTTCCTCGACGAGGTGCGGGTGCCGGTGGAGAACCGGGTCGGGGAGGAGAACGACGGCTGGCGCGTGACGATGGTGACGCTGTCGTTCGAGCGCGGCACCGCCTTCGTCGGCGAGGTCGTCGCCTGCCGCCGCGTCCTGGGCCAACTGGCGCACGAGGCACGGAAGAACGGGCGCTGGGACGACCCGGCGGTGCGGCGCCGGCTCGGACGGCTGAGCGCGGAGTTCCGGGCGCTGTGGCGGCTCACCCAGTGGAACGTCAGCGAGGCGGAGGCGACGGGCGGGGTTCCGGGCACCGGCGGCTCCGTCTTCAAGCTGCACTACTCGCACGCGCGGCAGGAGCTGTACGACGCGGCCGCCGCCGTCCTCGGCCCGGACGCCCTCGATCTCGGGCGCGAGTGGAACCTGGACCGGCTGTCCTCGCTCTCGTACACGATCGCCGCCGGTACGTCCCAGATCCAGCGGAACATCGTCGCCGAGCGCATCCTCGGCCTGCCGAAGGGGCGGTGACCGGCGTGGACTTCCGGCTGACGGACGACCAGAAGGCGCTGAAGGCGGGTGTACGGGCGCTGCTCGAAGGGCGCTTCGACCGGGACGCGCTGCGGGCGGCCGTCGAGGACGGCGGGCTTGACCGGGACCTGTGGCGGGCGCTCGGGGAGGCCGGGTTCTTCGCGCTGCGGCTCCCGGAGGAGGCGGGGGGCGTCGGGCTCGGACTCCCGGAGGCGGTCCTCGTCTTCGAGGAGGCGGGGCGGGCGCTGCTGCCGGGGCCGCTGATCGCGACGCACCTGGCGGCGGGGACGGTTCCTGGGGCGGCGGAGGGGGAGGTGGTGGTGACGGCGCCCGACGGGGCGTTCGTGGAGTGGCTGGACGAGGCGGACGTGGTCGTGGGCGATGCGGAGGGTGCCGTACGGGTGCGCTCGGTCGACCCGCTGACGCCCTTGCACCGGTTGCCCGGTCCCGTGGGGCGAATGCCCACAACGGGGGTGGCGGGGGTGGGGGCGCTGCTCACCGCCGCCGAGCAGCTCGGCAGTGCCTCCCGTACCACCGAGACGGCCGTCGCGTACGCCCGGACCCGGGAGCAGTTCGGGCAGGTGATCGGGGGGTTTCAGGCCGTCAAGCATCTGTGCGCGCAGATGCTCGTACGGACGGAGGTCGCACGCGCGGCCGTCTACGCGGCCGCCGTGAGTGGTGACCCGGTCGAGGTCGCCGGGGCCAAGCTGCTCGCCGACGAGGCGGCGGTCGACTGCGCCCGTGACTGCCTTCAGGTGCACGGCGGCATGGGCTTCACATGGGAGGCGGACGTCCATCTGCACCTGAAACGGGCCTGGGTGCGGGCCGAGCGCGGGCCGGTGAAGGCGGACGCGGAGGAGGCGGAGGCGGCCGCCCTGTAGGCGCCACGTGTCCGGGTGCTCACGGAGCGTCGATATCGGGTTGTGTCCTTCGGGCGGGCCGTCACGGCCCGGAGTCGGGGGTCCGCTCCGGTACTCTCCGTGGGATGCGAGTGGTTGTGGGCCCGGATCGTGCCGGTGTCGCCGAAGCGGCGACTCCGGGTCCGGCGATGCCCGCCGCTCGTACCCCTTGGAGGCGCTGGGCGCCCTCCTGTTCGACTCCCCGCAGCGTGCGTCGCACAGTATGGACCATGCGTACTCCTTCGCGCTGGAATATGCCTGAAGCGCTTGTTGCGGTGACTGTACGTCAACCATGCTGTCTCACAAGGGAATCACGGTCCGTAAGGACGTCGATGGCTGTGAGGCGCGAGGCGATGTGTCCGCCGGTTCGGATGGTGTGAGCGGTGCAGGTGCTTCAGGTTCAGTTGGAGGTCGGGCCGGACCCGGCGGAGGTGGGACGAGCCCGGCGATGGGCCCGTTCGAGGCTCGCCGGATCGGGTATAGGGGATGACGAGCCGCTGGCCGAGACGCTGGTGCTGCTCATCTCGGAACTCGTGACCAACGCCGTGGTGCACACCGGCTGTCCGGCCGTGCTGCGGATGCTGTTCGGCGGCACCGCGATGGTGCGGGTGGAGGTCGCCGACGCGAGCGACCGGCCGCCGATGCCGCGCCACGCGGAGGGCGAGGACACCAACGGGCGCGGCCTGGAGCTGGTGGACGGCCTGGCCGACCGGTGGGGCTGGCAGCGTGAGGGTGCCGGCAAGAGCATCTGGTGCGAGGTGGACCGGGGCGTGCCGATGGCCCAGGCTCCGTCGGCGGTGGCGCCCGCGACGAACCCAGCGGCTTCGGCGCACTGTTGACGATTCGTCCGCTTTTGCTCAATCTTGGGTGAGCGATTCGTTGCGAGGGGAGTCGAGGGTCCTCGCACCCTCGGCGTATGCGGGTCGCGGCCGGGTGGCGGCGGTCGTGCCGTGCTCGGGGCGCGCGCGAGTGCGCCGCCACCCGCTGGAACGCGCCGGCCTGGGGTGGGGCCGGGGTGCGGGGGTCTGGGGGGCGTCCTAGGCTGAATGAGGCGGGGGACAGCCGGTTTCGACGAGAGAAGAAACCATGGCCGAGAACCAAGTACGACAGGTACGCCGTGTAGCCCGTGTACGGGGAAGCCGTAGAACCGCCCGGACATGGGCCTGTTTGGGTGTCGCTGTGGCCAGCGGCCTCTGGGGTCTGACAGCCCCGGCCGAGGCGGCGCAGCAGCGGCCGGTGGGCACCGGCTGGTACGAGGTCGTCGCCCGGCACTCCGACAAGTGCCTGGACGTGGCCTGGGCCAGTCCCGCCGACGGAGCCAACGTGATTCAGTGGGGCTGCTCGGGCCAGGGAAACCAGCAGTGGCGCCTGATACCGCAAGGCGACGGCATGTATCAGATCGTCGCCCGTCACTCGCGCAAGTGCCTCGACGTGGAGCAGGCCGGCGTCCACAGCGGCGCCAATGTCATCCAGTGGGGCTGCTGGGGTGGAACCAACCAGCTGTGGTCGTTCCGCACGCCCGATGGCCGCGCCATCGACCGGCCCGAGATCGGCCGGAACGTGAAGATCGTGGCCGAGCACTCCGGCAGGGTCCTGGACGTCCTCGACGGCAGCACCGCCGACGGCGCGAACGTCATCCAGTGGGAGCCGTGGGACCCGGGATTCAACCAGCAGTGGCGCTTCAGGGGTCCGAAGTAGGGCTTCAGAGGACCGCCACCGGGGCCACGGGGGTGCCCGTGCCGCCGACGAAGGGCTCGGGCATCGCGGAGAGGAGGAAGCTGTAGCGGCCCTCTTCCGCACAGGCTGTGGACAGGGCTTCGAGGTTCCAGTTCTGGCCCTGGTGCATGCCCATCTCGACCAGGTCGAGGGCGTGGACGGGCAGCCAGAGGTTCTCGATCTCCGGTGGGAAGATCTCGAAGGTGAGCGTGTCGTTGGCGACGGCCGCCACGTCCCGGGCGTGGAACCACTCCGGCGTGCGGACGGACAGGCCCGGTGACGGGAAGCCGTAACCGTGTTTGTCGCCGGTCAGGTAGACCTGGACCTGGCCGGTGCGGACCAGCACGATGTCCCCTGCCCGTACGGTGACGCGCCCGAACTCCTCCGCCTCGGCGAGGTCCTCCGGGGTCACCGCGTGGTCGCCCGGCAGCCGGTCCACGCCCTTCGCGCGGGCCACGTCGAGCAGGACCCCGCGCGAGACGATGGGGGTGGCCTTGTCGATGCCGCTGAACTCGGCGCGGGAGTGGGCGGTGATGGTCGTGGCGGGGCGGCCGTTGTAGATCTTCCCCGAGTGGGAGACGTGCGTCAGCGCGTCCCAGTGGGTGGCCGCCTGCAGGCCCATGGTGACGGCGTCGTCGCTGCAGGCCACCGTGCCCGGACCGAAGATCTCCTGGTTGATCTGGACCATGGTGTGGAGGGGGTTGATCCGGCCCGGGATCAGCCCGGCCTGGACGCCGTCCTCCTTCAGGGGCAGGGCGAGCGGTATCCGGCGGCCGGTGCGGACCTGGCCGGCGGCGGCCCGTACGACGTCTCCGGTGATCAGGTTCAGCGTCCCGATCTCGTCGTCGGCTCCCCAGCGACCCCAGTTGTTCACGCGCTTGGCGATGTCGAGGAACTCGGCGGGCAGGGACATGGGACCTCCTGAGGTCTTGTGCTCGCGGACCCGACGGGCCTTAAATCTAACGGTCCGTCAGAAATCGCGGGAAGGGGCCGGGCGTGGGGAACTTCTTGGCAGGCAAGGTCGTGGCGGTGACCGGGGCCGGGCGGGGGATCGGGCGCGCGGTGGCCCTCGCCTGCGCGGCGGAGGGGGCGAAGGTCGTCGTCAACGACTACGGGGTCTCCATCGAGGGAGGCGAGCCGACCTCGGAGGTCGCGCTGTCGGTCGTCAAGGAGATCGAGGCGGCGGGGGGTTCGGCGGTCGCGGTCGCCGACGACATCTCGACGATGGCGGGCGGACAGCGGGTCGTGGACGTGGCGCTCGCCGAGTACGGGCGGATCGACGGGGTCGTGTGCGTGGCGGGGATCCTGCGCGAACGGATGCTCTTCAACATGTCGGAGGAGGAGTGGGACCCGGTCGTCGCGACGCACCTGAAGGGCACGTTCACGGTGTTCCGGGCGGCGTCGGCGGTGATGCGCAGGCAGGGGGCCGGAACGCTGATCGGCTTCACGAGCGGCAACCACCAGGGCTCCGTGGCCCAGGCCAACTACGCGGCGGCGAAGGGCGGCATCATCTCGCTCGTACGGAGCGCGGCGCTCGGCCTGCACAAGTACGGGGTCACGGCGAACGCGGTGGCGCCGGTGGCGCGGACCCGTATGTCGGCGAACGTCCCGATGGAGCTGAAGGAGATCGGCGAGCCGGAGGACGTGGCGGCGCTCGTCGTCTACCTGCTGTCGGACCGGGCGCGGGAGGAACGGATCACGGGCCAGGTCTACACGATCGCGGGCCCGAAGATCGCGGTGTGGGCGCAGCCGAGGGAGCTGAGGGCGGGCTACGCGGAGGGCGGCGCGTGGACGCCGGAACGGATCGCGGACTTTTTGCCGGGGACGGTGGGGGTGGACCCGATGCCGATGCTGGCGCGGCTTGAGGAGATGGCAAGAGCGGCAGCGCACGGCACCCGCCCAAACGCCTAGCGGTGCCCACGCGGTGCGGGCAACCGTCCCGCAGGGGCGTGGGGGGTTCGAGGTGCGGAGGTGGCGTCGGGGGGTGTGGGGGCCGCGCTCCCAGGTCTCGTCAGGGTTTCGGGAAGGGGTGGGGTGGGGGAGATCCCCCGCCCCCGGACAACGGAGGCGCACGTCATGAGAGGTGTCGTTTACGACGGCAAGCACGTTCAGGTGGTCGACGATCTGGAGGTCAGGGACCCCGGGCCCGGCGAGGTGCTCGTGCGCGTCGGAGCCGCCGGGCTCTGCCACAGTGATCTGTCCGTCATCGACGGGACCATCCCCTTCCCCGCCCCCGTCGTCCTCGGCCACGAAGGCGCCGGCGTCGTCGACGCCGTCGGCCCCGGCGTCACCCACGTCGCCCCCGGCGACCATGTCGCCCTGTCCACGCTCGCCAACTGCGGCGCCTGCGCCGACTGCGACCGCGGCCGGCCCACCATGTGCCGCAAGGCGATCGGGATGCCCAAGCAGCCCTTCTCCCGCGGCGGCACGCCCCTCTTCCAGTTCGCCTCCAACTCCTCCTTCGCCGAGCGCACCCTCGTCAAGGCCGTCCAGGCCGTGAAGATCCCCCGCGACATCCCGCTCACCTCCGCCGCCCTCATGGGCTGCGGCGTCCTCACCGGCGTCGGCGCCGTGCTCAACCGCGCCAAGGTCGACCGCGGGGAGACCGTCGTCGTCATCGGCACCGGCGGCATCGGGCTCAACGTCCTCCAGGGCGCCCGGATCGCCGGCGCCCTCACGATCGTCGCCGTCGACACCAACCCCGCCAAGGAAGAGGCGGCCCGCCGCTTCGGGGCCACGCACTTCATGACCTCCGCCGACTCCGTACGGGACATCCTGCCCACCGGCGCCGACCACGTCTTCGAATGCGTCGGCCACACCGGCCTCGTACGCACCGCGATCGACCTCCTCGACCGCCACGGCCAGGCGATCCTCCTCGGCATGACCGCACCCACCGCCGAGGCGAGCTTCGCGCCCGCCGCGATGTTCCTGGACAAGTCGATCCTCGGCTGCCGCTACGGCTCGTCCCGCCCCCAGAAGGACATCGCCCTCTACGCCGAGCTCTACCGCGAGGGCCGCCTCCTCCTCGACGAACTCGTCACCACGACCTACCCGGTCGAGGAGTTCGCCAAGGCGGCCGAGGACGCCGAGCAGGGGCGGGTCGCGCGCGGAGTCCTGACCTTCCAGTGACCTCCGAGCGGCGTTATGGTCATGACCATGTCGTGCCGCGAGCTCGCCACCCGCCCCGTCCTCACCTGGTCGGTCTCCTCCAGGCCCCGGCGATGCTCACCCGCGACCTGCTCCGGGCCCGGCGCAGCGGGGGAGAATGCCGCACCCGCCCGACGGCGCACGGCCGGCTGGAACGGCCCTGGGACCGGCGCGTGACCTCAACCGCCTCGTCCCCGCTCGTACTTCACGGGCGCCTCGGGCAGCGCGCCCGGTTGCGCTCGGGTGAGTTGCTGCTCGAGTCCGGGCGGGAGGTCCGGCGCGTTCCGGTGGCGGCGATCGACCGCGTGGAGGTGCGCGGCCGCGGCGGGCGCCGGCTCGCCGTCGTCCTGACCGGGCCGGAGAACGGTGTGCCCGAGACGTACCTGCTGACCTCCCGCAGCCGGATCGCCGTGGAACGGTTCGCCACCGTGCTGAGCGAGGCGCTGCCGGTACGGGACGCGGCCGAGCCACAGGTTCCCGGCCCACGGCGGGTGACCGTGGAGCGGCGGGAGCGGCGGACGCGGCCGGGGTGGCGACGGATCCTCGCCGTCGAGCCCGGGACAGCGGTGGCCGCCGCGTTCTGCCTGGTGATGGTGGCTCTGCTGGTCACCGGGTCCTGGGCAGGCGCGCTCTGCTGGTTGTTCGTCCCGCTCCTGGGCGGTGCCGGCGTCTCGCTCACGAGCCTCGGCTGGAAGACTGCCCGGGACGGTTGGGTCCTGGTGACCCGGGGGATCACGGTGGACGGCCGGCGGAAGAACTCGGGCTCCATCGACCACGGCGACACCGACGCGCTGTACGTCTATCTGTTCACCGACACCGACGGGGCACCCCGCGCCTACCGGGGTTCGAACGGCGGCCGGGACGAAGAGGAGATCACCTACGATCCGCGGGACCCGGGCGTGTCCCAGCTGCGGCGACGCACGGTGGCCCAGCTGGTGGCCGGACTGGCGCTGCTCCTCGTTCTCGTCCTCCCCCTGCTCGCCGGTGGCGTGGTCCTCGGCCTGCTGGCGTTCGCCGACCTGTTCGGCTTCGGCTTCTGGTCGTTGGGCGAGTTCTAGGGCGTTCACGGGTCCACCGCGCTACGGGTCCACCGCGCTACGGGCCGACCGCGCTACGGGTCCACCGCGCTACGGGCCGACCGCGCCCGCCGACCGGAAGGTGCGCCGGTAGGTCGTCGGCGTCACGCCGATCGCCGCCTGGAGGTGGGAGCGGAGCGACTGGGGCGTGCCGAACCCGGCGTCCCTCGCCACCTGGTCCACCGGGAGGTCCGTGGACTCCAGGAGGTGCCGGGCCCGTTCCACGCGCTGCCGGGTCAGCCACTGGCCCGGGCTGATGCCGACCTCCTCCCGGAAGCGGCGCGTGAACGTCCGTACGCTCATGGCCTCCCGTACCGCCAGATCGCGCAGCTGGATCGGCTCGTGCAGATGCGCCAGCGCCCAGGCGCGGGCCGCGGTCGTGGTCGCCGTCCCAGTCCCCGGGAGCGGGCGCTCGACGTACTGGGCCTGGCCGCCGTCCCGGTGCGGCGGTACGACGGTCCTGCGGGCCACCTCGTTGGCGACGGCGCTCCCGTGGTCCTTGCGCACGATGTGCAGGCACAGGTCGAGTCCGGCGGCGACGCCCGCCGAGGTCAGCACGTCCCCGTCGTCGACGAACAGCACGTCCGCGTCGACCCGCACGCGCGGGAACAGCCGCTGGAAGTGCTCGGCCGAGGCCCAGTGCGTGGTGGCCGGGCGCCCGTCGAGGTAGCCGGCGGCGGCTAGGACGTACCCGCCGGTGCAGATGGACACGAGGCGCGTCCCGGGCCGGATGTGCGCGAGCGTGGCCGCCAGTTCGTCGGTCAGCCGGCCCTCCTCGTAGACCGGGCCCAGCTCGTACGAGGCGGGGACGACGACGGTGTCCGCCGTCGCGAGGGCCTCGGGGCCGTGCTCCACGTGGACGGCGAAGTCCGCGTCGGTGGGGACCGGGCCCGCGACCGGGGCGCAGGTCGCGATCTCGTAGAGGGGGCGGCCGCTCGCGGGGTCCTTGGCGCGGCCGAAGATCCGGTGGGGAATGCCCAGTTCGAAGGGGAGGAGGCCGGGCAGGGCGAGGACGGCGACACGGTGCGGCACGAGTAAATCCCTTGGTGGTCCAGACCACTTGCTGCTACAAGTCGGGTCCGTGACGGACAAGCAGGCGGAAACAGCGGAGCACTACTCGTACAAGTCTGAGGTCCGGGAGAGCGTTCCCGCACCTGTCGGGGCTCCCGCCCTCTGGAACCGTAACTTCCGGCTCTTCTTCGTGGCCCGTGCCGCCGCCGTCTTCGGTGAGGGCATGGTGCCCGTCGCCCTCGCCGCCGGTCTCCTCGGCGCGGGCCGGCCGGACTCCTCCGTCGGCTACGCGCTGGGCGCCTGGATCGGCCCGTTCGCGCTGTTCGTCGTCTTCGGCGGTGTGCTCGCGGACCGGTTCACCGCCCGCCGGATGATGATCCTCGCGGATGTGCTGCGGCTGCCAGGGGCGGCCGTCCTCGCCGTCTCGTTCGCCGTCGGCAGCCCGCCGCTCTGGGCGGTGTACGCGCTCAGCGCCGTCAGCGGTGTCTGCGCCGCGCTCTTCCAGCCCGGGGTCGCCTCCACGATCCCGCGCATCGCGCCCGACGTGCAGCGCGCCAACGCCGTCCTGCGGGTCGTCGAGTCCCTGATGGCCATGGCGGGCCCGGCCGTGGCGGGCCTCCTCGTCGCGCTCGTCGGCGCCGGAGCGGCCTTCGGGGCCAACGGCGCGACCTTCGCCGTCAGCGCTCTCTGCCTCGCGCTGACGCGCATACCCGCGGCCGCGGCCGCGGGCGACGCGGCGGTACGGGGGTCACTGCGGGCCGAAATGGCCCTTGGCTGGCGGGAGTTCCGGGCCCGGAACTGGCTGTGGGGGGTCATCGCGATCTGGACCGTGTACGGCCTGACGGTCGCCGGCCCGCTGGTGCCGCTGACGGCGACCCTGGTGACCGGCGACCACGGCTCGGCCGCGTACGGGACGCTGATGGCGGTCAACGGCGCCGGCAGCGCCGCGGGCGGCCTGCTCGCCCTGCGCCTGCGCCCGCGCCGCCCGCTGGCGGCGGGCGCGGTGGCGCTGCTGGGCCTGCCGGTGAACCTCGTCCTGCTCGGCGCGGGGGCGTCCGTGGCGCTGCTCGGGGTGGGGCAGTTCCTGGGCGGGGCGGCGTTCGCGTTCTGGCTGGTGATGTGGTCGACGTCGGTCCAGACGCACGTACCGCAGGACGCGCTGAACCGCATGCACGCGTACGACGTGGCCGGCTCGCTCCTGATGATGGCGGCGGGCCGGACGCTGGCGGGCCCGGTCGCGGAGGCGGTGGGTACGGAGGCGGTCCTGCTGGCGGGGGCGGGGATCGCGGTGCTTGTGGTGGTGGCGCTGCTGGTGGTGCGGCCGATCAGGACGCTGCCGCGGGTGTGAGGGACCCGATCCCATGGCCTGATTCTTGTCAAAGCTGTCATTCGGGCCAATGGTCCGGGTGGTGGGGGATCACGATGCTGAGTGACGTGAGCCAGACAACCGAGACCCCCGCGCCCGTCTCCTCCCGTACCCCCCGCACGCCCCGCACCACCCGCATCCACCGCGCCTGGTTCGTCGCGGGCGTCACCTTCGTCACGATCATCGGCGCGGCGGCCTTCGCCTCGCTGCCCGGCCTGCTGATCGAGCCGCTGCACGGCGAGTTCGACTGGTCGCGCGGCACGATCGGCTTCGCGGTGTCGGTGAACCTCGCGCTCTACGGCCTCACGGCGCCGTTCGCCGCGGCCCTGATGGACCGCTTCGGCATCCGTAAGGTCGTCGCGGTCGCGCTGAGCGTGATCGCGCTCGGCTCCCTGCTGACCGTGTGGATGACGGCGGCCTGGCAGCTCGTCCTCTTCTGGGGCGTCCTCGTCGGCCTCGGCAGCGGCTCGATGGCGCTGGCGTTCGCGGCGACGGTGACGAACCGGTGGTTCGTGGCGCGGCGCGGCCTGGTGACGGGCATCCTCACGGCGGCCGGGGCCTCGGGCCAGCTGGTCTTCCTGCCCCTGCTGTCCTGGCTGGTCGAGAACCACGGCTGGCGCCCGGCCTCGGTGACCGTCTCGCTCTCCGCGCTCGCGGTCGTCCCCTTCGTCTGGCTGCTGCTGCGCGACCACCCGGCGGACGTGGGCCTCGCCCCCTACGGAGGCACGTTCGCGCCGAGGCCCGCCCCGGTCACGGGCGCGGCGCGCCGGGCCGTGACCGTCCTGTCCAAGGCGGCCCGCACCGGCCCCTTCTGGCTCCTGGCCGGCACCTTCGCGATCTGCGGCGCCTCGACGAACGGCCTGGTCAAGACCCACTTCGTGCCCGCCGCCCACGACCACGGCATGCCGATCACCGCGGCCGCGTCACTCCTCGCCGTCATCGGGGTCTTCGACGTCGTCGGCACGATCGCCTCGGGCTGGTTCACGGACCGCTTCGAGGCGCGCCGCCTGCTGGCCGTCTACTACGCCCTGCGCGGCGTCTCGCTCCTCTTCCTGCCGATGCTCCTCGCCCCGTCCGTCCACCCGCCGATGATCTTCTTCATCGTCTTCTACGGCCTGGACTGGGTCGCCACGGTCCCGCCGACGATCGCCCTGTGCCGCGAGCACTACGGCGACGACTCCGCCATCGTCTTCGGCTGGGTCCTCGCCTCCCACCAGGTCGGCGCGGCCCTCGTCGCCTTCGCGGGCGGCGTGGCCCGTGACGTCTTCGGCTCCTACGACGTCGTCTGGTACGCCTCGGGCGCCCTGTGCGCGGCGGCGGCCCTGATGGCCCTGGTGATCCGCCGCCGACCGACGGCTCCGGCCGCGGCGTGACCGCGCGACCGCGACGCCAGTGCTTCCCTGGGGGACGGGGCGGTCAGCCCGCCCGTTCCAGTGGCTCGAACCCGACCTGGAGGCGCATCCCCAGAGCAGTCGCGAGGCGTTCGAGGAGGGGAAGTGTGGGCATGGTGCCACCGGCCTCGAAACGGGCGACCGCGGGCTGCTGGAGCCCGGCGGCGCGCGCGAGCTGAGTCTGCGTCATCCCGAGCTCCTCCCGCCGCTCACGCACCGCGCGCCCGAGCTCGAAGCGGATCCGTGCGGCGTCATAGGAAGCCTGCGCCTCGGGGTGGTCCAAGGCTTCCTCGCGCAGCCCGTTCCAGCTCTTCCGGTCGCTCATCGAGTCACCCCTCATCGACTGTGTGCTCCTGCGCGACACACTGCGCCCAGGCCCGCACGGCCCTCTCGACCTCGGCAGCGTCCCGCTGCCGGGTCTTGCGGAACACGGTCAGGAGAATGATCCTGCGACCGGTGGCGATCCAGTACGTGACGCGGATCGCGTCGCCGTCCAGATGAAACCGCAGCTCCCGCACCTTGCCGGACAACTGCTTCGTGTACGGCTCGCCGAGATGCACCCCGTGGTCGGCGAGCAGGTCGACGTAGAACGCGACGGTACCGCGGTGGCTGTGGCTGAGCCCGAGGAACCACTTCTCCACCTCCGGCTCGACTTCGACACTTCCCCATGACATAACACGGACGTTATGACCACCTTACCCGGTCCGTGTGCGGATGGTCCTGGACTACTCGAAAGGGTGAGGAGTGCCCCGTCGCATCGAATCGCGGGCGAGTGCACCCGCCGGGCGGACGAGGCGAGGCCATCGTTCTCACCAGCCTGTTCGCCTCGCGTTACCGGCAAACCATCCCCGGCTGCCGGCCGAAGCGGCACAGCGACTCGACATCGCGCCTCATCAGCTTCCGCTGCATTTCACTCCGCGGCTGTCAGCGTCGATTCTCATCATGGGAGACATGACCAACCCGGACCTCACCACCGGCAGTACCTGGCGGCTCCACCACGGCGACCAGGAGATTGCCCGGCCGGCCATGACCGGCGCCGATATGCCCTGGACTCACGCTGAAGCTGGCTGACCGGAGCCCCCAGCTGCTCCGCTGCCCAGCCAGGCGCTCATGACCTGCTTCATCTGCCCGGGATCCGGACGATGAGTGCCGTCCGGCCCGCTCGAAACCCACTCGTGCTGTCAGCGGTCATGACGCCGCATGGTGTCAGCTCTGCCGCGGACAGCGCGCTCCCTTTCCGCTCGCCCTACCCGCTGACGCGTCCGAAGCGGCCGAACCGCCCCTGGTGGAACAGCAGGGGGTCGCCGTCGGTCGTCGCGCCCAGGGTCTCCACCCTGCCCACCACGATCAGGTGGTCGCCGCCCGTGTGGACGGTGGTGATCGTGCAGTCGATCCAGGCCGGGGCCCCGGTGAGGCGCGGGGAGCCGGTCGCCGGGGCCGCGTCGTAGGGGACCTCCGCGAACTTGTCCGCGCCGCTCTTGGCGAAGCCCAGGCACAGGTCCCCCTGGTCCGCGCCCAGGATGTTGACGCAGAAGGTGCCGGCGCGGGCGATGCGCGGCCAGGTGGTCGACGTGCGGGCGACCATGAAGGCCACCAGGGGCGGGTCCAGGGACAGGGACGCGAAGGACTGGCAGGCGAAGCCGGCCGGGCCCTCGGGGGTGAGGGCCGTCACGACTGTGACCCCGCTCGCGAAGTGGCCCAGCACGCGCCGGAACTCGGCCGGATCGACCGGTGGCCGCTCCCCGTCCCGTACCGCCCGCAGCCGCGGCCGGGGGTGCGCTTCCACGGCCGTGGGCGAACCGGCCGACCTGAGGTATCGGACGGCGGTGGCCGCCATCCCAGCGTGTCCCATCACACGGTCCATTGAAGCTGACGATCCGTCAGATAGGAACCCTCGGGCCGGCCCCTCGTCCGGCAGTGCCGCGATCAGATCAAGGCGTTCTTGTACGCGATGTTCACCCGGCGGTCGCCCGAGACGCCCGAGGCGAAACCGAAGGTCAGCCGCGGGAGGTAGCCGCCGGCGTTGGCCGGGTCGGGAACGAGCATGATGTTCATGCCCTCGGGCTCCCTGTAGACGAGGCTCTTCAGCGCGCGCGTGAGGGCTCGCTCCGAGACCCCGGTGTTCAGGTCGACCCTGGTGATGTGGGTCGTCCCCACGTCCGTCGTGTCGGTCGGCCCGCCGCTGGCGTAGGCCTCGCCCTCCAGCATGTACATGTACGAGCCGTAGAGGCAGAAGCCCTGCGCGTCGTACACCGGCCTCGGCAGGTTCGCGAAGTGGTGCAGCGGCGCGCCCAGCGGGGCGGCGGCCGCGGTGTCCAGGTCCCAGACCGCGCACTGCAGCTGCCCGTTGCGGTTGAAGCGCACCAGCAGTCGGCGGTGGTGCATGTCGACGACCGCCCGCGGCGCGGTCAGCGTGCTGCCGGCGCCCGGCAGCTTGAGCGGGTCCGGCGTACGGTCCTTGAAGTCCATGGCCGTACGGTCCGCCGCGACGTCCCAGTGGAAGCTGCGCGGCGGGGCGTCGGCCGCGGGTCCCACGTACTTGATCCGGCACACCTTGGTGCCGAAGCCCGTGGTGCCCTCCGCGTTCGGCTCGGAGTCGTACTCGATCCAGATGTACGGGGCCGAGCCCTTCGCCGTCGTCTCGATGCCGATCTGGGCGCCGTGCCCGAACCCGCGCAGATACATCCGGCCGAGCTTGGTCGAGCCGTCCTCGCTCAGCTTGGTGATGGCGATGTCGCCCTCGAGCTTGCGCGTCGCGTAGGACACCCCGTCGCCCGGGTTGTACATGACCTGGGCGACATACCAGTGCTTGTTGAGATGGTCGTAGCCCGCGCACTGCATCACGGTGGGACACCAGGCCTGCTTGTGCATGAACAGGGCGTCCGACGGGTCGCTCAGGTCGAAGGCCTTCGAACCCGGCAGCGCCGTGACCGCGGCTTCCTCGGCCGCGATCCGCGCCTGCGCCGTCGAGGCGGTGACGCCCCCCAGCACCAGACCGGCGACGGCGCCCCCACCGAGCCGTATGAGCCCTCTCCGGCTGACAGGACCCGTACCGAAAGCGTTCATCACATGTTCCCCTCGAGGAAAGGACGTTGAGGGGACAACCTAGCTGCTCACCGCTACCGGCCCTCGTACCGCGGAGTCCGTCGTTCCACGAAGCTCGCCACGCCCTCGTTCGCGTCCCGCGTCGTCATGTTGATCTCCTGCGCGGCCGCCTCCGCCGCGAACGCGCTCGCCCGGTCGGCCTCCAGGGACGCGTTCACCAGCTGCTTGGTGAGCGCCAGGGCCCGCGTCGGGCCCTGGGCCAGGCGCTCGGCCCATTCCCGTGCCGTCTTCTCCAGCTCCTCGTCCGCGACGACCCGGTTCACCAGGCCCATGTCCCGGGCGTCGTGAGACGTCACCGCGTCGCCGAAGAACATCAGCTCCTTCGCGCGCCGCGGGCCGACCAGCCGGGGCAGCAGATACGCCCCGCCCCCGTCCGGCACCAGGCCCCGCCGTACGAACACCTCGATGAACCGCGCCGACTCCGCCGCCAGCACCAGATCGCACGCGAACGCCAGATGCGCCCCGATCCCGGCCGCCGTCCCGTTCACCGCCGCGATCACCGGCTTCTCGCAGTCCAGTACGGCCCCGACGAGACGCTGCGCCCCCAGCCGGATCATCCGCGCCACGTCCCCGGCGATCCGTTCCCGGGAGTCCCCGGAGGGTGGACTCGCGCGCAGGTCCGCCCCCGCGCAGAAGCCCCGCCCCGTCGCCGTCACCACCACCGCCCGTACGTCCGGGTCCGCCGTCGCCTCCCCGAGCAGCGCGATGATCCGCTCCCGCTGCTCCCAGGTGACCGCGTTCATCGCCTCCGGGCGGTTGAGCGTGATCCAGGAGACGCCGTTGTCCACGGCGTGCAGTACCTCTTCCATCACGGCTCCTATCGGCACACCGCCAGCGCGTCCAGCGCCACCGCGCCCTGCCCGCGCGGCAGCACCATCAACGGGTTGATGTCCAGCTCGGCGAGGTCGCCGTCCAGCTCCAGGGCCATCCGCTGCACCCGCAGCACGACCTCCACCAGCGCGTCCACGTCCGCCGGCGGAGCACCCCGTACGCCCTTCAGCAGCGCCCGCCCGCGCAGTTCGCCGAGCATGTCCCTGGCCTGGTCCTCGCCGAACGGCGGCACGCGCACCGCCGCGTCGTTCAGGACCTCGACCAGGACGCCCCCGAGCCCCACGGTGACCGTCGGACCGAACAGCGGGTCACGCGTCACGCCCACCACCATCTCGACCCCCCGCCCGACCATCTGGCAGACCAGGATCCCGTCGAGGTCCACACCCTCGTAGCGGGCGATGTCGGTCAGCTCCCGGTACGCGTCCCGCACCTGGCTCGCCGAGGTCAACCCCACCTTCACCAGGCCCAGTTCGGTCTTGTGGGCGAGCTGCGCGCCCGACGCCTTCATCACCACCGGGTAGCCCACCAGGCCGGCCGCCCGCACCGCCGCCGCCGCGCTCGTCACCAGCTGCTCGCGCGGCACCCGGATCCCGTACGCGCGCAGCAGCTGCTTCGCCGCGTGCTCGCTGAGCTGCACACCGGGCCGCATCAGGGCCCGCGCCTTGCGGAAGGAGGGCGAGGGGGTGCGCGGGGCCTCGTCGAAGGGGGAGCGGTAGCCGGTGGTGAAGCGGTGGTGGTCGAGGTAGGCCTTCACGGCTCCGACGCAGTTGGAGAACGTACGGAAGGTGGCGACGCGCGAGGAGCCGAGCAGGGTCTCCCGGTAGGCCGCCTCGGTCCCGAGCGGTGAGCCCCACACCACGCACACCAGCTTGTCGGTGGCCTCGGCCGCGTCGACCAGGTCCTGGGCGAGCTTGTCGCTCATGGGTGGGAACGGCCCGGTGATCGGGCAGATCAGGACGCCGACGGACGGGTCGGCGAGGACCGCGTCGATGATCTTTCGCCCGCGCCAGTCGCCCACCGGGTGCCCGCCGTTGTCGACGGGGTTGGCGACGTCGAGATACGGCGGTATCCACTGGTGGAGTTCCGCCTGCTTGCCCTCCGAGAGGGTGGGCAGGCGCAGCCCGGCCGCCGTGGCCAGGTCGGAGAAGTGGGCGCCGGTGCCGCCGGAGATCGAGTAGACGACGACACCGTCCGCGACGGGCCTGCGCGCGCGGGCCAGCAGTGCGGCGGTGTCCTGGAGTTCGTCGAGCCCGTCGACCCGGATCACGCCGAACTGCCGCATGGCCGCGTCGACGACCTGGTCCGCGCCGGTGAGCTTGCCGGTGTGCGAGGCGGCCATCCGCGCTCCGGTCTCGGTCCGCCCGACCTTCACCGCGACGACGGGCACGCCCTCGCGTGCGGCGCGGTCGGCGGCGAGCAGGAAGGAGCGGCCGTCCTTGAGCCCTTCGACGTAACAGGCGATGGCCCCGACCTCGGGCCGGGTCGCGAAGTACGAGATGAAGTCGGCGGTCTCCAGGTCGGCCTCGTTGCCGGTGGGCGCCCAGTGGGAGAGCCGTACGCCCAGCTCCTGCATCGTGAAGACCGGCCGGCCCTGGTGGCCGGACTGGGTGATCAGGGCGATCGCCGGGCCGTCGAGGTCCTCGCGGAACCGCTCGAAGGCGTTGAGGTTGGTGTTCGGGCCGAGCAGCCGGATCCCGGATCGGCGGACGGCGGCGGCGAGCCGCTCCTGCGCGGCGGCGCCCTCCTCGCCGGTCTCGGCGAAGCCGGAGGCGAAGGCGACGGCGAACCGCACCTTGGCCTCCGCCAGCTCCTCGACGACCGGCAGCGGGTCGGCGACGAGCAGGACGGCGAGGTCGACGGGCTCGGTGATCGCGCCGACGGAGGGCACGCAGTCGATCCCGAAGACGCGCGTACGGGTGGGGTGCACGGGCACGAGCCGGGCGCCCACCCGCTCGGCCCAGGCGATCAGCTGCCGGGTGATCCCGGTGTTGGGCCGCCCCTCGGCGTCGGAAGCCCCGACGACGGCGACCGACCCGGGCCGGAAGAACCGGTCGAGGTCGGGCACGGGGGCGTACAGCGGCCGCCCACTGACGTCGCGGTCGCCGTCCACGGCGGTGCTGCCGTGCACGGCGGTGCCGGGCGTCCCGGGGTGCTCGCCGCAGGCGACCACGCGGGCGCGGAGATCGGTGGTGAAGGTGCCGTGAGTCGATCCGAGCATCGTTTCCGCTCCACCCTTCCGCCCCCTGCGACTGTTCTGACGCTTAGTCAGATTACAGAACTGACGGCCAGTCAGGAATGGGTGTGCGCGTACGTGATGTGGCGGAGAGACGGGGGGCGGGGAGAAGGGGCAGGGCCCGCCGGGCGTCCGGCGGGCCCCTCCGGGGTCGTACCCCGGTGTCAGCTGTTGGTGTAGCGGTTCACGAAGTTCACGCGGGCGAAGGTCCACCCCGTCGCCGTGGACCAGCCGGTCTGCACGGTGCCGAGTGCGCCCCCGGCCAGGGCCGGCCAGGTGAACATCTTCACGCTGCCGTCGGTGTAGCCGTACATCGTGGCGAGGTCGTCACGACCGTCACCGTTGTAGTCACCGATGACGATCTTCATCTGCGCCGCCGTCAGGTCACCGGCCTTCGCGTTCAGGGCCACCGAGGGAGTGCCCACCGTGCCGTCCGCGCGGCCCTTCAGGACCTGGAAGGCGTCGTGGCCGTCGACGTAGTCGTACCAGAGGCCGACGTCGTCGCGGCCGTCGCCGTCGAAGTCACCCGCGTGGACGCCGGTGCGGTCCAGGGCGCCCCACGTGTCGGAGGACCAGGCCTGCTTCGCCGTGAAGCCGCCGGCCGGGGTGGCCGTGAACAGCCACAGCTTCACGGCGGTGTCGCTGTATCGGTACAGGGCGCCGAGGTCGTCGCGGCCGTCTCCGTTGAAGTCGCCCGTGACGTACTTGGCGTTGTTCGCGGTCCAGCTCCCGGTCGGGGCGGACCAGCCGCTGAACGGCGTGGCGAAGGCGCCGCGCGTGTCGGACAGGAAGGTGAACAGCGCGTCGTGGCCGTCGGCGTAGTCGTACCAGGCCACGACATCGTCGCGGCCGTCGCCGTTGAAGTCGCCGCTGTGCAGCCGGACCCGGGAGAAGGTCCAGTTGCCCGGCGCGACGGACCAGGACGAGAACGGGGTCGCGAAGGTGCCGTCGGGCCGGCCGAGGAACGTCCACAGCTTCACGGCGCCGTCGGAGTACCCGTAGAACACGGCGACATCGGCGCGTCCGTCGCCGTTGAAGTCGCCGGACACCTTCTTCATGTTGTCGTGGTACCAGTTGCCGGCGGGCGTGGTGAACGCGGTACGGGGCGCGGTGATCGCGCCGGTGTCGGAGCCGCCGAAGAGGTGCATCGCGTCGTGGCCGTCGGCGTAGTCGTACCAGTCGACCATGTCGGCCTTGCCGTTGCCGTCGAAGTCGTTGCGGACGGCGGTGCCGGTGGTCCACTGGGACTGGCCCTGGGCGTTGTACACGACGAGGTTGCCGCGCTCCTGGAGGACGACCGAGCCGGAGGCGGCGGCGGTGCCGGACTGCCACAGGGTGGCGGTGTCGGCGGCGTTGCGCACGACGAGGTTGCCGTCGGCGCCGAACAGGGCCGTGGCGCCCGCGTTGCCGGCGGTGTTCGTGGACCAGAGAGCCTTGCCGGCCTTGGTCGTGACGACGAGGTTGCCGTCGGCGCGCATGGTGAGCGTGGCGGCGGCGGAGGCCAGCGTGTCACCGGGCAGCAGCCGCTGTCCGGCGGCGAGCCGGGAGCCGGTCGCGACGCCGTCCGTCCGCGCGGCCACGGCGCCGTTGCGGGTCTCCGTCACGCCGAAGCAGCCACCCTGCCAGGAGCGGCTGCTGACGCCGACCAGCTCCACGGCGCCGTTCCGCTCGCGCAGCACCGGGCCGCCGCTGTCGCCCATGCAGATCGCGTCGTCGGCGGTCCGGCCGGTGATCGCGAGCGAGGCGGCGTCGGCCGTGTTCACGTCGAAGGACGCCACGTGCAGCCGGTCCGGCACCCACTGGGTCTTGGTCCGGCCGTAGCCCGCGACCTTCAGGGCGTCGCCGGCCGCGGCGGGCGTCGACGCCATGGCCACCGGCTGGATCCCGGTGGCGGGCGTGGCGAGGCGCGCCAGGACGAGGTCCCGCCCGGCGCGCGGCACCAGCTCGGTGACCTCGGTGACGTGCCCGCCGGTGGTCGCGGTCAGATCGGCGCGGCCGATGGTCGCCACGGTCTTCAGCGCGGGTGCGCCGGCCGCGACCGCACCACCCTGTAACGGGCTGGCGGCGAAGCAACTGGCCGCGGTGACGATCCAGTTGGGGTCGATGAGGGCGCCGGAGCAGCCCCGCATCTGGTCGCCGCTGCCGATCTGGAGCTGTGCCGTGAAGGCGTACGAGGTGTCCGTGACCGGGGTGCCGATCGCCGCCTGCGCGGGCGTGGCGGTCAGGACGGCGGGTCCCACGATCAGGGCGGCCGCCAGTGCGGTCAGACGCACGGGTCTGGTGTGCCGGGCATGACTGGTGTGACTGGTGTGTCGCATGAGTGAGTTCCTTGGTGGCAGGTCTGATGAAGGGAGTCGGCCGGGCGCTACTTCGAGGTCCTGATCTCCACGAGCATGTGGGGGCGGCCCTGTTCGTCCGCGCTCTCGCCCACCGCCTTCCAGGAGTTCGCGGGGACGTCGTAGGACTTCGCCTCGGTGCCGACGGTCATGTCGACCTCGGTCGCGTACTCGGGGGCCTTGATGCCGTACACCGACGGGATCTCCAGCGTCAGCCAGCCGCTGGTGCCGGTGGCGCGGAAGCAGACGCGCTGCTTCTCGCGGGACCAGACCTCCAGCAGGCCTGTCCCTGAGGCGCAGTCGGCGAGGAGGATGTGGCCGTCGCCGCGCTTCAGGACGATGCCCTGCTCCGCGAGGATCCTGTCCGCCTCCGGGTAGTTGTAGTCCTCGATCGCGAAGCCCGGGGCCTCGTCGGCGATGGCCTCGGCGGAGGTGACGTCCCCGGTCGTGACGCCCCCGGCGGTGACGTCCCCGGCGGGCGTTCCCGCCGGGGCGCCCGCCATCACGAGCCAGGCCAGGGCGCCCGCGGCGACGGCGGCGGCCAGCGTGCGCCCCGCGAGGCGCTTGGTTCTTGACGCAATGGTGCTACGTGCCTTCATCACAGTCCTCATGTCGAGTTCCGGCCACGTGCTCGGAACGTACGCGTAGATAGCGCTTGCGGAATGGCCGGAAAGCATGCGCGACCAGGGATTGCGCATGCTTTCGGAATCACCCCCGGCACCCCCCAGCGCCCCTCGAACAATCAGCGGGAGAACATCCCCGAATGGGGAGACAACGCGAAGATCGCGCCCCGCAGCCCCCGGTATTAAGGCCGCACTCCGAGCGTTTGTCCATGAAACAAACCGTCACAAAGGAGCTATATCTCCAAGCTTGACTGTGACCTGCCTCACGCTGCAGGAACGTCGATCGGCACTTGTGAAGGATCCGTGGCGGTGGCGAAGAGGTTCGGCGATATGCCGTTCGCCGTCGAGTTGCGCGTGTCATTTCGTTCTCCCCGCGCCCAGAATTCGCCTTCCGGAAAACGGGTGGAGAGTCGGCAGAGGCCGGGTAATGTGCGCGCCTGTACTGCTGGATTCGACATTCGTCACTGCACCGTCGTATTTCGTACGGGAAGGATGCATACTTTGTCAGCGTCACTGTGGAGCAGACGCCGCATACTCACGACCGTCGCCGCGGCGACCGCCACTCCCGCCCTGCCCTCCATCCTCACCCTGACGGCGACACCCGCCCGCGCCGCCGGCACGGCCGTGGCCGAGACGGGCACCGGACTGCCCGACACCGACCGGGGCAGGGCCGTCTGGGCGTACAAGGTCGGAGGCCGGGCCGTACGCGAGGCCGCCGCGGCCGCCCTCGTGGGATCCCCGGCCGCCGTCTCCGCCTTCCTCACCGCCGAACTCCCCGCGGCGAAGGCGGAGGACAACCGCTTCGCCGTCCTCACCAGCCTCCCCTACGCGGGCAAGTCGGCCCGCCAGACGGCCGAAGCGGCGTTATCCGCGGGTGACGACGCCATCGCCGCCTTCCTGCGCGACGGCTATACGCAGTCCGTCGAGACGGACCTGCGGGTGGCGGTCTTCACCATCATGAACAACGCGGGCGCGGCCGTGAAGCGGGAGGCCACCGCGGCCCTCGACCAGGGCACCCAGGAAGCACTGAAGACGTTCCTGGTGCAGACCCAGCACACAGCACGGCAGGAGGACGAGAGGGTCGAGGCCCTCACCATCCTCGACACCGCCTCCCCGGAGGTGAGGAAGTACGCGGAGCGCGCCCTGACCGACGGGTCGCCCGAGGCGATCCGCCAGTTCCTCGTATCCGGCCAGTACATCGCCCGCGCTCGCGACGAAGAGGCCGCGACGATCGGCCAGTTGGTCGCCATCGTGGAACGCGAGGGCGAGCGGGCCAGGCTCAAGACGGAGCAGGCCGTCGCCGCCTCCGACCGCGCGAAGGAGGCCGCCGAGAAGGCCAAGGCCGCCGCGCTGAAGGCCGCAGAGGAAGCGCGGGCCGCCCAGCAGGACGTACGCAAGTCGGCGGCGGCGGCGAACAACGCCGCGAGCGCCGCACGGGGCGCCGCCGACGCCGCCTCCACCGCGATCGCCGCCTCCCGCACCGCCCAGTCCGCCTCCCACCGCGCCGCGCTGGCCGCCCAGGCCGCCGCTGCCGCCGCCGCGTCCGCCGGCAACGCCGCGTCCCGCGCCTACAGCGCCGCGATCGCCGCCTCCAAGGACGCCACCAAGGCCTCCGCCGCCCGCGCGGCGGCCCAGGGCGCGCGGGACGCCGCCCAGCGCGCGAGCACCGCCGCGCAGGCCGCCGACCAGGCCGCCATCGCCTCCCAGCAGGCGTCGTCCGCCGGGTCCGCCGCCGCGAGCGCCGCCCAGAACGCCGCCGCGGCCGCGAACGCCGCGGCCGACGCCGCCGCCTCCGCGGGCGCCGCCCAGTCCCAGGCCGCCAAGGCGCGGCAGGCGGCCGCCGAGGCCAGTGCCGCCGCCGCACGGGCCACCCGGGCCGCGTCCACCGCCCAGGGACTGGCGAACAGGGCCGCAGCCGCGGCCCGCGTGGCCCGCGACGCGGCCAACAGCGCCGCCGCCCACGCGCTGAAGGCCGCGGCCGCCGCCGACGAGGCGGCCGACCACGCGGGCGAGGCGGTCGAGTACGCCAAGCGGTCCACCGAGTACGCGGCGGCGGCGATGCAGGCGGCGACCGCGGCCGCCGACGCCGTCAAGGAAGCCCAGGCGGTGGAGCAGGCGGCCCGCGAGGCGGAGACCGCCCGCATCGCCGAGGACACGGAACTCGGGATCCTGGAGGCCCGGCTCAGGGCCCAGGCCGAGATCGACGACGTCACCCAGGCCGAGCGGCAGCGCACGGAGGCGGACAAGACCGCCACGGAGATCAAGGACCTCATCGCCGCCGCCGAAAGGGCGTTGAGCGCCGGAGACACGGCCACGGCCCTCACGACCGGCCGGAAGGCCGCCGTCAGGCTCCTCGACGCGACCGGCACCTGGACCCGGGAGGCCGCCGAGTTCGCGGTCGCCGGCACCGACCAGGACCTGCTCAACTGGATCGACACCGACCGCGTCCTCGCCCAGCGCACGGACGACCGCGAGACCGTCCTGGCCATCGCCAAGGCGGCCAAGTCCGCCGTCGGCCAGGCCGCCTACGCGGCGCTGGCCAGCGACGCCCCGGACGCCGCGCGCAACTTCCTCGACCACGGGGTCATCGAGGCGGCGGCCACGGACAACCGCGTCAACGTCTTCCGGATCCTGGGCCAGAACCCGGGCCGGGCCGTCAAGGCGAAGGCCGAGGCCGCGCTGAACGCCGGTACGGCGCTGGCCCTGCACCGCTTCCTCAGCGTCGAACTGCCGGTGGCGATCAAGGAGGACGACGCGGTCGAGGTGTTCCGCCTCCTCGACACGGGCGGCATCTACATGCAGTCGGCGGCGAAGATCGTGCTGGAGGGCTCCGCCCGCATGCGGCGCAGCTTCGTCAGCCACGACAAGTACAACATCGCGCGCCTCGACCACGACCACGCCACCCACGTCTCCGCCATCCGCGCCGCCATCGCGCACGCCGCGAAGGTCGCAGCGAAGGCGCTGGAGGACGCCGCACTGGCCTCCAAGGCCGCGGCCGAGGCCCGCCAGGCGGCCGCGGAGGCGACCGAGTGGGCGGCGAAGGCGCAGACCTACGCCACGGACGCCGCGAACTCGGCGCAGCAGGCGAAGGCGAACGCGGACGCCGCCGACAAGTCCGCCGCCGACGCGGCCCAGTCGGCGGCGAGCGCGAAGGCCGCCGCGTCCGTGGCGCGCGGGGCCGCCCGGTCGGCGAACTACTCGATGCGGCAGGCGGCGGCCTCCGCGCAGCAGGCCGTCGCCTCGGCGACGAGCGCTCAGGCCTCCGCCTCCAGCGCGGCGGCCTCCGCGACCCAGGCCGGCCAGGACGCGCAGGCCGCGGCGAACGCCGCGAGCCAGGCCCGCAGCATCGCGGCGCAGAAGCGGCAGGCCGAGGCCGCGGCGGCCGCGAAGGCGGCGGCCGAGGCGGCGAAGCAGCACGAGCAGTCCGGGACCAGCCCCGTCGCGGAGGACGACGACGCCGACACCAAGTTCTGGGGCCTGTGGCCCGAGGACATGTCGGACGCCAAGGACTGGGCGGCCGTCACGGGCCACTGGAGCACGATCGCCGGCACCGCCTCCGTCGTGCTCGGCGTCGGCGCGCTGTTCTTCCCCCCGCTGGGCGTGGCCGCCGTCGTGGCCGGCGTGGTGTCCTGGGGCCTTCAGGGAGTGAGCGCCGTGCTCAGCGGAGTCGGATACGGCTGGGACAGCAGCGACTTCAAGACGGCCCTCGGCATCTTCGTGGTCGGCGGTCTGTTCCTCGGCAAGGGAGCGCTGTTCAAGAAGTTCGGCGTGGCGGAGGAGATCGGCGCCAAGGTGTCGAACATCGCGAGCGATGTGACGACGACGGTGATCGGCTGGCTGACCTGGTAGGCGGCCCCGCGCACCCCGGTGGGCCGGGACGCGAGGTGATCGCGTCCCGGCCCGTCCGGGCGTGCGGACGGACGGGCGCCCGGGCGTCCGGACGGACGGACGGACGAACGGAAGGACGGAGAGAGGAAGTTCATGCTGACGTCGACGCTGTCCACCGGTCAGTGGTGGGTGGCCGCCATCGTGTCCGGCATCGCCCTCGCGCTGGCGGCGCAGTCCATGGCCACCACGACACGGGACAAGCTGATCGCGGTGTCGCTTCCGCTCGTCGGTGCCGTCGGCATCGTCCTGAACTCGGCGGCACGCGGGTACGAGGGCCGGACGCCGCTGGTGCTGTACACGGCGACCATGATCGTCCTGGTCGTGCTGCGGATCCTGTTCGCCCCGTACGTCTCCCGCCAGCTCGCGCTGAAGCGCTCGGGGAAGCCCATGGAGGACATGACCGGGAAGCAGACCGCCCTCTTCTTCCTCGCCTTCGTGGCCACCCTGATCTCCGTGGCCTTCCTTCTGTGACGAGCTCTGTGACGAGCTCTGTGACGAGCGGGATTCCGTGACGAGCGGGCGGCTCGTCAGCGGTTTGCCGTCCGGGCGATCCGCCGGGCGATCTTCTCCGCGTCGATGGCCATCTCGCGGAACATCCCGCTGATCGGGTTCGTGAACCCGGTGAAGTAGAGCCCCGGTGCCTCGCGCGGGCAGCGCGCGCCGTGCACCGTCGGCCGGCCGCGCTCGTCGAGCACGCCGAGGTGCCCGACGAGGGGTTCCAGGGCGCGGCGGTAGCCGGTGGCCGCGATCACCGCGTCCGGGGTGATCGCGGAGCCGTCGGCGAGGACGACCTTGTCGCCGTCGAAGGACTCGACCGCGCCGACGACCTCCACCTTCCCCTGCCGTACGGCGTCGATCAGACCCACGTCCTGCACCGGAACCGCCCCCTCGCGCACCCGCGAGTACAGCCCCGTGTCCGGGCGCGGCAGCCCGTGCGCCGAGAGGTCCGGCACGGAGACGCGGCCCATCACCTCGCCCGCCTTGTCGACCAGGCGGACCGGCAGCCGCCGCACCAGGATCCCCGTGCGCTGGGCCGGCCACCCGGCGGTGGAGCGCCGCACGATGTGCGGCACCGTGCGCACCGCGAGCCGCACCCGGGCGGCCCCGCCCTCGGCGAGGTCGGCCGCGATCTCGGCGCCGGTGTTCCCCGCACCGACGACCAGGACGTCCCGCCCGGCGTACGGGGCGGGGTTGCGGTACGCGCTCGCGTGCGCGATCTCGCCGCCGTACGCGTCGAGGCCGGGCCACTCGGGCAGGCGCGGGGTGTGGTTGTACCCGGTGGCGACGACGACCGCCCGCCCCGTCAACCGCCGCCCGCCGGTCGCGTGCAGGAGCCAGTCGTCGCCGGAGCGCTCGATCCGGGAGACCTCGACGCCCGTCACGATCTCCAGCTCGTGCGTCTCCGCGTACTTCTCCAGGTACCGCACGACGTCCGCGCGGGCGACCCAGCGCCCGAAGGAACGGGGCATCGGCAGCCCGGGCAGAGCGGACAGCCGGCGGGTGGTGTGCAGCCGGAGCCGGTCGTAGTGGGCGCGCCACGAGGCGCCGACGGCGTCGGACTTCTCCAGGACCACGGCCCGTACGCCCCGCTTGCGCAGGGTGGCGGCGACGGCGAGTCCGCCGGGTCCGCCGCCTATGACGTAGACGGGGTGGTCGGGTCTGGAATGGGGGGTGTTGGTCATGAATGCTCAGCGTAATGACGCGCTCACTTGTTGGGTCTCGGTCAAGAGGGAAATCGGTTGCGAAACGGTCACGTCTGCGCGGGTTGTGCAGAGGGCTTGCGCGGGGGACGGGGATCCGCTGAACTGACGTACCGTCAGATAGTGGTTCGGGGAGGGACAGGTACGAGTGATGCAGACCATCTGGCTCACCGGCGCCGAGTGGCTCGCCGTCCTCCGCATCGGCCTCGGCCTGTGGTGGCTGGAGAGCTGGCGCCACAAGGACAAGAAGGGCTGGTTCGAGCGCGGCACGGGCATCGCGTGGGCGGCCGACGTCGCGGGCAAGCACCGCTGGCCCTTCGTGAAGCGCGGCTTCGAGTCGGTCGTCGCCCCGCGCCCGAAACTGATGGCGTACGTCGTCGTCTACGCGGAACTCGCCCTCGGCCTGGGCCTGATCGCCGGCTTCCTCACCCCGATCGCCCTCGTCGGAGGCCTGCTCCTGAACCTCCTCTACCTCGGCCTGATGATCCACGACTGGGCCGAGCAGGGGCAGAACGCGATGATGGCGCTGATCTCACTGGTCGCCCTCTTCGCGATGTCCTGGCAGACCTGGTCCCTCGACCACGCGATCGGACTCTTCTGATGACGGCCGCCGACCCCGACATCGACGCCTTCACCCGCCCCTACTGGGAGGCGGCGGGGGAGGGCCGGCTGCTGCTGCGGCGCTGCGGCGCGTGCGGCCGCGCGCACCACTACCCGCGCGAGTTCTGCCCCCACTGCTGGAGCGAGGACGTGCGCTGGGAGCGGGCGAGCGGCCGCGCCACGCTCTACACCTGGTCCGTCGTCCACCGCAGCGACCTCCCGCCCTTCGGCGACCGGGTCCCGTACGTGGCGGCGGTGGTGGACCTCGCGGAGGGGCCGCGGATGATGACCGAGGTGGTGGGCGTGGAGGAGGGCGACCTCCGGATCGGGATGGACCTGGAGGTCACCTTCCGGGCGGAGGGGGACGTCACCGTCCCCGTCTTCGGCGTCCTCGGCCCGGGCTCACACGGGTGAGATGTTCCGCCAGAGCTGGGCGCGACTTCCGGAGTCACAGGTGGTCGTCATCACGAACGGAGGGCCAGCCGTCAGGCACTGGCCGCTGTTCATGTTCACGAAGGTCCGCCCGGAGGACGTGGTGGCGCCGATCTTCCACGACTGGAGGCTGGAGCCGTTGCAGGCGACGGCCGTGGCGCCGGGGTTCCCGTTCGGCTGCAGGCAGTGGCCGGTCTTCTTGTTGACCAGCCGGAAAGTTCCGTTCGCGCCTGCCGAGTAGGTCCAGACGTACGAGACGCTGCCACTGTTGTTGGGCAGGGAACCGCACTCGTAGGTGTTGGCGAAGACGCCGTAACCCGCGTTGTACTCGCCCAGGCACTGGCCGTTGGAGGCGTTCTCCAAGGAGTACGTCCCCGAGGGCGCGGAGCCGCCGGTGGACGGCGGGGGCGCCGGGCGCGTCGTCTTGCCCCCGGACGGGCTCGTGGTGGCGCCCGAGCCGCCGGAAGTGGTGGTGCTGGATCCGCCCGACGCGCTCCCGGAGCCGCCGGTGGTGCTCGACCCACCTGACGCGCCCGATCCACCCGACGCGCCTCCCGCGGCCGCTCCGCCGGTCGCCCCGCCCGGCGGAGGCGCGGGGTTCGGGCCGCCTGAGGGGGAGCCGCTCGGCGGGAGGGGGGAGGACGGTGTCGTGGTGTGGGGCACGCGGTTGTCCGGTACCGGCTGGGACGCGGTGACCGACGGCGGCGGGGTCGAGGGCCCGGGCCCCGCGCCCCGCTGGGAGAGGTCGTACGGGGCGAGGGCGAGGGTCAGGGTCGTGCCCGTCGCCACCACGACGGGGAGCGCGACCAGCAACACGCGGCTGCGCCGCTCACGCCGGACGGCGGGCGCGGGGGCGGCGGTGTCGGCCGCCTTCGGGGAGCCGGACGTGTCCGGGACCGCGGGGCTCGCAGGAGTATCAGGCTTCTCCGGGCTCTCCGGACCCGAGGGAGTCTTCTCCTCCTCCGCGCCCCGGGCGATCAGTTCGGCCGTCGGCGGGTCGGCGGCGAAGGCCTGCCGCCGGCCGATCCGCTCCGCCACGACCGCGGGCCACGGCGAGGCCGCCCCCGCGGCCACGTGACCGGCGGACCGCTCGACGAGCTCGGCGGCCGACGGCCTGTCCGAGGCGTCCTTGGCGAGGCAGGAACGCACGACCTCGGCCAGCTCCGGGTCGGCCTCGGTCAGCTGCCCGAAGTCCGGTTCGGCGTGGACGACCCGGTAGAGCAGGTCCGGCCCGGAACCGTCCCCGAAGGGCGGGCGCCCGTTCGCCGCGTACAGCAGCAGACTGCCGAGCCCGAACACATCCGCCGCACCGGTCAACTGCCGGTCGGCGACGGCCTGTTCCGGTGCCATGTACGCCGGGGTCCCGATGACCATGCCGGTCCTGGTCAGCCGGCTCTGGTCGGCCGCGCGGGCCACGCCGAAGTCGATGAGCGTCACGCCGTCCGACGTCAGCATGACGTTGGACGGCTTGAGGTCGCGGTGCACCATGTCGGCGGCGTGCACCGCGCGGAGTCCGTTCGCCGCGTCGTGCAGCAGCCGCCACAGGGCGTCGCCGGTCAGCGGCCCGCGGTGCAGCCGGATCGCCTCGCTCAGGGTGATCCCGGGGATGAACTCGGTCGCGAACCACGGCGGCCGCGCGGTGCGGTCGCTCGCGAGGAGCCGCGCGCTGGCACCGGCGGGCAGCCTGCCCAGGTTGTCCAGCTCGTGCCCGAAGTGGCTCAGGAAGTCCTGGTCCTCGGCGAGGGTCGGCAGCACCTGCTTGACGGCGGCGTACCGCCCCGGCACGGCGCCGAGATACACCCGCCCCATCCCGCCGGAACCGAGCACCCCGAGCAGCCGGAACGCCCCGATTCGCCGCGGATCCCCCGACTCGAGCGGCATGGCCCCGCTACCCGTCAAACTAGAGCTATTTTCCAGTCCCCCATGCATGGGCACAGACTAGCCGAGGCGGTTGCGGTTCTGAACAGACTGTCAAGTCGCAGAGCCGCACGAAGGGTTGCCCCCGTGCGCCGCCCGGTCAGGCGATGTGGTTGTACGGCCGTCCGGGACCTCGGGACTCACACCGTGCCGGCGAAGGCCAGGATCTCCGGGGCCGCCGCGGCCAGCGACGGGAAGTGGCGGTGGGCGCCGCCCTCCGGGGCGTCGGGGCTGTTGACGGTCCAGACCGTCATCCCGGCGTCCAGGCCCGAGCGGACGCCCGAGGGTGCGTCCTCGACGACCAGACAGTCGGCGGGGGAGGCGCCCAGGCGGTCCGCGGCCAGGAGGTACGGGGCCGGGGACGGCTTGCCCTCGGTGACGGAGGCGGCGTCCACGACGAGGTGGGGCAGCGGAAGCCCGGTCCGCTCGAAACGGCCCCGGACGCGGTGCTCGTAGTTGGAGGTGACGAGCGCCCAGGAGCCCGTGGGAAGGGCGGTGAGCAGCTCGGCGGCCCCGGCGAAGGCGCTGTACTCACCCGAGCGGACGTCCGCGTCCTCCAGCTCGTGCAGGAGCGTCAGACACACGTCCGGGTCGAGGTCGGGTACGACGGCGGCGAAGGTCTCGACGGGCCGGGTACGGAGAGCCACCGCGTACACCTCGTCCCCGTCGAGCCCGTGCCGGGCCGCCCAGGCGTGCCAGACCCGGCGCTGGTTCGCGACGGCGTCCATCAGGGTGCCGTCGACGTCGAAAAGAATGAAGTTCCTACGGGGCATAGCCCTGATGCTATGCATTCGGTGACCCGGGCAAGACGTGCCTCGTTGGGCGGGACATGAACGTGAAGACCGCCTCCGCGCTCGCCGCCACCGCCCTCGTGAGCCTGACGCTCGGGGCCGCCTCCCCGGCGTCCGCCGCAGCACCCGCCGCGGACCCCGCCCAGCTGATCCTGACCGCCTCCTCGCAGGTCGACGGCAGCCTCCGCGCCGTCTCCCTCCTGTGCGGACCGGCCGGCGGCACCCACCCCGACGCCCACGCCGCCTGCGCGGCCCTGGACGCGGTCGACAGCGACCTCGACAGGCTCCCGGTCTCCGAGAGGCCGTGTGCGCAGATCTACGACCCGGTACGGGTCACGGCGACCGGCACGTACGCGGGCCGCCTCGTCCGCTGGGACAAGACCTACGGCAACACGTGCGAGCTGGAGCAGGCCACCGGCGCGGTCTTCCGCTTCTGACCGGTGGCCACACTCCCGTACGTACGTCAGACGGTGGCGTACGACACGAACGACGCCCACGCGGCCGGAGCGACGGCGAGCTGGGGGCCCTGCGGGACCTTGGAGTCGCGGACGTGGACGGTGGTGGGGTGGGCGGCGACCTCGACGCACTCGCCGCCTTCGCCGCTGCTGTAGCTGGACTTGCGCCAGTCGTAGGCGACTTCGATGCACTCGCCGCCCTCGCCATCGCTGTAGCTGCTCTTGAACCAGGCCAGTTCCGTGGTGCTCATAGCTCTCCCAGCATCTTCTCGATTGCCGCCAGGGACTCGTGGGGCGTGAGTGCCTGCGCCCGGATGATCCCATAGCGCTCGGTGTACTGACGTACCTCCTCCGGGTCGGTGATCAGCCGGGCATGACCGTAGATCTCGGTGTACGCCACCTCGCGCCGCCCCTTCGGGGTCAAGAGAGTGAACGACCCACCCAGGCACGGATGTTCCGTGCGTTCGGTCGGCATGATCTGGAGGTGGACCGTGCGAAGGCGGGCGACCTCCAGGATGCGGCGCAGCTGCTCGCGGAATGCCTCGCGACCACCCATGGGGCGGTTCAGGACTGCCATCTCCAGCACGAAACTGATGGTGGGCGCGGGCCACTTGTCGAAGAGCGTCTGACGGGCGAGCCGGTCCGCCACTCGCTTCTCGACCGTCTCCTCGTCGTACAGCGGCCGACGCTCCCTGAAGACCGCCCGCGCGTACGACTCCGTTTGGAGAATGCCCGGCATGGCCTGCACCGCGTAGTAGTGCAATGCCAACGCCTCCGCCTCCGCATCGGCAAAGCGCCGGAACCAGTCCGGGTGCCGCGTCCGCGCCCTCGCCAGTGCCTCCCGCACGTCCTCCACCGCTGCTGCCAGCACCCCGCCCGCGCCCAACGCCGAGTCCGCCCGCAGCAGGAAGTCCGGCTGAGGCGTCCGTACTCCGCGCTCCACCGACGAGACCAGGTCCTCGCTGCAGTGCGTGGCCTCCGCGAGTTGGGCCTGGCTCATGCGCGCGTTGCCCCGCAGCGCCTTGATCTGTTTGCCCAGCGCACTGAACAAGTGCGCCGTACCGTCTACTTCGGACGGCCGTTCCGGCCGTTCCTCCTCGTTCCCCGACATCCGTACCGCCTTCTTGGCGTACCCGTACAGTTACTCAGCGTCGTGGCGTCGCTGCTGGTCAGCGTACGGCCGACAGCCCAGGCTCGGGGCCATGAAGTCCGAAAACGCCACCCCAACCGGTGAGTTCACCGGTGAGTTCGTCCTCCGCCTGTCGGCCACCCGCCGCGGCGCCCGGCTCGCCCGGCTGCTCGCCGTGCAGCAGCTCCACGACTGGGACGTGCCGGATCCCGACGCCGCCGCACTGGTCGTCGCCGAGCTCGCGAACAACGCCGCCACCCACGGCCGGGTGCCCGGGCGGGACTTCGAGGTGCGGATGGAGCGGGGCGAGGACCACGTCCGGATCGAGGTCTCCGACACGCGGGGCGAGCGGGAACCCGTTCCGGTGGCTGTACGGGACGAGGGCGGATACGGGCTGCTGCTCGTATCCGCCCTCGCGAGCGCCTGGGGCGTCAAGGCCCGCTGTGTCGGCAAGACGGTCTGGGCGACCGTCCCGTGCCGGGCGGTCAGAACACCGAGTTGAGGCCTGCGACGTTCGTGTGCAGGGACGAGGGCGCGCCGGGCTTGAAGGGGGCGGCGGTGTCGCCGGTGCCCGCGTAGAACCTGGCGTCGCCCGAGGCTCCGACCGCGTAGAGGTCGGCGCGGCCGTCGCGGTCGGCGTCGCCGATGCCGACCAGGTGGGTGAAGACGCCCCAGCCGGCGCCGATCCTCACGCGAGGGGCGTAGGAGCCGTCGCCCGTGCCCTCGTACAGCCACAGGACGCCGTCCTTGTCGCGGGCGACGAGGTCTCCGGCGGGGGAGCCGGCGATGTCGCCGGTGGCGGTGATCTGGTTGTAGATGCCCCAGCCCCATCCGATCTTCGTGCGGGGCGCGAAGGGCGCGCTCCAGCTGCCCGTGCCCTTGTAGAGGTAGAGGCCGCCGGAGGTGTCGGTGGCGAGGAGGTCGGCCTTGCCGTCGCCGTCGAGGTCGCTGCCGCCGGTAATCTTGTTGTAGACCTGCCAGCCGCCGCCGACCTTGATGCGGGTGGCGAAGGTGCCGTCGCCCTTGCCCAGGTACAGCCACAGGACACCGGAGGCGTCACGGGCGACCAGGTCGCCGGCCCCGGCTCCGGCGACGTTGCCGACGGCCTCCAGCTGGTTGTAGATCTGCCAGCCGCCGCCGATCCGTACCCGTCCGGTCGCGTACGCGTCCGGCGTGGACGGCACCTTGACGGTGTCGTCGCGCCACAGCACACCGGAGGCGTCACGGGTCAGCAGGTCAGGGCTGCCGTTGTCGGTGTAGTCGTGCGCGCCGGCCGCGCGCGCGACCTTGAAGGCGCCGGTCTGCTTGAGGTCCGGGCCGATGCCGTTGAGCGGGGTGGCGGAGAACTCCCAGGTGTAGTCACCGCTGGGCGCGAACTCCTTGGTGTTGTCGGCGTTGGGGAGGAGCCCGTCCCAGCGGAAGTCGACGGACCCCTTGCCCTCGTAGCTGGCCGCCCGGGCGAAGTCGTACCGCACGCTGCGGCCCGTGCCGACATGACGTACCGTCACGGACCCCTGGGCGTTCGTCCGGGAGATCACCCAGCGGAGCAGGGCCTGACCGTCGTTCTTGTCGAGGTCGATGACCGGGGGAGTGGACGCGGTGTACAGCGTGAGCGCGGTCGGCTCGCCGGTGCTCGCGACGAGCGTGGCGGTGGGCTTGCCGTCCGCCCCGAGCGCGATCCGGTAGACCCCTTCGCCCTGGGCGACCGTACCGCCGCGCACCAGGAGCGCGCCGTCGGCGGTGGGGACGGTGGACGAGGCGTGGTCGAGGAGCTTGACCGTGGACTTGTCGACGAGGCTGACGGCGTTGAGCGCGTACTTCGCGGACGGCTCCGTGGCGACGTCGCCGCCCGGCGTGGCGTACGTCACCCAGTCGCCCAGGACGCCGATGTGCGGGCGGATGGAGTTGCCCAGGTCGACCGCCTCCACGGCCGGCGCGCCCGCCGAACCGTCGCGGGAGGCGTACATCAGCTTGGCGTTCGCGGTCGTCGGGGTGTCGACCCAGACCCAGTGGTCCCCGGAGAGGGCCATGTCGGCGTCGTACACGGACACGCCCACCTCGCGCTTCTCGACGACGGAGGCGGTGGCGACGTCCACGACGGCGAGGTAGGAGCGGTCGGTGTCGGCATCCGCCGAGATGTACCGGACGAGCGCCTGGCTGTCCGACAGGGCCTCGACGCTCTGGACCCTCGAGTTCGGCGTGAGGCCGGTCACCTGCCGGTCGCTGCCCGCCTGGTTGCCCTCGCCGATCAGGCGGAGCTGGCCCACCTGGGTCTGGCTGTCCCAGGACGAGAAGACGAGGGTCCTGCCGACCACGCCCTTCCAGAAGAGCCGGGTGTCGGGCTGCTCGATGACCGCGGGAGCGCTGCCCGGCGACGACATGTCGTGGAGCAGGTACCGGGACGTGCCATCCTCCTTGGCGACGACGGTGTCGGAACCGTTTCCGCCGCGGTACCCGCTGGACCACTCCGGGAGTTCCGTGTGGGTGCCGTCCACGGTGCTTGTCCAGAAGTACTCCCAGCCGCCCATGAAGCCGTCTCTGAACGCGGAGGTGAGGAATCCGGTCGGGCCGACACTGAGGATCCGGTCGGCGCCGGAGATCGAGATGACGCCATCGGCGGTCGCCTGCGCGTCGGCGGGTGCGGCGTCCGCGGTGACGGCAGCGGTGGGCGTCGCGGCGATCGCGGGTGCCGTGGCGAGAGCCGCACCGGCGGTCACGGCGAGTACGGCGGTCACGGCTGCGGCGAGTCTGCGCCGCGGCACGCGGGTCTGGATCACGTTCGGTTCCTTCGTTGGGGGGACGGTGTGTGTCAGGAGACGTGGTCGTACGAGGGGCCCTCGTGGCCGAGGAGGACCTCGGTGGGCGTGCGCGTCGTGAACGGCGCGCGCCAGTCGCCCGTACCGGCGTAGAAGTACGAGGAGTTGTTCGGGCCGTACGCGTAGAGGTCGGGGCGGCCGTCCTTGTCGCCGTCGCCGATGCCGACAACATGGGTGTACGCGTTCCAGCCGCCGCCGATCTTGACCCGGCTGGCGAAGGTGCCGTCGCCGTTGCCGAGGTAGAGCCAGAGGACGCCGTCCTTGTCGCGGGCGACGAGGTCTCCGGCGGTGGCTCCGGCGATGTTGCCGGTGGCGGTGAGCTGGTTGTAGATGCCCCAGCCCCAGCCGATCTTCACGCGGGGCGCGAAGGGGGCGGAGGCGTTCCCCGTGCCCTTGTAGAGGTAGAGCCCGCCGGAGGTGTCGGTGGCGACCAGGTCGGCCCGGCCGTCGCCGGTCAGGTCGCTGCCGCCCGTGAGCTTGTCGTAGATCTGCCAGCCGCCGCCGACCCTCACCCGGCTCTGGAACGGGTAGTACGAGGACGAGCTGCCGGTGCCCTGGTAGAGCCAGAGGACACCGTCCTTGTCCCGGGCGACCATGTCGGCGGCGCTGCTACCGGCGACGTCACCGACCGACTCCATGCGGTTGTAGATCTGGTAGCCGTAGCCGGCCTCGTGGCGCTCGTGCGTGGGCGTGAACCGGTTCTTGTACGTGTCGAAGTTGGTGTCGACGCGCCACAGCCGGCCCGAGCTGTCCCGCGCCAGCAGATCCGGGGAGCCGTTGTCGCTGTAGTCGTGCGCGGCGGGCTTGCGGACGACCTTGAACGCACCGGCCTGCTTCAGCTCCGGGCCGATGCCGTTGCGCGGGACCGCACGGAACTCCCAGGTGTAGTCGCCGTTGAACGCCGACTGGCCCGTCGGGGAGAAGTCGTCGAGGTTCCCCTGCCACGTGATGCCGAAGGTCTGGTCGTCGAAGGTCCACTGACCGCTCGACTCGCGGTCGAGCACCATCGTCCTGAAGAGGGTCCGGCCGGTCTGCTGGTGGGTCAGCTTGAGGTGGACGGTGGCGTTGAGGCGCGACATCCGCCACCGCAGTTCGACCTCGCGGTCGCGGTCGAAGTCGATCACGCTCGGGACCTGGGCGCCGAGGTAGGTGAGCGCCGTCGGCTCCCCGGTGGACGCTACGAGTTCGGCGGTGGGCGCGGCGCCCTCGCCGACGGAGAGGCGGTAGAGCCCCTCGCCCTGCGCGACCGTGCCGCCGCGCACCAGCAGCGACCCGTCGGGGCCGGGGGCGGCGGAGCTCATGTAGTCCATGAGCTCGACGGTCGCCCCGGTCGTGAGGTTCTTGGCCGTGACGGCCTGCAGGGGAGGCTCCCAGCCATCGGTGAGCTTGGACGGCGCGGCGTACGTCACCCAGTTCCCCACCAGATTGACGTGGAACTCCTCGGGGTGGCCGAGGGAGATCCGCTGCTCCTTCCCGGTGGACCGCTCGACGGCGACGACGCTGACATCGCCGGCGCTGTAGTCGGTCCATGCCACGTGGGTGGCGGAGAGGGTGAGCGGGGCGCTGAGGTAGCCCGGCTCGGGTGTCCCGTACGTCTCGATCGCCGCCCCGGTGGTGATGTCCACGACGGCCCGGCCGCCCGTCTCGGTGTCGGCGGGGCCCGTGGCGTAGCCGACGAGGGCGGCGCCGTTCAGGGCAGGCGCGTTGGTGAAGAAGTCGCGCGCGTCGGCGGGGAGGCCGGTGACCTCGTGGTCGGTCACGGCGTCGCCGTTCTTCGCGACCAGGTGCAGTTCGGCCGTACCGTCGTCCTTGGCCACCTGGGCGAGGACCGATGTCGGGCTCACGGCCTTCACATAGGTGGCGCCGAGGGCGCCGAGGTCGATCTCGACGGGCGCGGCGCCGGTCGCCATGTCGTGGAGCTTCACGACCCGGAACTCGAACGGGGCGGGCGCGTCGCCCACCACGACGACGTCGGAACCAGTCCCGTCGACGCCGTAGTCGGAGGTCGACGAGAGGACGGTCGAGGTGCCGTCCGCGTACCGGGTCCAGCGGAGCTCCGGCTTCTCGTACGAGCCACGGGTCAGGAACCCGGTCGTACCTGCGGCGGCGACGGCACTCGCGCCCACGGGGTACGGGACGGCGGCCTGCTGCTCGGCCTGCTGCTCGGCCTGCTGCTCCGCGGAGGCGGCAGCGGACGTGGGGGCGGCGGTCGCGGGAGCCGCGACGAGGGTGCCGAGAGTGACGGCGAGAACGGCGGTGACGGCCGCGGCGAGGTGGCGGCGAGTGGCGGCTCGTTCGGTGGACAAGAGTGTTTCTCCCCCAGAGAAGACCGGGCGCGACATGCGCCACGCCCGGTCAGACTCATGATCGGGGAGGAAGGTTGTACGACTGTTCGGCAGTCGATCAGGCGACGGCGGGGTTCCCCTTCAGCTGGCCGTCCACTCCTGTGAGCTCCCTCCCCCGGAAGGGGGCGCTCCAGTTGCCGGTGCCCCTGTACAGGTACCCGGTGCCCATGGTGTAGCTGTCGCCGGGCGTGTACGCGTAGAGGTCGGGGCGGCCGTCGCGGTCGGCGTCGCCGATGCCGATGAGGTGGGTGTACGTGTTCCAGCCGCCGCCGATCTTGATGCGGGTGGCGAAGGTGCCGTCGCCGTTGCCGAGGTAGAGCCAGAGGACGCCGTCCTTGTCGCGGGCGACGAGGTCTCCGGCGGCTCCGCCCGCGATGTTGCCGACAGCGGTGATCTGGTTGTAGATGCCCCAGCCGTAGCCGATCTTCACGCGGGTGGAGAAGGGTGCGCTCCAGTTGCCGGTGCCCTTGTAGAGGTAGAGGTCACCGGCCTTGTCGGTGGCGAGGAGGTCGGACTTGCCGTCGCCGTTGAGGTCGCTGCCGCCGGTGATCTTGTTGTAGACGCCCCAGCCCCCGCCGATCTTGACGCGGCCGGCGAAGGTGCCGTCGCCCTTGCCCAGGTACTCCCACAGGACGCCGGAGGAGTCGCGGGCGACCAGGTCACCGGCGGAGGCTCCGGCGATGTTGCCCACGGCCTCGATCTGGTCGTAGATGCCCCAGCCCGAGCCGATGACCTTCTTCTCCACCTCGACCCACTGGCCGATGTACGGGGAGTAGGAGGAGCCGATACGGGTCAGTCGGCCCGACGAGTCCCGCAGGAGCACGTCCGGCGAGCCGTTGTCGCTGTAGTCGTGCGGCGCGGCCTTCCGGACGACCTTGAACGTGCCGGAGGAGGTCAGGGTCGGCCCGATGCCGTTGAGCGGCCGGGCGCTGATCTGCCAGGTGTAGTCGCCGTTGTACGCGTTGTCGCCCCACGGAAGCCGGGCGATTCGTTGCCGGACGAGTGCATCCTGGGCAGGGGCCAGGTAGAACGTGTTCGTCGTTCCGGTGCGCGCGTGGCGCACGATGACCGTCATGTCCACGTTGACCCGGGACAGTTCCCAGTCCAGATTGACCACGCCGCTGTTGCGGTCGAGGTCGATCACGCTCGGGATGTTGTGCCGGACCAGGGACACCTGCGTCGGCTGTCCGGTGGTCGCCACGAGGGTGGCGACCGGAGTGCCGTCCGGGCTGGGCGCGATCCGGTACAGGCCTTCGCCCTGGGCGAGCGTGCCGCCGCGCACCAGCTGCGTGCCGTCGGGGGCCATGACCTCGGACGAGACGTGATCGAGGAGCTTGCGCGTGGATCCGTCCTTGAGGGAACGGGCGGTCAGGACGTACAGGGGGTTCGGTCCGTAGCTCTCGAGCCCTCCCTGCTCCGCGTATGTCACCCAGTCACCCGCGAGGCCGACGGCGGGCCGGGACATGTCTCCCAGCGGCAGGCGCTGCGTCGCGCCTGTCTGCCGTTCGACGACGACCACCGTCGTGTCCCAGGAAGAGGGTGCCTTCTCCGCCCAGGCCCTGTGGGTCTCCGACTCGGCGGAGTCGATCACGACGGTCGAACCCGATGCCGGGAGATCGCGGATATCGACGACCGTGGCGGTCGCGAGGTCCACCACGGCCTGCTGCCGCTTCGTCCCGGTCGAGTAGGACACGTTCGCCGTGCCGGGCTCGGCGCCGGCTTCGCCCGTCGTGATGTCGGCGTCCGAGGGCAGTCCGGTCACCGTCCTCCGCTGCACCGCGCCGTCGATCACGCTGTACAGCCGGAGGTATTCGCCCCCGCTTCCGTCGAAGACCGCGGAAAGGATCGTGGAATCGGCGGCGCCGATGGTCCATCCGTCGGGGTAGCCCACCTTCTCGGGTGGGACGACCACGATGTCCGATCCCGTGGCCATGTCCTTCAGTGCGAACCCACCCCGCGCCGCGTTGTCGATGACGACGCGGTCCGTACCGGGGACGCCGATGACTCTGACGTTCGAGAGAACGGTTGAGACTCCGTCCGAGAACCTCGTCCACCGGTACTCGTTGGACGCCCACGACCGCGTCAGAAAGCCGGTGCGGCCCGCGAAGGTGATGTGGGCGTCCTTCGGGAACTCGATCACGTCCTGCTGGTCCGTCGCCGAGGCCGGCAGGACCGCACCCTCGGTGCCCGGTGCGGCGACGGCCGGTCCGGCCGCCAGGGTGCCCGCCGTGACGGCGAGGACGGCCGTGATCGTCGCGGCGAGGCGGCGGGTGGTACGTATGGAACTCAAGGACTCTCCCTGGGAGGTGCCGTTCGAGGAGGCTGCCGATCAGGCGAAGTGGTTGTACGAGCGCCACTCTTCGAAGTGCTCGCCGACCTGCTCGCGGGACCGGAAGGGGGCACGCCAGTTGCCCGTCCCCTTGTAGAGGAACGAGGACGAGGTGGTGGAGCCCGAGGCGTAGAGGTCGGGGCGGCCGTCGCGGTCGGCGTCGCCGATGCCGATGAGGTGGGTGTACGTGTTCCAGCCGCCGCCGATCTTGATGCGGGTGGCGAAGGTGCCGTCGCCGTTGCCGAGGTAGAGCCAGAGGACGCCGTCCTTGTCGCGGGCGACGAGGTCTCCGGCGGTGGCGCCGGCGATGTTGCCGGTGGCGGTGATCTGGTTGTAGATGCCCCAGCCGTAGCCGATCTTCACGCGGGGTGCGAAGGGGGCGCTCCAGTTGCCGGTGCCCTTGTAGAGGTAGAGGCCGCCGGAGGTGTCGGTGGCGAGGAGGTCGGACTTGCCGTCGCCGGTGAGGTCGCTGCCGCCGGTGATCTTGTTGTAGACGCCCCAGCCTGCGCCGATCTTGACGCGGCCGGCGAAGGTGCCGTCGCCCTTGCCCAGGTACTCCCACAGGACGCCGGAGGAGTCGCGGGCGACCAGGTCACCGGCGGAGGCGCCCGCGATGTTGCCCACGGCCTCGATCTGGTCGTAGATGCCCCAGCCCGAGCCGATGAGCCTGTCCGGGTGTTGGTCGAGCTGATTGACGTAAGGCGAGTAGAAGGTGTCGGCGAGCCACAGCCGCCCCGAGGCGTCGCGTCGCAGGATGTCAGGGTGGCCGTCGTTGTCGTAGTCGTGCGGGGCGGGCTTCCGGGCGAGGTCGAACGTGCCGGAGCTGACCAGGTTCGGGCCGATGCCGTCCAGCGGCTTGGCGTTGATCTCCCAGGTGTACGCACCACTGCGCGCTCCGGTGAGCATGTCCCGGTCGCCGTTCCAGCTGACGTCGCCCTGCCAGTCGAGACGGACGAGGTGGGGATCGTCGAGGAGATCCCCGGAGGGGTACACGACCTCCCTCTTCGTCTCCCCGCTCTGGACGTGGCGCAGCGTGACCGTCACTTCCGCGTTGACCCGGGAGAGGCGCCAGTCGAGCCGTATGCGGCCGTTGGCGGGATCGGGCGTGACCTTCGCGGGGATGCCACCCAGGAGGGTGACCTTGGTCGGCTCGCCGGTGCTCGCGACCAGTTCCGTGACCGGGGCTCCGTCGGCGCCGACCGAGATCCGGTACAGGCCCTCGCCCTGCGCCACCGTTCCGCCCCGTACGGACTGTGTCCCGTCGGGGCCTTGCACGGCCGACTTCACGTGGTCGAGCAGCTTGCGCGTCTCACCGGTCGTCAGGTGGCGTGCCCTCAGGGCGGAGAAGGGGTTCGGGTGGTAGTCCCCGAAGCCGTCGCGATCCGCGTACGTCACCCAGGTCCCCACCAGGCCGATCGAGACGCGGCTCGCGCCGTCCATGGGTACACGCTGTGTCTTTCCCGTCCCGCGATCGGCGACGACCACCACCGCCGGGGAGGTGGAGCCGTACTCCACCCAGGCGACATGGGTCTCCGACAGTGCGACCTCGCCGGTCCACTGGGCCGGAGTGACGATCTCACGCGTCTCGGTGACGGCGCCGGTGGAGAGGTCCAGGAGCGCCCAGAACCGCTTGGCCACCGTGCCGGTACCGGTCTGGTACGTCAGCAGGACGTGATCGGATGTGGCCGCGGCGGCGAACATGGCGGTGGCGTTCGCCGGCAGGCCGGTCACCGTACGGTCCGTCAGGGTGCCGTCGGTCTTGCTCAGGAGGTGGAGGTCCTCGCCGCCGACCCCGTTGGAGGTCCGGGCGAACAGGGTCGAGCCGACGGCTCCGCCGTACTGCCCGCCCGAGCCCACGCTGCGCAGGTCGACGGTGAGGAGGTTCGCGCCGGCGGCCATGTCCCGCAGGGTGACGAGCGAGTTGTCGTTCAGGACGACGACGTCGGAGGCGCGTGAGCCCACGACCCAGGTGCCGCCCGACGACAGGACGGTCGACGAACCGTCAGCGAACCTCGTCCAGCGGTGCTCCACGCTGCTTCCCGAAGTCCCGAGGGTCAGGAAACCCGTCCTTCCCGCGCTGATGACCCGCGCGTCGAGCGGGTAGGGGACGACGGTCTGCTGGGCGTCCGTGGCCGTCGTCACCGCGGTGCCGTCGGGTGTGGTCGTGGCGGGCGCTGTGCCGTCGATCGGGGCGGCGACGGCAGGGGCGGCCAGGGTGCCCACCGTGACGGCGATCGCCGTGCCGATCGCGGCGGCGAGTCTGCGGCGGGACGAGAAAGCGTGATGCAACGTACGGTCCTCCCCAAGAGGCGGCACGCCGACGGCGTGCGGCCACGATGCGCGGAAGCGCCGCCGGAGGATCCCCCACCCGGCGTGTGTGCCCCCGCGTCCAGATGCGGGGGAGGATAGCAACGCGCGTTCGAGAACAACCCGGCAGGTCAGGCCTTTTGACCGCGCTCCACCAGGCCCCGTACGTACGCCGCTTGGCCCGCGTGCTGGTTGTCCTCCGCGATCACGCTCACCAGGCGGACGCCCAGGGTGACCGGCGGGTCCCAGGAGTCGTCCACGACGCGGTCGAGGTCGGCGTTGGTCAGGCCGGCGAGGTGCTCCAGGGTCCGTTCGTGGACGGCGTCGTAGTAGCCGAGCAGCAGCTCCGCGGGGGCCCGGACCGCGGCGACCTGGCTCGTGGAGTGGCCGAAGCCGGTGGCGCGGGCGGGGAAGGGGAGGCCGAAGCGGGGCTTCCAGCCGTCGGACGTCCACACCTGGTCGGTGTCGAACGCGTCCGCGATGTGGTCGTCCTGGATACGGGTCAGGTGCCAGACCAGCCACGCGATCGAGTTCGCGTCCTCGTCGACGCGGACCGCCAGCTCCTCCTCCGACAGGCCCTCGACGGCCCCGTACACGGCCTCCTTCACCCGGCTGAACGCGTCCAGCAGCAGGTCGGCGCTCTTCATGGGGGCTCCCTCACGTCTCGGCGGTCGGTTGCGTCGCTGCCGCTCAGGCTCCCCGGGGTGAGGTGCGGGCCGGCCGGTGGCCGGGCCCTCGCCCGCCGAGATTCACCCGGCCGGCCGAGGCCGAGGGGCTCGGCTCAGGCCCTGCCGTCCGTCTTCCGGGCCGCCCGCGCCGCCCGCGCCGCCCGCGCCGCCCGCCACTCCGCCAGCGTCGCCTCCACGTCGAACGGCGTGAGGTTCAGCGGCGGGCCCGCCGGTGGCCGACGGAGGGCCTCGGCGATCTTGGTGTTGATCTCGCCGAGGATCCGGCGCACCTGCGCCTCCGAGACGGCCCGGTCGACCGCTTCCCGCGCGTCCTCGGCCTCCTTGCGCAGGGCCAGCGCGGGCGGCAGTACGGACGCGCCCTCGCGGTGCAGCTTGCGCTTGATCCACCACAGCTCGTCGTAGGGGGCGCTGTCGTCGGCGAGCGGCCTGCCGAAGCCGGGCAGCTTCCGGAACTCGCCACGCTCCGCGGCCTCGCGGATCTGCTTGTCCACGAATGACTCGAAGCTGACGCCGGGCGGTTTGCGTTCGGTCATATGTCCAGGCTAAATGCAGGCAGGAGCCCCGCTCGTGCCCGAAAGCACGGAGCGGGGCTCCTTGGGTACTTCTCTAGCCGTGCGCGATCGCCGACCCGGGCAACTTAGGCCGGGGTGACGTTCTCCGCCTGCGGGCCCTTCGGGCCCTGGGTGACGTCGAAGTTCACGACCTGGTTCTCCTCGAGGGAGCGGAACCCGGACGCGTTGATCGCGGAGTAGTGGACGAAGACATCCGGGCCGCCGCCGTCCTGGGCGATGAAGCCGAAGCCCTTTTCAGCGTTGAACCACTTGACGGTTCCGGTAGCCATAAGCCCTCCTTGGGCCAAAGGGTTGCCCTGCTCCAGAACCTGCAAACAAGTCTGAAAACTACAAAAGCCTGCGGGTCACATGCTCCGCAGGCTCTGTACTGCAAGGGAAACCAAACTGCAACTTGCGATGAGCGTAGCACGCAGGGTGCGCGTGACACTAGAGGGAAAGATCACGTCACCCACACGTTTGACGTGCTTCTCATGTGCTGACGCGCGCCCCGGCGATGTCCACCGTACGAGACGGGTCTAGCCTCGCGATGTGGACAATGCAACCGACGACCACCAGCGCAGCCGGCCCCGCGTCGGACACATCCAGTTCCTGAACTGCCTGCCCCTCTACTGGGGCCTGGCGCGTACCGGAACGCTCCTCGATCTGGAGCTCACGAAGGACACCCCGGAGAAGCTCAGTGAGCGGCTGGTGGGTGGCGGTCTCGATATCGGCCCCATCACCCTCGTCGAATATCTTCGCAACGCGGACGATCTCGTCGCCCTGCCGGACATCGCCGTGGGCTGCGACGGCCCCGTCATGTCGTGCGTGATCGTCTCCCAGCGGCCCCTGGGGCAGCTGGACGGGGCGCGGGTGGCGCTCGGGTCCACCTCCCGTACGTCCGTACGGCTCGCGCAGCTGCTGCTCGCCGAGCAGTACGGCGTACGGCCCGACTACTACACGTGCCCGCCCGACCTCGGCCTGATGATGCAGGAGGCCGAGGCGGCCGTCCTGATCGGCGACGCCGCCCTGCGGGCCTCGCTGCACGACGCCCCGCGGCTCGGCCTCCAGGTCCATGACCTGGGGCTGATGTGGAAGGAGTGGACGGGCCTGCCGTTCGTCTTCGCGGTGTGGGCGGCGCGCAAGGACTTCCTGGCCCGCGAGCCGGAGACCGTGCGCGAGGTCCACGAGGCCTTCCTGGCCTCGCGCGATCTGTCCCTCGAGGAGGTCGCCAAGGTCGCGGAGCAGGCCGCACGCTGGGAGTCCTTCGACGCGGAGCTCCTGGAGCGGTACTTCCGGACGCTGGACTTCCGCTTCGGGCCCGAGCAGCTGGCGGGGGTGCGCGAGTTCGCCCGCCGGACCGGTCCGACGACCGGCTTCCCGGCGGACGTGAAGGTGGAGCTGCTCGGCGCCCGCGAGCGGTGACGCCTCGGACGTGTGTCAGGGGGACGGGATCGGCGCCTGCATGTGCCGGCTGATCCAGGCGATCGAGCCGTCCCCCATGCCCTTCACATACGTCTTGGCGTTGTGCCTGCCGCCCTCGATGACATGGAGGCGGGTCTTCACCGGCCCCTTCGTGTAGTCCTTCACGAAGGTCTTCAGCCGGCCCACGCCCCCCTCCTCCGTCCCGACCTGGAACGCCAGGTAGACGCGGTTCTCCTCGGTGTCCGGCTTCGCGCCGAGCGCCTTGGCGAGCTTCTCCGGGTTGTTCGCCTGCCGCTCGGCCTCGTGCCCCGACCAGAGCGGGGAGTCCGGGACGATGTCGGGCCCCGACGCGATCACGGCCTTGAACCGGTCCGGACGCTGGAGCACGGCCTTGAGTCCGGCGAAGGCACCGGAGGACGACCCCATGAACGCCCAGCCGTCACGGGACGCGAACGTACGGAAATTGGCCCGGACGAAATCGGGTACGTCCTCGGCCAGCCACGTGCCCATTTTCGGCTGCCCCGGAATATCACTGCCGTCGTAGTAGTACTTGTCGTCGGGGTTGAGAACAGGCATCACGACAATGAACGGAAGGCTCTTTCCCTCCTCCGACCACGCGCTGATGCTCGACTGGAGCTTGAGGTCCGTGCCCATCCAGTAATTCTTCGGATAGCCGTTCCCGCCCGGCAGCGCCACGAGGACCGGGAAGCCGCTCTCGGCGTACTTCGGGTCGAAATACTGCTTCGGGGCCCACACCCACACCTTGCCCGTGAAACCGGACTTCGCGCCCGCGAGCGTGGTCACACCGATCTTGGTGCCGTCGTCCAGAGTGTTGGCCGTACGGAAACTCGCCTTGGGGCCGGTCGGAAACACGGTCTGGGGGTCGTCCGCCGTGGACGTCTGCGGCTTGCTCGGCTTGTCGGCCGTGGCCGTGGCCGTCGATCTCGGGGTGTCGAAGGTGACGGGCGCGCCTTCGCCGCAGCCGGTGACCAGGGCCAGGGCGACAGTGGCGGCACCGAGGGCGACAGCGGCGGAACGGATCCGCGGGATCATGAGGCGACTCCGGGTGTTTCGGGCAGTGTTCGGACGCGGCGGGGGGTTACGGAGGGAAGGAGGGGCATGGTGGGCGATCGGTTGGCTGGGTACGGTTCCGAATCGTGGTGATCCGGCCCACCAAGGGCTCCGCGCCGCTGAACGACGGGGGAGACATGCAGCCGCTCGAAGCAGAGGAACCGAGGACCATCGGCGGTTACCGGCTCCTCGGCAGACTCGGCGCCGGCGGCATGGGGCGCGTCTACCTCGCCCGCAACGAGGGCGGCCGGACCGTCGCCGTGAAGATCGTGCACCCGCACTTCGCGCTGGACGAGCAGTTCAGGGCCCGGTTCCGGCGCGAGGTCGAGGCCGCCAGGCTCGTCGGCGGCCGGTGGACGGCCCCCGTCCTCGACGCCGACCCGGAGGCCCGCGTCCCGTGGGTGGCGACCGGGTACGTGGCGGGGCCGACGCTCACCCGGGCCGTCGAGACGACGAGCCCGCTGCCCGAGCACACGGTACGGACTCTGGGCGCCGGCCTCGCCGAGGCGCTGGCGGGCGTCCACGCGCTGGGACTCGTACACCGCGACGTGAAGCCCTCCAACGTCCTCCTCGCGATCGACGGGCCCCGGCTCATCGACTTCGGCATCGCCCGCGCCACCGACGGCACCGCCTCGCTCACCGCCACGGGCGTCTCCATCGGCTCGCCCGGCTACATGGCGCCCGAGCAGATCCTGGGCCAGGGAGCGACCGGCGCCTCCGACGTCTTCTCGCTCGGCGCGGTCCTCGCGTACGCGGCGACCGGCGCGCCGCCCTTCCCCGGGGACACCTCCGCGGCCCTGCTGTACAAAGTGGTCCACGAGGAGCCGGTCCTTGACGGCGTGCTGCCGGAGGAGCTGCGCGAGCTCGTCGCCGCGTGCCTCGCCAAGGACCCGGCGGCCCGCCCGAGCCCGGCCGCCGTCGCGGCCCGGCTCGCTCCGGGCGGCGCGGCGGCGCTGGTGGCGGCCGGCTGGCTGCCCGGCCCCCTGGTGGAGGAGGTCAGCCGCACGGCGGTGGGGCTCCTGGAACTGGACGCGGGCGAGACGGGCGAGACGGGCGCGGCTGGTACGGCTGGTACGGCTGGTACGGCTGGTACGGCGGGCCCGGGATCGGGATCGGTGCCGGCTCCGCCCGACCCGTACGCCTCCGGCCCCGTCCCGTTCACGGCGCCGTCCGTGACGCCTCCGGGCACCTTCGGCCCACCCGTCGAACCGGCGCCGGGCGCCGCCTGGCCGACCCCGACCCCGGCCCCGGGCCCCGAGACGGTGACCGGCGCCGTGCCCCCGCCCCGTACACCGGCAGGCACGGCAGGCACGGCAGGCGTGGCAGGCACCGAAGGCAACGGACGCAGGATGTCCGTCTCCCTCGCCGCCGGGCGGCGGGTCAGCTGCACGCTCGCCCTCGCCGTCGCCGGGGCGCTCGCCGCCGTGACGCTGGGGGCAGGCTTCCTGTTCGACCTGATGCCCGGTGGGCGGCGGGACGCCAACGCCGACAAGACCGGGGCGAAGACGAGCAGCCCGCCCGCCGCCACCGAGCCCGGCGAAGGGGCGGCCGCCGGCGCCGTGCCCGAGGCCTTCCTCGGGACCTGGACCGGTCCCACCACCGAGCGCAACGGCTCACCGCACGGCGACCTCACCGCCGTCGTCGCCAAGGGCAGGACCGGTCAGGACGTCGTCCGGACCACGCACACCATCAGCCTCCTCGGCACCACCGTGCAGTGCCACGGCATCGGCAAGCTCACCTCCGCCACCGCCACCGAGCTCCGCATCGCCGACCGCACCGACCCCGACCGCCCCGGCACCGCGGGCCTCTGCACCGGCGGGACCTCCTCCTTCACCCTCACCCTGGGCGCCGACGGCACCCTCGCCTACCGGTCCGACGAGGAGGCCGCCGGACGACCGACCGGCACCCTGCGGAAGCGGTGAGATCCCCTGGCGTAGGCTGGTTCGGTCTGTCAGTACCCCTCCGAAAGGGACACATCCGGTGACCGAGAAGGCCGACCTCCAGTCCGTTCTCGACCGCGCCGCCGCGGGTGGCCGGATCACCCCCGAGGAGGCGCTCGACCTCTACCGTTCGGCCCCGCTGCACGCGCTGGGCGCGGCGGCCGACGCCGTACGCCGGCGCCGCTACGCCGGTACGGAGCACATCGCGACGTACATCATCGAGCGGAACATCAACTACACGAACGTGTGCGTCACGGCGTGCAAGTTCTGCGCCTTCTACGCGCCGCCCAAGGACAAGGCCAAGGGCTGGACCCGCGACCTCGACGACATCCTGCGCCGCTGCGCGGAGACCGTGGAACTCGGCGGCACCCAGGTCATGTTCCAGGGCGGCCACCACCCTGACTACGGCGTCGAGTACTACGAGAAGCACTTCTCCGCCATCAAGCAGGAGTTCCCGCAGCTGGTCATCCACTCCCTCGGCGCGTCCGAGGTCGAGCACATGGCCCGCATCTCCGGCGTCTCCGTCGAGGAGGCGATCACTCGCATCCACGCGGCCGGTCTCGACTCCTTCGCGGGCGCCGGCGCCGAACTGCTGCCCGCGCGCCCGCGCAAGGCGATCGCCCCGCTCAAGGAGAGCGGCGAGCGGTGGCTGGAGATCATGGAGATCGCGCACGGCCTCGGCGTCGAGTCGACCTCCACGATGCTGATGGGCACCGGCGAGACGAACGCCGAGCGCATCGAGCACCTGCGGATGATCCGCGACGTGCAGGACCGGACGGGCGGCTTCCGGGCCTTCATCCCGTACACGTACCAGCCCGAGAACAACCACCTCAAGGGCCGTACGCAGGCCACGCTCTTCGAGTACCTGCGGATGATCGCGATCGCGCGGCTCTTCATGGACAACATCGCCCACATCCAGGGCTCGTGGCTGACGACCGGCAAGGAGGTCGGCCAGCTGTCGCTGCACTACGGCGCGGACGACCTGGGCTCGATCATGCTGGAGGAGAACGTCGTCTCCTCGGCCGGCGCCAAGCACCGCTCCAACCGCCTGGAGATCATCGACCTGATCCGCAAGGCGGGCCGCGTCCCGGCGCAGCGCGCGACGACGTACGAACACCTCGTCGTCCACGACGACCCGGCGAACGACCCGGTCGACGAGCGGGTGGTCTCCCACATCTCGTCCACGGCGATCGAGGGCGGCACGGCGCACCCCGAGCTGAAGCTGCTGAACGCGAACTGAGGCCACCGTGCTGACGATCCACGTCGCCGAGGCGTCGCCCGAGACCGCGGTCCTGGTCGACGGGGCGCGCCTCGCCGCCGTCGGCCCGTACGAGGACCTGGCCGCCGCGCGTCCGGAGGCACGGGTGCGGCGGTGGCCCGGCATCCTCACGCCCGGGCTGCTCAACCCGTACGCGCCCGAACTGCTCGAAGGCACCTACCACCCGGACCCGCGGGAGGCCGAGCAGTTCGGCACCGCGCCGATCACCGGGCTGCGCGCGCAGGAGATCTTCCGGGCCGACGCCTCGCGGCGGGGCGCCTCCGCGCGGCGCGGCGTGCAGCGGATGCTGGCGCACGGGACGGTCGCCGTCGCCGGTGAACTGCGCAGCCGGGCGGCCCTGGACGCGGTGCGCAGGGCCGGGCTCGCCGTCGGGCGGCGCCCGGAGGTGCTGCCGGGGCCCCCGTCCTTCTCGCCGGTGCCGCTCGTGCTGCTGCCGCGACTGGCGCCGGGCGGCCCCGCCCGCTTCGCCGTCTTCGACGTCCCCGACACGGCCGCGCTCGTGCGCCGCGGCGCCTCGACGTGCGTGGCGACGGTCATCGACGGCCGGCTGGTCCACCGCCGCCGCTAGGGGGTGTCCGGCGGATCAGGGCCGGGGCCGCGACGCCTGGCGCGGCACCTCGCTGCATCCCCTAGGCCCTGGGGGCCTGGGGAGACCCCATGCCGAAAAGCCCGAATAGCTCCGCTATTAGGTCATTCCGGCGCCTTGCGATGCACCGCACCAGACGCCGCGTCCTATCCGGCCCTGATCCACCGGACACCCCCTAGGTCACCTGGGCCCGCGTCCCGCGGGGCCGGTCCCGGGTCGGTGAGGGGGCGGCTGCCACAATGGCCGGGTGACCCGAGCTTCCCTGGACAAGCAGCCGCACGAAGTCGCCTCGATGTTCGACGACGTGGCGGCGAACTACGACCTGACGAACGACGTGCTCTCGCTCGGACAGGACCGGCGCTGGCGCAAGGAGGTCGCCAAGGCGGTCGACGCGCGCCCGGCGCAGCGGATCCTGGACCTGGCCGCGGGGACGGCCACCTCCTCGCAGCCCTTCGCCCGCGCCGGGGCCTACGTCGTGCCCTGCGACTTCTCGATCGGCATGCTCCAGGTCGGCAAGAAGAAGCACCCGTGGATGCCGTTCACCGCCGGCGACGGCATGAACCTGCCCTTCCGTGACGACGTCTTCGACGCCGTGACGATCTCCTTCGGTCTGCGCAACATCCAGGACACGGAGGCCGCGCTGCGCGAGCTGTACCGGGTGACGAAGCCCGGCGGACGCGTCGTGATCTGCGAGTTCTCGCACCCGACCTGGGCGCCGTTCCGCACCGTGTACGAGGAGTACCTGATGCGCGCCCTGCCGCCGGTGGCCCGCGCGGTCTCCTCCAACCCGGACGCGTACGTGTACCTCGCCGAGTCCATCCAGTCCTGGCCCGACCAGCCGACCCTCGCGGGGCTGCTGCGGAAGGCCGGCTGGTCCAAGGTGGCCTGGCGCAACCTGACCGGTGGTGTGGTGGCGATGCACCGGGGCTTCAAGCTCTAGAGCACACAGCCCCGAGCCCCGAGCCCCGAAGGCCTGACCGGCTCGACCGGGCCCGCCCCGGATCCCCGGAACCTCCGCAATAGACTGCAACCGACCTGCCCTCGAACCCTTCGGGAGACCCCGCCGTGACCGAGCCCCTCTCCGAGCACACCGCAGATGTGATCGTCGTCGGGGCAGGCCCGGCCGGTTCCACGACCGCGTACTACCTGGCCAAGGCCGGACTCGACGTCCTGCTCCTGGAGAAGACCGCGTTCCCCCGCGAGAAGGTCTGCGGCGACGGGCTCACCCCCCGCGCCACCAAGCAGCTCGTCGCCATGGGGATCGACATCTCCGAGGAGGCCGGCTGGCTGCGCAACAAGGGCCTGCGGATCATCGGCGGCGGTGTCCGGCTCCAGCTCGACTGGCCGGATCTCGCCTCGTACCCGGACTACGGACTCGTCCGCAAGCGCGACGACTTCGACGAGCAGCTCGCCCGCCAGGCGCAGAAGGCCGGCGCCCGCCTGTACGAGCGCTGCAACGTCGGCGCCCCGATCGTCGACGACCGCACGGGCCGGATCACCGGCGTGCACGCCAAGCTCGGCGAGGAGAAGCGCGAGGTCACCTTCCACGCGCCGCTCGTCGTCGCCGCCGACGGCAACTCCACCCGGCTCTCCCTCGCCATGGGCCTGCACCGGCGCGAGGACCGGCCGATGGGCGTGGCGGTACGGACGTACTTCACCAGCCCCCGCCACGACGACGACTACCTGGAGTCCTGGCTGGAGCTGTGGGACCGGCGCGGCCCGCAGGACCGTCTCCTTCCCGGCTACGGCTGGATCTTCGGCATGGGCGACGGCACGTCCAACGTCGGCCTCGGCATCCTCAACTCCTCCTCCGCCTTCAAGGAGCTGGACTGGCGCGAGGTCCTCAAGGCCTGGTGCGCCTCGATGCCTGAGGACTGGGGCTTCACCCCGGAGAACATGACGACGCCGATCCGCGGCGCCGCCCTGCCGATGGCCTTCAACCGCCAGCCGCACTACACCAAGGGCCTGCTGCTCGTCGGCGACGCGGGCGGCCTGGTCAACCCGTTCAACGGCGAGGGCATCGCGTACGCGATGGAATCCGGCCAGATCGCGGCCGACGTCATCGTCCAGGCGCACGCCCGCGCGACCCCGGCCCAGCGCGAACTGGCGCTGCACAACTACCCGAAGATCCTCAAGGACACCTACGGCGGGTACTACACGCTCGGCCGCGCCTTCGTGAAGATCATCGGCAACCCGAAGATCATGAAGATCGCGACGCAGCGGGGTCTGACCCACCCGGTCCTGATGAAGTTCACGCTGAAGATGCTGGCGAACCTCACCGACCCGACCGGCGGCGACGCGATGGACCGCATCATCAACGGCCTGTCGAAGGTGGCCCCGAAGGCCTGAACCTCCTGCGGTAGTCGGACGGGGAGACGCCGACGGTACGGGTGAAGTGGCGGCGCAGGTTCGCCGCCGAGCCCAGACCGCTGCGCTCCCCGACCAGCTCCACCGGCAGGCCGGTCCCTTCCAGGAGCGCCTGCGCGCGGGCCACCCGCTGGTGCAGCAGCCACTGCAGCGGCGTGGTCCCGCAGGCCTCCCGTACGCGGCGGTGGAAGGTCCGCGGGCTCATCCGGGCCCGCAGGGCCAGCGCGTCCACGGTCAGCGGCTCGTGCAGGTGCTCAAGGGCCCACTGGAGCACCGGGCCGAGCGTGTCCTCCTCGCCCGCCGGCAGCGGCGCCTCGACGAACTGGGGCCGGTCGCCCGCCCGGTGGGCCGGGACGACCAGGCGCTGGGCGAGGGCGCCCGCGACCGTGGCGCCGAGGTCCTTGCGTACGAGATGCAGGCACAGGTCCAGGCCGGCGGCGGCGCCCGCGCTGGTGAGCACGGTGTCGTCATCGGTGTAGAGGACCGAGGCGTCGACGGTGACCCGCGGGTGGCGGGTGGCGAGTTCGCGCGCGTACTCCCGGTGGAGGGTGGCCCGTCGGCCGTCGAGGAGCCCGGCCGCGGCGAGGGCGAAGGCCCCGCTGCACATCGACACCATCCGCGCCCCGGCGTCGGCCGCCGCGCGCAGCGCGTCCACGAGCTCGCCGGACAGCTCCTGGCGGCCCTCGACCACCGCGTCCGGGACCGACGGCACGATGACCGTGTCCGCGCCGGCGAGTCCGTCCAGGCCGTGGGAGGCGTGCGGGGCCGGTCCGCAGACCCGCAGCGCGTACCAGGGGTCGGCCAGATCCGTGTGCGGGATCCCGAACACCATGGACACGGTGGAGAGTTCGTACAGGTCCCAGGCGGAGATCCCCGCGCTGTCGTCGGGTACGAGGGCGACGGCCACGACTCCTGCGCTCATGTCCGCGAGCCTATGGCAGGAATGGTGCGCAGACCGTCGGTCCTTCTCCTGTCGGCCGGATCGCGCCGCTGCGAGCGTGGAGTCCATGAACGCACAGAGCATCACGGTCCTCGGGCTCGGACAGATGGGCACCGCCCTCGCCGACGCCTTCCTCGCCGCAGGTCACCCCACCACCGTCTGGAACCGCACCCCCGCCAAGGCCGAACCCCTGGTCGCCCGGGGCGCCACCCGCGCCGCCACCGTCGCGGAGGCGGTCGCCGCGAGCGAGCTCGTCGTGGTCTGCGTCCTGGACTACGCCGCCGTACGCGAACTCCTCGAACCGGTGGCCGGCTCGCTGAGCGGCCGGGTCCTGGTCAACGTCACCACCGGCTCGCCCGAGCAGGCCCGCGCGGAGGCGCGGTGGGCCGCGGGCCACGGCATCGGCTATCTCGACGGCGGCATCATGACGACACCGCCCGGGGTCGGCGACAGCTCCAGCATGATCCTGTACGCGGGCGGGCCGGAGCTCCTCGCCCGGCACCGGGCGACCCTGGCCGTGCTCGGCGACCCGGTCGACCTCGGTGCGGACGCGGGGCTCGCCTCGCTCTACGACGCCGGGCTGCTCGGGCTCATGTGGTCGGTCTTCGGCGGCTGGCTGCACGCCACCGCCCTCGTGGGCGCCGACGGGGTGCCGGCGAAGGAGTTCACGGAGGTCGCCGGCCGCTGGCTGAAGACGGTCTCCTGGTTCTTGACCGGGTACGCCGAGCAGATCGACGCGGGGGAGTACCCGGGCGCGGACGCCACGATCGACGTCCAGGTGGCGGCCATCGGGCATCTGCTGCACGCGGGGGAGGCGCGCGGCATCGACAACCGGCTGCCGGAGCTGCACCTGGAGCTGATGCGGGGCGCGGTCGAGGCCGGCCACGGCGGCGACAGCTACGCCCGGATCGTCGAGGCGTTCCGAAAGTAGGGCAAACGTAGGCAAGAAACGCGAAGAGCCGTCATTCCCCCGAGGAGTGACGGCCCTTCGCGTTCGAGCGAGTGGAGATCAGCGGATCCGGACGGCGCCGGAGGGCATGTCCCAGTCCAGGGAGCGCTCGACGACACCGGTCGACGGGTTCTGCGCGCCGACGTACTTGCCGCCGCCCACGTAGATGGCCACGTGGTACGAGCCGCTGCGGCTGCCCCAGTACAGGATGTCGCCCGGCTGCAGGTTGCTCAGCGAGACGGAGGTGCCCATGCTCGACTGGGAGCCCGAGACGCGGGGCAGGTCGATGCCGGCCTGGCGGTAGGCCGCCTGGACGAGGCCGGAGCAGTCCCAGGAGTTGGGACCGGTGCCGCCCATGACGTAGGCGTCGCCGATCTGGGCGCGGGCGAAGGCCACGATCGCCGCGGCGGAGCCGGTGGCCACCTGAGAGCTGCTGCTGGACGAGGAGCCGGAGGAGGACGTGGAGAGCGTGGTGCGGGCCTCGGTGCGCGAGGCGCGCTCCTGGGCCTCCGCGCGGGCCTTCTCGGCGCGCTCGGCCTCCGCCTTCGCGGCCTCGGCCTTGCGGTCCGCCTCGGCCTTGGCCTTCTTGGCCTCCTTGGCGGCCTTGGCGATGGCGGCGTCCTCCTGGGCCTTCAGGCTCAGGTCGAGGGCCTCCTGCTTGGCCGCCTCGGCCGAGGCGGAGACGGCGCTCGCCAGCTCGGTGTCGAGCGAGCCCAGCGTGGGCATTTCGATGGTCTCGGTCACCGGCTCGGCATTCGCCGGCCCGGCAGCACCGGCCACCGCGATGGTGCTGAGGACGCCACCGGCAACTCCGGCACGGAGCGCGAGCTTCGAAGCGCTGCGGCGGGGCTTCCGGTGGCTGGGTATGTGAGCGGTGTGGGACATGAGTACAACCGCTATCAGGGCCTCCCGGTTCCCTTCAAGAAACGTGTGTTGCGCCACAGTTACGTCCGGAACGGGCTAATCCGCTTCTCTGGCGCCTTTATTGACGCCGTAACGGACAATCCGGGCACGGCCGATCAGGCCCTTGATCACGGGTTTTCCGTGAAACGTCCGAATTGACCGCCACTTACCACCTCTTCACACCGATGGCCAAGCCCCGCTTTCCCTGAGCGGGTGAAGGTGTGGTGCAGGTCACATTCGAGCTCGTGAATGCGCGCACGCGTCCACTCCCGTCCGCCGGAGCCCCCGACCGGGCGATGGGCGGATGCTTTATCACTCGGACAGCGTCCATTGCCAATTTGCTTGCATGCTCCATCTCTTGATAGTGCGCCACCCCCTCCGACCAGCGGTTTCCGGTCCGGATGTCACATCTGGTGATCACCTGGGCGCTTCGAGTGCCAAGATCACCGCTCATCCGACTTCATGATCCTTCGTCAGGTGGTGGAGATCACAAAGACGTTGGCGCACCCCGTGTCGCAGATCACAGAGGGGCAGGCATAAGATGCGGGGCAGTCGGGCTTGTGAACTGCCTCACATGGGGGCGATCTTCCGCGACCCGGCGGTGCGGTCCAACGGTCAAGGACGACTGGAAGGAGCGAGGAGCGTGAATGCGTACGCGCCCATCCTCGTGCTCGGTGCCCTGGGTGCGGGGTTTGCGATCTTCTCCGTGGTCATGGCCACGCTAATCGGCCCAAAGCGGTACAACAGGGCAAAACTTGAGGCGTATGAGTGCGGCATCGAGCCGACACCCAGACCGGCCGCGGGCGGTCGCTTCCCCATCAAGTACTACCTGACGGCGATGCTCTTCATCGTCTTCGACATCGAGATCGTCTTCCTCTACCCCTGGGCCGTCACCTTCGACGCCCTGGGGCTTTTCGGGCTCGTGGAGATGCTGCTCTTCGTGCTCACCGTCTTCGTCGCCTACGCGTATGTGTGGCGGCGCGGCGGCCTGGAATGGGACTGAGGGGCTGAGGGGCACCTATGGGACTCGAAGAGAAACTGCCGAGCGGCTTTCTGCTGACGACGGTCGAACAGGCCGCGGGCTGGGTGCGCAAGTCGTCCGTCTTTCCGGCGACCTTCGGCCTCGCCTGCTGCGCCATCGAGATGATGACGACCGGCGCCGGCCGTTACGACCTGGCGCGCTTCGGCATGGAGGTCTTCCGCGGCTCGCCGCGCCAGGCCGACCTGATGATCGTGGCCGGCCGCGTCAGCCAGAAGATGGCGCCCGTTCTGCGGCAGGTCTACGACCAGATGCCGAACCCCAAGTGGGTCATCTCCATGGGAGTTTGCGCATCTTCGGGTGGAATGTTCAACAATTACGCGATTGTGCAGGGCGTTGACCATGTTGTGCCGGTTGACATCTATTTGCCGGGTTGCCCGCCGCGCCCGGAGATGCTGATGGACGCGATCCTCAAGCTCCACCAGAAGATCCAGAGCACCCCCCTCGGCGTGAACGCGGAGGAAGCGGCGCGCGAGGCGGAGGAGGCGGCGCTCAAGGCTCTGCCGACGATCGAGATGAAGGGTCTGCTGCGGTGACCGACGCACGCGCGGCCGCCGGGCCGCAGACGACGACGGAAGCCGCGCCTCTGCGCCGCGTGGGCGGAGAAGGGAACGGGACGGCACAGTGAGCGACGAGACTCCCAATCCGGAGAAGGACCTCAGCGCGCAGAACCTGCCCGGTCAGCGCGGCGAGCACGGTGAGGAGGTCCGCGTCCAGCGCGGGATGTTCGGCGCCGACAACGGCGGCGACACCTCCGGCTACGGCGGCCTCGTCCGCTCCGTACGCCTCCCCGGCGCCGCCACCCGCCCCTACGGCGGCTGGTTCGACGAGGTCGCCGACGAGCTCGAAGGCGCCCTCGACGAGCAGGGGCTCCTCCCCGAGAACGCCATCGAGAAGACGGTCGTCGACCGCGGCGAGCTCACCTTCCACATCGCCCGCGAGCACCTGGAGCGCGTGGCGAGGACCCTGCGCGACGACCCCGCCCTGCGCTTCGAGCTCTGTACGGGCGTCTCCGGCGTCCACTACCTCGGCGACAAGGGCCGCGAGCTGCACGCGGTCTACCACCTGCGCTCGCTCACCCACGGCCGGCTGATCCGCCTGGAGGTGTCCGCCCCGGACACCGACCCGCACATCCCGTCCCTCGTCGCCGTCTACCCGACGAACGACTGGCACGAGCGCGAGACGTACGACTTCTTCGGCATCGTCTTCGACGGCCACCCCGCCCTCACCCGGATCATGATGCCGGACGACTGGCAGGGCTTCCCGCAGCGCAAGGACTACCCCCTCGGCGGCATCGCCGTCGAGTACAAGGGCGCCCAGATCCCGGCTCCTGACCAGCGGAGGTCGTACAGCTGATGAGCACCGAACACGCCTCCGCACGGGAGACCACCGAAGGCACCGTCTACACGGTGACCGGCGGCGACTGGGACGAGGTCGTCGAGTCCGCAGCCAAGGCCGACGACGAGCGGATCGTCGTCAACATGGGCCCCCAGCACCCGTCCACGCACGGCGTGCTCCGCCTGATCCTGGAGATCGACGGCGAGACCGTCACCGAGGCCCGCTGCGGCATCGGCTACCTCCACACCGGCATCGAGAAGAACCTCGAATACCGGACCTGGACGCAGGGCACCACCTTCGTCACGCGCATGGACTACCTCACCTCGTTCTACAACGAGACGGCGTACTGCCTCGGCGTCGAGAAGCTGCTCGGCATCACCGACCAGATCCCCGACCGCGCCACGGTCGTCCGCGTGATGCTGATGGAGCTCAACCGGCTCTCCTCCCACCTGGTGGCCATCGCCACCGGCGGCATGGAGCTCGGCGCCACCACGATCATGATCTACGGCTTCCGGGACCGCGAGATGATCCTGGACCTGTACGAGCTGATCACCGGCCTGCGCATGAACCACGCGTTCATCCGCCCCGGCGGCCTCGCCCAGGACCTCCCGCCCGGCGCCGTCGACGCCGTGCGCGAGTTCGTGAAGACCATGAAGAAGAACCTGCCGGAGTACGACAAGCTCGCCACCGGCAACCCCATCTTCAAGGCCCGCATGCAGGACGTCGGCCACCTCGACCTCACCGGCTGCATGGCGCTCGGCGCCACCGGACCGATCCTGCGCGCCGCGGGCCTCCCGCACGACCTGCGCAAGACCGACCCGTACTGCGGCTACGAGAACTACGAGTTCGACATCCCGACCGCCGACACCTGCGACGCCTACGGACGCTTCCTCATCCGGCTCGAGGAGATGCGGCAGTCCCTGCGGATCGTCGAGCAGTGCCTCGACCGGCTGGCGCCCGGAGCGGTCATGGTCGGCGACAAGAAGATCGCCTGGCCCGCGCAGCTCGCGCTCGGCCCGGACGGACTCGGCAACTCCCTCGACCACATCAAGAAGATCATGGGCACCTCCATGGAGGCCCTGATCCACCACTTCAAGCTGGTCACCGAGGGCTTCCGCGTCCCCGCCGGACAGGCGTACGCCGCCGTCGAGTCGCCCAAGGGCGAGCTGGGCGTGCACGTCGTCAGCGACGGCGGCACCCGCCCCTACCGGGTCCACTTCCGCGACCCGTCCTTCACCAACCTGCAGGCCATGGCCGCGATGTGCGAGGGCGGCCAGGTCGCCGACGTCATCGTCGCCGTCGCCTCCATCGACCCCGTGATGGGAGGCGTCGACCGATGACCGACCACATCAGCCTCGGCATGCCCCAGCTTCCCGCCCCCGAGTACCCGGCCGAGGTACGCGCCCGGCTGGAGGCGGACGGCAAGGAGATCATCGCCCGCTACCCGGACTCCCGCTCCGCGCTCCTGCCGCTGCTGCACCTCGTGCAGGCGGAGGAGGGCCATGTCTCCCGTACGGGCATGAAGTTCTGCGCGGACATCCTCGGCCTGACCACCGCCGAGGTCACCGCGGTCGCCACCTTCTACACGATGTACCGCCGCAAGCCCTCCGGCGACTACCAGGTCGGGGTCTGCACCAACACGCTCTGCGCGGTCATGGGCGGCGACGCCATCTTCGAGGAGCTGAAGCAGCACCTCGGGATCGGCAACAACGAGACGACCGACGACGGCAAGGTCACCCTCGAGCACATCGAGTGCAACGCGGCCTGCGACTACGCGCCCGTGGTGATGGTCAACTGGGAGTTCTTCGACAACCAGACGCCCGAGTCGGCCAAGAAGATGGTCGACGACCTGCGGGCGGGCCGCCCCGTCGAGCCGACCCGCGGCGCGCCCCTGTGCACGTACAAGGAGACCGCCCGCATCCTGGCGGGCTTCCCCGACGAGCGCGAGGGGGCCGTCGAGGCCACCGGAGGGGCCGGCCCGGCCTCGCTCGTCGGGCTGCGGCTGGCCAAGGGCGAGTCCCCGCACCACAAGATCGTCCACCCGCGCGGCGAATCGGCCAGTGGGGAGGGGGAGTGATGACCTTGGCACCCGAGATCAACAACAGCAGCCCCGAGAAGCTTCTCGCGCCGGTCCTTTCGGCGTTCTGGGACCAGCCCGACTCCTGGACCCTGGAGACGTACAAGAGGCACGAGGGGTACGAGGGCCTGAGGAAGGCCCTCGCGATGGCGCCCGACGACCTCATCGCGTACGTCAAGGACTCCGGCCTCCGCGGCCGCGGCGGCGCCGGCTTCCCCACCGGAATGAAGTGGCAGTTCATCCCGCAGGGCGACGGCAAGCCGCACTACCTCGTCGTCAACGCCGACGAGTCCGAGCCCGGGACCTGCAAGGACATCCCGCTTCTCTTCGCCAACCCGCACTCCCTCATCGAGGGCATCGTGATCGCCTGCTACGCGATCCGGTCGTCGCACGCCTTCATCTATCTGCGCGGCGAGGTCGTCCCCGTCCTGCGCCGCCTCCACGAGGCCGTGCGCGAGGCCTACGAGGCCGGCTTCCTCGGCGAGAACATCCTCGGCAGCGGCATGAACCTCGAACTCACCGTGCACGCGGGCGCGGGCGCGTACATCTGCGGCGAGGAGACCGCCCTGCTCGACTCGCTCGAAGGACGGCGCGGCCAGCCCCGGCTGCGTCCCCCCTTCCCCGCGGTCGCCGGTCTGTACGCCTGCCCCACCGTGGTGAACAACGTCGAGTCCATCGCGTCCGTTCCCGCGATCCTCAACCGGGGCAAGGACTGGTTCAAGTCGATGGGCAGCGAGAAGTCCCCCGGCTTCACGCTCTACTCGCTCAGCGGGCACGTCGCCTCGCCCGGCCAGTACGAGGCCCCGCTCGGGATCACCCTGCGCCAGCTCCTCGACATGAGCGGCGGGATGCGGCCCGGGCACCGGCTGAAGTTCTGGACCCCGGGCGGCTCCTCCACCCCGATGTTCACCGACGAGCACCTCGACGTGCCGCTGGACTACGAGGGCGTGGGCGCGGCCGGCTCGATGCTCGGCACCAAGGCGCTTCAGTGCTTCGACGAGACCACCTGCGTCGTACGGGCCGTGACCCGGTGGACCGAGTTCTACGCCCACGAGTCCTGCGGCAAGTGCACGCCGTGCCGCGAAGGCACCTACTGGCTCGTGCAGTTGCTCCGTGACATCGAGGCGGGCAAGGGCCGGATGTCCGACCTCGACAAGCTGAACGACATCGCCGACAACATCAACGGCAAGTCGTTCTGCGCGCTCGGCGACGGCGCCGCCTCCCCGATCTTCTCCTCGCTGAAGTACTTCCGCGCGGAGTACGAGCAGCACATCACCGGCCGGGGCTGCCCCTTCGACCCGGCCAAGTCGACCGCCTGGGCGGACAACCACAAGGAGGTGAAGGCGTGACCGTCACGACGTCGAACCCCGCCGGAGGCGGCAGTGCGGCGGTACCGCCCGAGGACCTCGTCACGCTGACCATCGACGGCGCCGAGATCTCCGTCCCCAAGGGGACCCTGGTCATCCGCGCCGCCGAGCAGCTCGGCATCGAGATCCCGCGCTTCTGCGACCACCCGCTCCTCGACCCGGCCGGCGCCTGCAGGCAGTGCATCGTCGAGGTCGAGGGCCAGCGCAAGCCGATGGCCTCCTGCACGATCACCTGCACCGACGGCATGGTGGTGAAGTCCCAGCTGACCTCGCCGGTCGCGGAGAAGGCCCAGCACGGCGTGATGGAGCTGCTGCTCATCAACCACCCGCTGGACTGCCCCGTCTGCGACAAGGGCGGCGAGTGCCCCCTGCAGAACCAGGCCGTGTCCCACGGGCAGTCCGAGTCCCGCTTCGAGGGCAGGAAGCGGACGTACGAGAAGCCCATCCCGCTCTCCCCGCAGGTGCTCCTGGACCGCGAGCGGTGCGTGCTCTGCGCCCGCTGCACGCGGTTCTCGCAGCAGATCGCGGGCGACCCGATGATCGAGCTCCTGGAGCGCGGCGCCCTGGAGCAGGTCGGCATCGGCGAGGGCGAGCCCTTCGAGTCGTACTTCTCCGGCAACACCATCCAGATCTGCCCGGTGGGCGCGCTGACCTCGGCGGCGTACCGGTTCCGCTCCCGCCCCTTCGACCTGGTGTCGTCGCCGAGCGTCTGCGAGCACTGCGCGGGCGGCTGCGCCACGCGTACCGACCACCGGCGCGGCAAGGTCATGCGACGGCTCGCCGCCGAGGACCCGGAGGTCAACGAGGAGTGGGTGTGCGACAAGGGGCGGTTCGCCTTCCGGTACGCGCAGCAGCGTGACCGGCTCACCACCCCGCTCGTACGGAACCCCGAGACCGGTCGGCTGGAGGCGGCCTCCTGGCCGGAGGCCCTGGAGGCGGCGGCCCGCGGGCTCGTCCGCGGCCGCACCGGCGTCCTGGCCGGCGGGCGGCTGACCGTCGAGGACTCCTACGCGTACGCCAAGTTCGCCCGGGTCGCCCTCGACACCAACGACGTCGACTTCCGCGCCCGCGTCCACTCCAGCGAGGAGGCCGACTTCCTGGCCTCGCAGGTCGCGGGCCGGGGACGGGACCTGGACGGCAGCGGCGTCACGTACACCTCGCTCGAGGCCGCCCCGGCCGTGCTGCTCGTCGGCTTCGAGGCCGAGGAGGAGGCGCCCGGCGTCTTCCTGCGGCTGCGCAAGGCCTGGCGCAAGCACGGCCAGCGCACCTTCGGGCTCGCCACGCACGCGACCCGGGGCCTGGAGAAGGCGGGCGGCACGCTGCTTCCGGCCGCGCCCGGCACCGAGACCGAGTGGCTGGACGCCCTCACCTCGCGGGTCGGCCTGGAGGGCGCCGGAGCCGAGGCCGCCGAGGCGCTGCGCCAGGACGGCGCGGTCCTCGTCGTCGGCGAGCGGCTCGCGGCCGTGCCGGGCGGGCTGACCGCGGCCGTACGGACCGCGACGGCGACCGGAGCGAAGCTGGTGTGGATCCCGCGCCGGGCCGGCGAGCGCGGTGCGCTCGAAGCGGGTGCCATCCCGACGCTGCTGCCCGGCGGCCGCCCCGCGACCGACCCCCGCGCGCGTGAGGAGGTCGCGGCCGCCTGGGCCGTACGCGACCTCCCGCACGGCTACGGCCGCGACACCGGCCAGATCGTCGAGGCCGCCGCCACCGGCGAACTGGGCGCGCTGGTCGTCGGCGCCGTCGAGGTACGCGACCTGCCCGACCCGGCGCGCGCGCGTGAAGCCCTCGACGCGGCCTTCGTGGTCTCCCTTGAGCTGCGGCCGAGCGAGGTCACCGAGCGGGCGGACGTGGTCCTGCCGGTCGCCGCGGTCGCCGAGAAGCCCGGCACCTTCCTCAACTGGGAGGGCAGGGCTCGGCTCTTCGAGGCCGCGCTCAAGCCCGAGCAGATGACCCGCCCATTGCCGCCGTCGGACGCGCGCGTGCTCCACATGCTCGCCGACGCCCTCGACGCGCACCTGGCCCTGCCCGACCTGCGCTCGGCCCGCCGGGAGCTGGACCGGCTCGGCGGCTGGGACGGCGAGCGGGCCTCCGAGCCCGTCGAGCCCGCGCAGCCCGCGCCCCGCCCGGGCGAGGGCGAGGCGGTCCTCGCCGGACACCGGCTCCTGCTCGACCTGGGCCGCCTCCAGGAGGGCGACACGGCCCTGGCCGGCACCCGCCACGCGGCGGTCGCCCGCCTCTCGGCCGCCACCGCCGCCGAGACGGGCGTGAAGGACGGCGACCTCCTCGCGGTCACCGGCCCGGCGGGCTCGACCCGACTCCCGCTCCAGGTCACGGAGATGCCCGACCGCGTGGTATGGCTCCCGCTGAACTCCACGGCGGGCGGAGTCCTCTCCGACACGGGCGCCCACCCGGGCGACCTGGTCCGCATCGGGCCCGCGGGCACCGCCGACGCGGTGGAGGTGCGCTCATGACCGCGATCGACGCCCGCCCGGCCGCAGCGGCGGCCCGCCCGGCCCCGACGCCCGGCCCGGCACCGCGCGCCGCAGCCGTCCGCCGAGTGGCGGCGGGCACGAGCCCGCTCGCCGGGGCGCTGTCCGCGCCCGCTTCGGGGCTGGGACATCCTGCCGTCTCCGGCATGCCCGGCCTCGCGGCCGGGCACCGTGCCGCGGGCCGGTACGCCTGCCCCGCCGCAGCGGCGGCCCGCCCGGCCCCGACGCCCGGCCCGGCACCGCGCGCCGCAGCCGTCCGCCGAGTGGCGGCGGGCACGAGCCCGCTCGCCGGGGCGCGGCCCGAGCCGGGCCCCGGGGTCCGTACCCACGTCGTCCGGCCGGGCGAAGCCCTGGCCGCCCCCGCACGGGAGGTGCGCGCATGACCGCCCTCGATCGACTCGCGGACGCACAGCGCGGCGTCCTCGCCGCGGAAGACCTGTCCATGTTCGGGACGGACCCCTGGTGGCTCGTCGCGATCAAGGCCGTCTTCTGCTTCGCCTTCCTGATGGTGACCGTGCTCTTCTCCATCGTGTGGGAGCGCAAGGTCGTCGCCTGGATGCAGCTGCGCATCGGCCCCAACCGGCACGGACCCTGGGGTCTCCTCCAGTCCCTCGCGGACGGCATCAAGCTGATGCTCAAGGAGGACGTCGTCGTCAAGCACGCCGACAAGGCCGTCTACATCCTCGCCCCGATCATCGCCGCGATCCCCGCGTTCATGGCGATCGCCGTGATCCCGTTCGGCCCGGCCGGCAACGAGATCTCGATCTTCGGCCAGCGCACCACGATGCAGCTGACCGACCTGCCGATCGCCATGCTCTACATCCTCGCGGTCGCCTCCGTCGGCATCTACGGCATCGTCCTCGCGGGCTGGTCGTCCGGCTCCACGTACCCGCTCCTCGGCGGGCTGCGCGCGGCCGCGCAGATGATCTCGTACGAGATCGCCATGGGCGCCGCGTTCGCCTCCGTCTTCCTCTACTCCGGGTCCCTGTCGACCTCGGCGATCGTCGAGGCGCAGGCGGACCGCTGGTTCATCGTCCTGCTGCCGGTCTCGTTCATCATCTACGTCGTCACGATGGTCGGCGAGACCAACCGCGCCCCCTTCGACATGCCGGAGTCCGAGGGCGACCTCGTCGGCGGCTTCAACACCGAGTACAGCTCCATCAAGTTCGCGATGTTCATGCTCGCCGAGTACGTGAACATGGTGACGGTCTCCGCCGTCTCCGTGACGCTCTTCCTCGGCGGCTGGCGCGCCCCGTACCCGATCTCCACCTTCTGGGAGGGCGCGAACCACGGCTGGTGGCCGATGCTCTGGTTCGTCCTCAAGGTGCAGCTGCTGCTCTTCTTCTTCATCTGGCTGCGCGGCACGCTGCCCCGCGTCCGCTACGACCAGCTGATGAAGCTCGGCTGGAAGGTCCTCATCCCGGTCTCGGTGGTCTGGCTGATGCTGGTCGCCACCGTCCGCGCGCTGCGCAACCAGAACTACGAGTTCCAGACGATCGTGCTCTACGTCGCCGGCGCGGTCATCGCCGTCCTGCTCCTCTCCTTCATCGCCGACATGTTCCGCGACAAGAAGGCGAAGGCGGCCGCGGCCGAGCCCGAGGACGGGCCCTCGTTCGACCCGATGGCCGGCGGCTTCCCCGTACCGCCCAAGCCCGGACAGTCCCTGCCGCCGGTGCCGCGGCGCAGGCCGCGGCACGACCGCGACCTGGTTGTCAGTGGCGCCCCCGATACTGCTACTTCGAGTGATGGAAAGGAGACGGACGGTGTCTGATTTCCAGAATCCGGTGGCCGGCTTCGGCGTGACCTTCAAGGCCATGTTCAAGAAGCGGCTGACCGAGCAGTACCCGGAGCAGCAGAAGACGACGGCGCCGCGCTTCCACGGCCGGCACCAGCTCAACCGTCATCCGGACGGTCTGGAGAAGTGCATCGGCTGCGAGCTGTGCGCCTGGGCCTGCCCGGCGGACGCCATCTACGTGGAGGGCGCGGACAACACCGACGAGGAGCGCTACTCCCCGGGTGAGCGCTACGGCCGCGTCTACCAGATCAACTACGCCCGCTGCATCTTCTGCGGACTGTGCATCGAGGCCTGCCCGACGCGGGCCCTGACGATGACCAACGAGTTCGAACTGGCCGACTCCTCCCGCGCGAACCTGATCTTCACCAAGGAGCAGCTCCTCGCGGGCCTGGAGGAGGGCATGGTCGAGGCGCCGCACGCCATCTACCCGGGGACGGACGAGCAGGACTACTACCGGGGCCTGGTCACCGAGGCCGCACCGGGCACCGTCCGCCAGGTCGCCACCTCCAAGGGGGAGAACGGCGAGCCGGAAGAGGTGGACGCATGAGCACCCATCTCGCGGCCGAGACCCTCGCGGCGTACGCCACCTCCGGCGGCGAGGCCTTCCAGTTCTGGGTCCTCGGCACCGTCGCCGTCCTCGGCGCCCTCGGCATGGTCCTGCTGAAGAAGGCCGTGCACAGCGCGCTCTCCCTCGCCGGGACGATGATCGTCCTGGCGGTCTTCTACCTCGCCAACGGGGCGTACTTCCTCGGCGTCGTGCAGATCATCGTCTACACCGGCGCGATCATGATGCTCTTCCTCTTCGTCGTCATGGTGGTCGGTGTCTCGGCCGCGGACTCGCTGAAGGAGACCATCAAGGGCCAGCGCTGGTGGGCCGCCGCCTGCGGGCTCGGCTTCGGCATCCTGCTGGTCGCCGGCATCGGCCAGGCCTCCCTGAAGGAGTTCAACGGACTCGGCGCGGCCAACACCGCGTACGGCGGGAACGTGGAGGGCCTCGCCGCCCTCATCTTCACCAAGTACGTCTTCGCCTTCGAGATCACCGGCGCGCTGCTGATCACCGCGGCCGTCGGCGCCATGGTCCTCACCCACCGCGAGCGCACCGAACGGGCCCGCACCCAGCGCGAGATGTCCGAGCAGCGCGTACGGGAAGGCAAGCACCTGCCGCCGCTGCCCGCGCCCGGTGTCTACGCCCGGCACAACGCGGTGGACATCGCCGGTCTGCTGCCCGACGGCACGCCCGCGAAGCTGACCGTGATGGAGACCCTGCGCAAGCGCGGCCAGATCCGCGACGTGTCCACGGAGGCGCTGGCCGACCTCAAGGCGCTGGAGCAGCGCTCGCAGGAGCGGCTCGGCCGGGACCGGGGCGAGCTCGGCCGGGACGAAGAGGAGGCCACGCGATGAACCCCGTCAACTATCTGTACCTCGCCGCCCTGTTGTTCACCATCGGCGCGGCCGGGGTGCTGATCCGGCGCAACGCGATCGTGGTCTTCATGTGCGTCGAGCTGATGCTCAACGCCTGCAACCTCGCGTTCGTCGCCTTCTCCCGGATGCACGGCAATCTCGACGGCCAGATCATCGCCTTCTTCACGATGGTCGTGGCCGCCGCGGAGGTCGTCGTCGGGCTCGCGATCATCGTGTCGCTGTTCCGTTCCCGCCACTCGGCCTCGGTCGACGACGCCAGCCTGATGAAGCTGTAAGGGGCTGAATTGTGGAGAACCTGATTGCGCTGCTGATCGCGGCGCCTCTGCTGGGAGCGGCCGTCCTGCTGTGCGGCGGACGACGTCTCGACAAGGCCGGGCCCCTGCTCGGCACCCTGCTCGCGGCCTCCTCCTTCGTCATCGGCGTGGTCCTCTTCGCCGACATGCTCGGCAAGGCCGCCGACGACCGGACCCTGTACCAGCGGCTGTTCAGCTGGATCGCCGTCGGAGACTTCCGGGCGGACGTCGCCTTCCAGCTCGACCAGCTGTCGATGACGTTCGTGCTGCTGATCACCGGCGTGGGCTCGCTGATCCACCTGTACTCGATCGGGTACATGGAGCACGACGAGCGCAAGCGCCGCTTCTTCGGCTATCTGAACCTGTTCCTCGCGGCGATGCTGCTCCTCGTCCTCGCCGACAACTACCTGCTGCTGTACTTCGGCTGGGAGGGCGTCGGCCTCGCCTCGTACCTCCTGATCGGCTTCTGGCAGCACAAGCCCACCGCGGCGACCGCCGCGAAGAAGGCCTTCCTGGTCAACCGGGTCGGCGACATGGGCCTGTCGATCGCCATCATGATCATGTTCACCACCTTCGGGACCTTCACCTTCGGGCCGGTCCTGGAGTCCGCCGGCAAGACGTCCGAGGGCACGCTGACGGCGATCGGGCTGATGCTGCTCCTCGCCGCCTGCGGCAAGTCGGCCCAGGTGCCGCTGCAGTCCTGGCTCGGGGACGCGATGGAGGGCCCGACCCCGGTCTCGGCCCTCATCCACGCGGCCACGATGGTCACCGCCGGCGTCTATCTGATCGTCCGGTCCGCCGCCATCTTCAACGGCGCCCCGGACGCGCAGCTCGCGGTCACCGTGGTCGGCGCGGTCACGCTCCTCTTCGGTGCGATCGTCGGTTGCGCGAAGGACGACATCAAGAAGGCCCTGGCCGGCTCGACGATGTCGCAGATCGGCTACATGATCCTGGCCGCGGGCCTCGGCCCCATCGGCTACGCCTTCGCGATCATGCACCTGGTGACGCACGGCTTCTTCAAGGCCGGGCTCTTCCTCGGCGCCGGTTCGGTCATGCACGGCATGAACGACGAGGTCGACATGAGGAAGTACGGCGGCCTGCGGAAGTACATGCCGATCACCTTCGTGACGTTCGGCCTCGGCTATCTCGCGATCATCGGCTTCCCAGGCCTGTCCGGCTTCTTCTCCAAGGACAAGATCATCGAGGCGGCCTTCGCCAAGGGCGGCACCGAGGGCTGGATCCTCGGCGCGTGCGCCCTGCTGGGCGCGGCCCTCACCGCGTACTACATGACCCGCGTGATGGTCATGACGTTCTTCGGTGAGAAGCGCTGGCAGCCCGCCCCCGACCCGGACAAGGCGCCCGGCATCGAGCCCGGCGTCGAGGCGCGTCCCGGCGACATGCCGCACCCGCACGAGTCGCCGCGGTCGATGACGATCCCGATGATCCTGCTCGCCTTCGGATCCGTCTTCGCCGGTGGCTTCTTCGCGATCGGCGACCGGTTCGTGACGTGGCTGGAGCCGGTCACCTCCTTCGACCACGGGCACCCGCCGATCAGCGCCGGAGCCATCACCACCGCCACCGTCGCGGTCATGGTGCTCGGTGTCGCGGTCGCCTACCTCCAGTACGGGCGCAGGCCCGTCCCGGTCACCGCCCCGCGCGGCTCGCTGCTCACCCGGGCCGCCCGCCGCGACCTGCTCCAGGACGACTTCAACCACGCCGTCTTCGTCACGGGCGGCACGCACCTCACCCGCTCGCTCGTCTACGTCGACCACAGCCTGGTCGACGGGGTGGTCAACGGCACCGCGGCCTCCATGGGCGGCCTGTCCGGCCGGCTGCGCAAGCTGCAGAACGGCTACGCCCGCACGTATGCGGTCTCCATGTTCGGAGGTACGGCGGTGCTGATCGCCGCGACCCTGCTGATGAGGGCGGTGTAACCGTCATGTCCTTCCCGCTCCTTACGGTGACTGCAGCGGTGCCGGCGGTCGGTGCGATCCTGACCGCCGCCGTCCCCGCCGCCCGCCGCACCGCGGCCAAGTGGCTGGCGCTGCTCGTCTCGCTGGTCACACTGGTGCTCGCCGCGGTCGTCATGGTCCGCTTCGAGCCCGGCGGCGACCGCTACCAGCTCACCGAATCCCACGCCTGGATCAAGGACTTCGGGGTCCGCTACGAACTGGGCGTGGACGGCATCGGGGTGGCGCTCATCGCGCTCACCGCGCTGCTGATCCCCTTCATCGTCCTGGCCGGCTGGCACGACGCCGACCCGCTGGAAGACGCCGCATCCATCAGCGGCTCCGCCGCGGGCTCGCGCTGGCGGCCCACCCAGGGCTTCTTCGCCCTGATCCTGATGGTCGAGGCGATGGTGATCCTCTCCTTCGAGGCCACCGACGTCTTCCTCTTCTACATCATGTTCGAAGCCATGCTCATCCCGATGTACTTCCTCATCGGCGGCTTCGGCGACCGGGCGCACGCCGGCTCGGACGAGAACGCGGCGGCCCAGCGGTCGTACGCGGCGGTCAAGTTCCTGCTCTACAACCTGGTCGGCGGACTGATCATGCTGGCCGCCGTCATCGGCCTCTACGTGGTCGCGGGGAACTTCTCGCTCACGGAGATCGCCGCGGCGCGGGCGGACGGCTCGCTGGAGATGGCGACCACCACCGAGCGGCTGCTCTTCCTCGGCTTCTTCTTCGCCTTCGCGGTGAAGGCGCCGCTGTGGCCGCTGCACACCTGGCTGCCGAACGCGATGGGGGAGGCGACCGCCCCGGTCGCCGTGCTCATCACGGCGGTGGTCGACAAGGTCGGCACGTTCGCGATGCTCCGCTTCTGCCTCGGGCTCTTCCCGGAGGCCTCGAAGTGGGCGACCCCGGTGATCATCGCGCTCGCGCTGGTCAGCATCGTCTACGGGGCGCTGCTCGCGGTCGGCCAGCGGGACATCAAGCGCCTGGTCGCGTACGCCTCGATCTCGCACTTCGGCTTCATCATCATGGGCATCTTCGCGATGACCAGCCAGGGCCAGAGCGGTGCCACGCTCTACATGGTCAACCACGGGATCTCGACGGCCGCCCTGATGCTGGTGGCCGGCTTCCTGATCTCCCGGCGCGGCTCGCGGCTCATCGCCGACTACGGCGGTGTGCAGAAGGTCGCCCCGGTGCTCGCCGGCACCTTCCTGATCGGCGGTCTGGCCACCCTCTCGCTGCCGGGCCTCGCGCCCTTCGTCAGCGAATTCCTGGTGCTGGTCGGCACGTTCGCCCGCTACCCGGTGGCCGGCATCATCGCCACCACCGGCATCGTCCTCGCCGCGCTCTACACCCTGGTCCTCTACCAGCGGACGATGACGGGCCCGGTGACGGAGAAGGTGCGCACGATGCCGGACCTGCGGGTGCGCGAACTCGTCGTGGTCGCACCGCTGATCGCCCTGCTGATCTTCCTCGGCGTCTTCCCGAAGCCGCTGACGGACATCGTCAACCCGGCCGTCGGTCACACCATGTCCGACGTCCAGCAGAGTGACCCCCAGCCCACCGTTCCTCTCCAAACCGTGGAGGCCAAGTGAGTGCGACGGCTGTCCACAGCCTGTGGACGACGGCTGCCGAGCCGGTCAGCAAGATCCCGGCACCGCACATCGAGTACGTCCAGCTCTCGCCCGTACTCATCGTGGTCGGCGCGGCCGTCCTCGGCATCCTCGCCGAGGCCTTCGTGCCGCGCAGGGGCCGCTACCACACCCAGGTGTTCCTCAGCGTCCTGGCGCTCGTCGCCGCGTTCGCCGCCGTCGTCGGCCTCGCCGCCGGCGGCTACGGCTCCACCAAGGCCCACATCGCGGCCATGGGCGCCATCGCCGTCGACGGCCCGGCGCTCTTCCTGCAGGGCACCATTCTGCTGGCCTCGGTCGTCGCGATCTTCACCTTCGCCGAGCGCAGGCTCGACCCGGCCGACCACGGCCACAAGGTCGACTCCTTCGCCGCCGAGGCCGCCGCCGTCCCCGGCAGCGAGCAGGAGAGGGCCGCGGTCAAGGCCGGGTTCACCACCACCGAGGTCTTCCCGCTGATGCTGTTCGCGGTCGCCGGCATGCTGGTCTTCCCGGCCGCCAACGACCTGCTGACGCTCTTCATCGCCCTGGAGGTCTTCTCCCTCCCGCTCTACCTTCTGTGCGCGGTCGCCCGCCGCAAGCGGCTGATGTCGCAGGAGGCGGCGGTCAAGTACTTCCTGCTCGGCGCCTTCTCCTCGGCGTTCCTGCTCTTCGGGATCGCCCTGCTCTACGGCTACGCGGGCTCCGTCTCGTACGCCACCATCGCGAACGTGGTCGACGGCTCGGTCACCGCCGTCGACCCGGCGCTCGCCCAGACCATGGGCAACGACGTCCTGCTGCTCATCGGCTTCGCCCTGGTCCTCATGGGCCTGCTCTTCAAGGTCGGCGCCGTCCCGTTCCACATGTGGACCCCGGACGTCTACCAGGGCGCGCCGACCCCCGTCACCGGCTTCATGGCGGCCGCGACGAAGGTCGCCGCGTTCGGTGCGCTGCTGCGCCTGCTGTACGTGGTGCTGCCGGGCCTCACCTGGGACTGGCGGCCGGTCATGTGGGGCGTCGCCGTCGTCACCATGCTGGGCGGCGCGATCGTCGCGATCACCCAGACCGACATCAAGCGGCTCCTCGCGTACTCCTCGATCGCGCACGCCGGCTTCCTGCTCGCCGGTGTCATCGCCGCCACGCCCAGCGGCATCTCGTCCGTCCTCTTCTACCTGGCCGCGTACTCCTTCGTGACGATCGGCGCGTTCGCGGTCGTCACGCTGGTCCGGGACGCGGGCGGCGAGGCGACCCACCTGTCCAAGTGGGCGGGCCTGGGCCGCCGTTCACCGCTCGTGGCGGCGGTCTTCGCGGTGTTCCTGCTCGCCTTCGCAGGCATCCCGCTGACCTCCGGCTTCTCCGGGAAGTTCGCGGTCTTCAAAGCGGCGGCGGAGGGCGGCGCGGGCGCGCTGGTCGTCGTCGGTGTCGTCTCGTCGGCGATCGCCGCGTTCTTCTACATCCGGGTGATCGTGCTGATGTTCTTCAGCGAGCCGAAGGCGGACGGCCCCACGGTCGCCGTGCCCTCGGCCTTCACGGCGGTCACGATCACGGCCGGCGTGGCCGTGACGCTGGTGCTCGGCCTCGCGCCGCAGTACTTCCTGGATCTGGCCGGCCAGGCGAGCGTCTTCGTACGGTAGCCACAGGCCGCGAGGCCGTTCAGGGCCCGGTCTCCGCGCAGAGCGGAGGCCGGGCCCTGTCGTGTGTCTACGACGCCGCCTCCTCGGGTGGGCAGCACTGCACCTTCGGGTTGTACGGGGTGAACACGCCCTTCGGGTTCTTCTTGTGGATCCAGGCGTGGAGCGTGAAGACGTCGCCCACCGGGGGGATCACGGCCGGTCCGTCGAACTCACGGCCGAAGATCAGCGGCGTGGGCCGGCCCTCGTTGGGGACCACGTACTCGACCGCGACCAGCTCCCGCCCGCCCTTCTTGTCGTCCGCGTACAGCAGGGCGGCGGGCTTCTCCGGGTCGGTCGAGCCGAGGTTGGCCGGATTGACGTAGTGGTAGCCCATGCCGCCGAGCGTCTCGTGCTCCACGCACTCGTCGGTCCTGAGGTAGCCGTCGTCCAGGGCCGCCTGCTCGGACTTGTACTTCACCGTGGCGGAGTACGCCTTCTCCAGATCGCCTGAGAGGCCCTGGCCCTTCGTCTGCGTGGCCGTGGCGGGTGCCGCCAGGGTTATGGAGGCGAGGGCGGCGAGGCCGACGGCAGCCATGACCGGACGGGGACGGGATCGTACGGGCATCTGCGTTGCTCCTTGAGCGGGCTGCGCGCCCCTCGGGGCGCCGGATGCGAGCGGGCTCTCCCCAGTTCCCACTGTGAGCAGCATGGGCCGCCCGGCCGGAGCACCGCACGCGGGGTGGCCCATTGGGACGTACCGCTCAGTCCTCGCCGCCGGCGCGGCCCCATGCCTCCCGTACGGCGGTCAGGACCGCGGTCTCGTCCGCGCCCAGCGTGCGCGCCGCCGCCGTGAACTCGTCGGCGAGCGCGGCCAGTCGGGCCGGATCGGGTCCGGTCGCGGCTTCCGGCGCCCGGTGGACGCGGGTGCCGCCGCCCCGGCGGGTCCGGACCAGGGACGCGGCCTCCAGCTCCCGGTAGGCGCGGGCCACCGTGCCGGTGGCGAGGCCCAGGTCGGAGGCGAGCTGTCGTACGGTCGGCAGCCGTTCGTCCTCCGCCAGGCGCCCGGAGTGGATCAGGGCCGCGAGCTGGGCGCGGATCTGCTCGTACGGGGGGACCGGGCCCGCGGTGTTCACGCGGACGACGGGACCGCTCATCGGCGGTCCGCGCGGGGCGAGAGCACGGTGTACAGGCACCAGAGCGTGGTGCACAGGGCGAGCAGGGCCACCGGGAGGAGCACCCAGACCGCCGCGGTGCCGATCGCGCCGTCACAACTCAGGCCGCGCAGCGTGGCGCCCGCCCGGACGGCGGTGCCCGCGAGCGTCCCGGCGACCAGGATCCCCCAGGCGGCGACGATCGCGGAGGCTCGTTCGAGGCGTCGCTCCGGGTCGCCGGGGCGGTGGGTGACACGGCGCAGGGAACCGGCGCAGACGACGGTGGCGACGGTCACGGCGACGGCGGCCGGCAGACCGTAGAAGAGGCCCGGCCACGGGCCGGCCGCTTCGGTCATGCCGTGGCAGGACGCCACCAGGCTCCGTCCGGCCCGGCCCATGTCGTCCGGCGAGGCCAGCGCCGCCGCCACGGCCAGCAGGACGGCGAGGAACCCGCCCTGGGCCAGCAGGAGCGCGGTCAGCCGGCGCGGTGCCAGGTCGCGCATCCGGCGCGGGGTGAGCCCGGCGGCCCGGACCGTGCCGGTCGGGCGTGGGGTGAGCGCGTCGCCGAGCAGGACGCCGGCGACGGCGCACAGGCCGAAGGCGGGCAGGGCGAACAGCAGGCCGATCCCGAGCGAGTCCGTCCCGGCGACGTATGTGGCGGCCCCGGCTCCGGCGACGAGGCCCGCCCAGCGGGCGTACCGGTCAGCGGATGTGGCGGGTGTGGTGGTGTCGAGCAAGGAAGTCCCCCGGGGTGGCGTGCGGCCCACTTGTATCAACTGGTGAGTACAAGATGACGCCCCCGGGGGACTTGTGTCAAATGCTTGATACAAGGATTAGGTAGCGGGGACGATCCGGCCCTTCACCTCGCCGAGCGCGACCTGCGTGCCGTCCGGGCCGGGCGCCCACGCGGTGAGCGTGACCTCGTCCCCGTCCTCCAGGAACGTCCGCTTCCCGGCGGGCAGTTCGAGCGGATCGCGGCCGTTCCAGGTCAGTTCGAGCAGCGAGCCGCGCTGGTGCACCTCGGGGCCCGAGACCGTCCCGGAGCCGTACAGGTCGCCGGTCCGCAGCGACGCCCCGTTGACCGTCATGTGGGCGAGCTGCTGGGCGGCCGTCCAGTACATCGTGGCGAACGGGGGCTCGGAGACCACCTCGCCGTTGATCTCGACGGTGATCCGCAGATCGAAGCCGCCGGGCTCCTCGTCGCCGGAGTCGTCCAGGTACGGCAGCAGATCGAAGTCCCGGGCCGGCGGCGCCGTGCGGGCCGCGTCCAGGGCCTCCAGGGGGGTCACCCAGGCGGACACGGACGTCGTGAACGACTTGCCGAGGAACGGGCCGAGCGGCACGTACTCCCAGGCCTGGATGTCCCGCGCCGACCAGTCGTTGAGCAGCGTCAGACCGAAGACGTGCTCGCGGAAGTCGTCGAGCGGAACCGGCGTGCCGAGGGTGGAGGGGGTGCCGACGACGAAGCCGACCTCCGCCTCGATGTCCAGCTTCACCGAGGGCCCGAAGACCGGCGCCGGGTCGGTGGGTGCCTTGCGCTGCCCCGCGGGGCGTACGACATCGGTGCCGGAGACCACGACCGTGCCCGCGCGACCGTGGTAACCGATCGGCAGATGCTTCCAGTTGGGGGTGAGCGGGTCGCCGTCGGGGCGGAACATCCGGCCCACGTTGGTGGCGTGGTGCTCGCTCGCGTAGAAGTCGACGTAGTCCGCGACTTCGTACGGCAGATGCAGGGTCACGGAGTCCAGTGGGTGCAGCAGCGGCTCGATGTCCGACCGGTGCGCGGGCACGGTCACCCAGGCGGTCAGCGCGCGGCGCACATCGCGCCAGGCGGTGCGCCCGGCGGCGAGCAACGGGTTCAGGCTGGGCTGCGCGAGCAGCGCGGCGTAGGGCGAACCGAGCGCGTGCGCCGCGGCCCCGGCGTCGAGCACATGCCCGCCGATGCGGACGCCGACCCTCCGCCGGCCGGGCTCGTCGGCGGTGGAGAAGACGCCGTACGGAAGGTTGTGCGGGCCGAAGGGATCGCCCTCGGCCAGGTCGAGCGGGGACTGCTCGGGCATCGGTGCTTGCCTCGCTTTCCACGGGTGTGTGGGGACACGTTACGGGGCGGGCCGCTGGGCGCGGATGACATGGGTCACACAAAAAGTGGGGCCTCCGTGCACAACTGTCCATGTTCGCGCGCTTTATGCGTGCTGTGCGGGGGCTGTGCGTCTGAGCGCGTTCAATTCCCCCTTTTCCAGGGTCTTATCCGGGTCATACGATCGGGCTGCATCGCGCCGCGTGAGGTCCCCGTAGGCGCGATCCCCACATCATTTTCAGTCGTCTTCACCGACCGGGAAAAAGGTCCACCTTGAAGATTCGCCGCATTCTCGCGACTGCCGTGGCCGCTGCCGTGACCACGCCGGTTGTGCTCCTTTCCGCTGCCCCGGCATTCGCGGAGACCAACCCGTCCACGTCGCAGACGCAGGAGCAGCAGCCGACGATCGAGCAGCTGAAGCTCGCGGTCGCCGCCGCCCAGAAGGCCTACGACATCGCCGTCATCGCCGAGGCCGACGCCCAGAAGGCGGTCGCGGCGCTGCAGGACCCCGAGAACGCGCTCCAGATCGCCGTCAGCGAGGCCAAGGAGCTCTCCGGGAAGGCCGCCGAGGACAAGGCCGCCGCCGACGCCAAGGTCGCCGAGGCCGAGACCGCCCTGGCCGCCCTGCCCGCCGACGCCACGGAGGAGCAGAAGGCCGAGGCGGAGAAGGCTGTCACCGACGCCAAGGCTGTCGCCGAGACCGCTGCCGCGGCCAAGACCGCAGCCGACGCCAAGGTGACCGAGGCCCAGAAGGCCCTCGAGGACGCCAATGTCGCCGCTTTCACCAAGCTCGGCACCGCGCAGAAGACCAAGGAAGAGGCCCTCAAGGCGCTCAAGGCGGCGGAGAAGGCGCTCGCCGAGGCCGAGGAGGCCGAGGAGGGTGAGGAGCCGGTCGAGGACTGCGTCCCCGAGCCGGACTTCACCACCGTCGTCAAGGGGCTGCCGGAGAAGGTCGTCGCCGGTACGACCGTCAACTTCACGCTGCGCGTGACGAACGGCACCGACAAGAAGATGGACGAGGTGTACCCGTACGCCGCCGTCCACGCCTTCGACGAGAAGGGCCTCAAGGAGCTCGACAAGTTCCTCACCCTCGAGTGGGCGCCCGTCAACTCGGAGTGGACGGAGCTCACCGGGGCCGAGAGCCTGGAGATCGGCTCGCTGAACGCCAAGTCCTCCGTCGACGTCAAGCTGCGGCTGACGCTCGACGCGGACACCCCGGCCGGCCAGGGAGCCACCTTCGTCGCCGGTGACTACTGGAACGACGACGAGTCCTGCGGTGGTACTCCGGACCTGGAGTACTACGAGTTCGAGATCCTCGCCAAGGGCACCGACCCGGGCAAGGTCGACGACGCCACGGGCCAGAAGGGCAACAACAACACCACCCAGCAGGGTGGCACCTCCACCACCCCCGTGACCGGTGGCACCACCGGCTCGCTCGCCAAGACCGGTTCGAACAGCGCCGTTCCGCAGATCGCCCTCGCGGGTGGCGCGGCCGTCGTTCTCGGTGCCGGGGCGATGTTCGTCGTCCGTCGCCGTAAGGCCGGCGCCGACGCCTGACAGCGATGAAAGGCCCCGCCTCCCTTTTCGGGAAGCGGGGCTTTTCCCTTTCGTACGAGAGGAGTTCACCCCGCCGTACGCGGAATTCGTTGTTCCCATGTCCGGTGGAAGACGACTTCCCCGCCCTCCTTGCACACCACCTCGTTCGACGTGACGAATACATCCGCCTCGCACGAGATCTCCGAATGCGACTCGACCGTCACGTCCCACGCCGACTCCGGCCGGTGCAGCCGGATCGACCAGTCCGAGCGGGTGCGGGCGGACAGTGGGTCGGATTCGTGGACCGTGTACGTCTCCAGGGCGTCCTCGGTGAATTCCAGGCCGTCCGGATGGACCCGCGTGCCGCCGTACCGGGGATCGACCTCCAGGCGCCACTCGCCCTTGGCCACGTCACGCACCACGAGCCGTTCCGGGCGGGGCTCCTCCAGGGTCGCCGGGATGCTCACGAGCAGCGGCTCGGAGTGTTCCGGCTGCTGCCACTCGACCGCGTCGTGGGTGTGGCGGCGCACCGGCAGGGTCAGGTTCGAGGAGGACGGGTCGAGGGTGAAGCCCGCCGCGTCGGGCTGGGGCCAGATCCAGGGCCAGTACGCGGAGGAGACCGCGAGGCGGACGCGGTGGCCGGGCGGGAAGGTGTGGCCGATGCCGTTCAGTTCGAACACGTACGCCTCGCTCTCGCCGACCACGGCCTCCACCGCCCGGTCGTGCCCGTAGCGGGCGGAGAGGTTCAGCGCCCCGCGCGTGACGAGGGTCGAGGCGCCGTCAGGGGCGATGTCGCAGAGGCGGGCGATCACCTGGCCCGTGGGGGCGCCGGGCCGCAGGGAGAGGCTCACGCGGGGCCGGCCCAGGATCTCGATCGGCGCGCCGTCCTCCGGGACCGCGAAGTCGAAGCAGGCCGAGTGGGCGTCCTCGTCGCGCTGGTCGGGCGGCAGGTCGGCGTCCTTGCCGAGGGGGAGGAAGCGCCCCGCGTCCAGGCCGGTCTGCTGGGGGGAGTCGACCACGACCGGGTCGCCCTGGAAGGCGTACGTCACCGGGGTGATGTTCGGGGACGGCCAGGCGGGGTCGGCGACCCAGCGGCCCGGCAGCTCCTCGTACACCGTCGCCGGCGGGTGCGACGCGCTGATCCAGGAGCGCAGCAGCGGCTCGGCCATGACGTCGTTGTCGGCGCCCTTGAGGTGGTGGTCCCACCAGCGCAGGGTCTCCTGGAGGAAGCCGATCGCCGGGCCCGGCGGCAGGTCGCGGTCCGGGTAGTGGTGCGACCAGGGGCCGATGATCCCGCGGACCCGGTCCTGGGGGAGGTGCTCGACGAGCCGCAGCACGGTGTCGCGGTACGGGTCGTGCCAGCCGCCGACCGCGAGCACGGCGGCCCGGATCGCGCCGTAGTCCTCGCGGACGCTGCCGTGCTTCCAGTACGCGTCCCGGGTCTGGTGGGCGAGCCAGGTGTGGACGAGCGGCTCCACCCCCTCCAGGCGCCGCAGCCACATGGACCGCCACTCGTCGCCCACGTACCGCGGGTCCGGCGGCCGGCACACGAAGGCGAGCATCGTGGCCGACCAGGCGTGCATGTCCACGGCGAGGACGGAGCCGCCCATGTAGTGGCCTTCGTTGTCGTAGCGGTCATCGGTCGAGCAGACCGTGACGACGGCCTTCAGCGGCTCGGGGGCGAGCGCGGCGATCCGGAGCGCGTCGGTGCCGCCCCAGGAGATCCCGAACATGCCCACCCGCCCGCTGCACCAGGGCTGCTCGGCGAGCCAGTGCACCACCGCCACACCGTCGGCCAGCTCGACCGGGTCGTACGGGTCGCCGGGCAGCCCCTCACTGTTGCCGTGCCCGCGCACGTCGACACGGACGGAGGCGTAGCCGTGCCCGGCGTACCAGGGGTGGCGCTGCCGGTCGCGGGGCGCGGTCCAGTCGGTGAGGCGGTACGGGAGGTACTCCAGGAGGGCGGGGACGGGCTCGTCGGTGAGCGGCCGCCACACGCGCGCGTACAGCCTGGTGCCGTCCGGCAGCGGGATCCGGACATCTTCGTGGGACGTCTCGTACGGGAACTCGGTGCGGATGCGCATGACGGACCTCCCTCGGTCGGCCGAAGAGAGCATGATCGACCTGAGGCGGTGGCCGCTCGCCGTTCGTGTCGGGGTCGATCACTGTTCGGGGCAAACCACCCACTCCTGGTCGTATGAGCTGATCACGAACATACCGGGGGTGGCGGGAAGGCGCCCACGGTGATCGAAACGCGACCGGATACGCTGACTTGAGTGAATCGAGCGACACATCGACAATCCGTGTGATCGTCAGCAGGCGTCAGCAGACAGGAGACCCCCTCGTGACCGTCGTCGGGCCGTTCGGTCTTAGCGTGCGGGACCAGGCTCTTGAGGCCGATGTCCAGACCGGATTGGCGGCCGTGGAGGCAGGGCTCCTCGACGCCACCAAGAGCGAGGTCCCGTTCATCACGGAGGCCGCGCAGCACCTCGTCCTGGCCGGCGGCAAGCGCTTCAGGCCGCTGCTCGTGATGCTCGCCGCCCAGTTCGGCGACCCCTACGCGCCGGGTGTCGTGCCCTCGGCCGTCGTCGTCGAGCTCACCCATCTGGCCACGCTGTACCACGACGACGTCATGGACGAGGCCGACGTACGGCGCGGTGTCGAGAGCGCGAACACCCGATGGGGCAACTCGATCGCCGTCCTGACGGGTGACTTCCTCTTCGCCCGCGCCTCGCACACGCTCGCGGACCTCGGACCCGAGGCCGTACGCATCCAGTCGGAGGCGTTCGAACGCCTGGTCACCGGCCAGATCCTGGAGACGGCCGGCCCGCAGGGCGACCGCGACCCGGTCGAGCACTACCTCGACGTCCTGGGCGGCAAGACGGGCTCGCTCGTCGCCGTCTCCTGCCGCTTCGGCGCCATGATGTCCGGCGCGGACGAGGGCGTCGTCGACATCCTCACCCAGTACGGCGAGCGGCTCGGCGTCGCCTTCCAGCTCGCCGACGACGTCCTCGACATCGCCTCCGACTCCCACGAGTCCGGCAAGACCCCGGGCACCGACCTGCGCGAGGGCATCCCGACGCTCCCGGTCCTCCACCTGCGGGCCCAGGCGGCCGCGCACGGGCGCCCGGAGGACCTGGAGCTGGTCGAGCTGATCGACGGCGACCTCGGCGACGACGCGCGCCTCGCGGAGGCCCTGCGGCGGCTGCGGGTCCACCCGTCCCTGGAGCAGGCCCGGCGGGACACCGTGCGGTACGCGGAGGAGGCGCGCGCGATGCTCGCGCCGCTGCCCGAGGGATACGCGAAGGCGGCCCTGGAGGAGCTGTGCGACGCGGTGGTCCACCGGGCCGGGTAGCCGGGGGCCGGTAGGCCGGGCGGGGTAGGTCTCCCTAGGGGGCTGTCATCCCGTAGCAGTACGTGAGGTTGAGCCCGGAGTCTGACGATTCCGTACCGCCGCTTTGGTCAGATGGAGTCATCGACCACGGAGGTAGAGCAGACCATGGCAGACACCCGTAAGACGAGCCGCTACGTCGTCCCGGTCGCGGTGGCCGGGGTGGCAGCGGCGACCATCGGGCTCGTACCGGCGCTGGCGGCGTCGGGTGACCCCGACCTGCCGGAGATCACGGCGCAGCAGCTCATCGAGAAGATCGCCGCGTCCGACACCCAGACGCTCTCCGGCACGATGAAGATCAGCACGGACCTGGGGCTGCCGTCCTTCGCGGGGCTGCTCGGCGGGGCGGCCGGCGGCTCGGCGTCCGCGGACCCGCAGGAGAAGCTGACGCAGCTGGTCTCGGGGACGCACACGCTGCGCGTGGCCGCGGACGGCCCGGACAGGCAGAAGCTGACGATCCTGGACGGCGCGGACGAGTACAGCCTGATCCACAACGGCGACGACGTCTGGGCGTACGACAGCAAGTCGAACGAGGCGTTCCACGAGAAGGGCGCGGGCCGCGCGGGCGAGGCGCCGGAGAAGGAGCTCCCGACCACCCCGAAGGAGCTCGCGGACGAGATCCTGAAGGCCGCGGACGGCACGACGTCGATCACGGTGGGCGGGACGGCGAAGGTGGCCGGCCGGGACGCGTACCAGCTGGTGATCAAGCCGAAGCAGAGCGGCTCGACGGTCGAGTCGGTGAAGGTCGCGGTGGACGCCCAGAACGGCACCCCGCTGAAGTTCACGCTCGCCTCGGTCGAGGGCGGCAAGCCGGTCGTCGACGCGGGCTTCACGAAGGTCGACTTCGGCAAGCCGGCGGCCTCGACGTTCGACTTCAAGGCGCCGAAGGGCGCGAAGGTGACGGAGGGCGCTCCGGAGCACGAGAAGGCCCCCGAGGACTTCGCGAAGGAGTTCGGCGGCCTCGCGGAGCTCACCGGCGCCAAGGGCGAGGGCGTGAACGTCATCGGCGAGGGCTGGACGACGATCGCGAAGCTCGACACCGGCGCCCCGGCGCCGAAGACGGACGAGGCGCCGAAGGAGGCCCAGGGCTTCCTGGACGCGCTCGGCGACAGGGTGACCGGGAAGTTCGGCTCGGGCACCGTCTTCAAGACGAAGCTCGTCAACGCGCTGATGACGGACGACGGCAAGGTCTACGTCGGCGCGGTCACCAAGGACGCGCTGGTGGACGCGGCGAACGCCGGTAAGTGAGTGGGACCCCGGGTGGGTCGGGGCTGAGTGTCACCGACCCACCCGGGCGCTTTTCTCGTACTGGCTCGTACTGGCTCGTACTGGCTCGTACTAGAACGTCAGCTTGAAGCTGTTGATGTAGCCGGTGTCGTACGCGGCCTTGTCCTGGACCCGCAGCTTCCAGGCGCCGTTGGCGACCTCGCTGGAGGCGTTGACCGTGTAGGTGGTCTGGACGTTGTCGGCCGAGTCGGAGGACGAGAACGGCTTGAGGTTGTAGACCGAGCCGTCGGGGGCCACGAGGTCGACGACCAGGTCACCGCGCCAGGTGTGGATGATGTCCACGCCGACCTTGAGCGTGGCGGGCGCGTTGCCGGTGACACCGGTGACGTTGACCGTGGAGGTCACCGCGGCGCCGTTGTCCGGGATGGACACGTCGGCCGTGTTCTCGAAGACGGGCCCCGGCGGCGGGGTCGTCGTGCCCGCCGACAGGGTCCAGATCGCGTGGGCGACGGCGTCGCTGTTGCGGTCCAGGGCGGTGTCGTTGATGTTCGCGGTGGTGTCGCAGGAGGAGTGGTAGCAGCGGTCGAAGGCCGTGGCCGTACCGCCCCACTTCTGGACCTGCGCGCTGGTCTTGACCCGGCTGGCGCCGGTGAAGAGCCCGCCGACGGGTATGCCGACGTTCTTGAACGAGGCGTGGTCGGAGCGGCCGTCGCCCTCGGTCTCGATCTCGGTGGGCACGCCGAGGCCGGCGAAGTAGTCCTTGAAGGTCTGCTCGATCGCCGGGTCGTCGTCGTAGACGAAGTAGCCGGGGTTGGGCGAGCCGATCATGTCGAAGTTCAGATAGCCGCTGATCTTCGAACGCTCGGTGGTCGGCAGGTTGTTGACGTAGTACTTCGACCCGACGAGCCCGAGCTCCTCGGCGCCCCACCAGCCGAAGCGCAGATGCTTCGTGGGCTGGAGCCCGGCCCGGGAGACGGCGAGCGCGGTCTCGAGGATCGCGGCGGACCCGGAGCCGTTGTCGTTGATCCCGGCGCCGGAGGAGACGGAGTCGAGGTGCGCGCCGGCCATGAGGACCTGGTTGGGGTCGCCGCCGGGCCAGTCGGCTATCAGGTTGTAGCCGGTGGTGCCGTTGTACGTGAACTGCTGGATGGTGGTGGTGTATCCGGCCGCGTCCAGCTTGGCCTTCACGAAGTCGATGGACGCCTTGTAGCCGGTGCGGCCGTGGGCGCGGTTGCCGCCGTTGGCGTTGGCGATCGACTGGAGGTCGGCGAGGTGCTGCTTGACGTTGGCGACCGGGATGTCGGGCGCGGCCAGGGTGGCGGCGGGCGTCGCGTTCGCGGACGCGCCGGTGAACCCGGCGAGGGTGAGCGCGGCCGTCAGGGAGAGCGCGGCGGCGCGTCTGGGCACGGAGAGATTCATGTGGGGGCTCCGAATTCCGAACTGGGGATGGGACGGAACGTGCGAGACGCCCCGTGGCGTGGGAGCCGCGAGGCGTTGGAGCTGTGCGAGTGCTGCGCTGTGCGGTGCCTGGTGTGCGTGGTGAATGTTCAACGAGAGTTTGACTTACCGTCAAGAGCGGAAACCGGTCAGGACTGTTCGCTCACCGGACGCGCGTCCGTCACCGCGCTTCCCGTACGTCGGGATCGGGATCCCCGGCCAACTCGCGGAGCAGGAAGCCGACTTCGGGGCGGGGTCCGCGTGCCCGCAGCCGCTGTGATCCGTACTCCCCGCGGACCTGACACCCGGCGCAGAGACAGGGCGTCGTCCCATGGGCGTCGGGGAAGTAGCGCCACCCGTTGACCTGTCGTACCCCGCGGATCCCGGAGCGCGCGCACCGTGCGCACGGCCTCGGCGGCCGTCGTCTCCGGTGTCAGGTGCACGAAGATCGCCATGCCGGCCCGCCGGCCTTGCCCGCGCCCCCGGCCGACCGCAACGCGCTTACGGCTGAGAGGATCGCGGTGACCGTCATCGCAAGAGATCACAAGAGATCACAAGAGGGGGATCAACATGGCCGTACTCGTCCTGTCCGGCGTCCTCGTGCTCGTCGTCGGAGGATGCGTCTGCGTCGTCTGGGCGGCGCGGGGCGGCCCACGGTGGGTGCGGGCGGTGGCCACCGCGACCCTGGTGCTGGGCGAACTGCTGCGCCGGGAGCGCCGCAAGAGCCGGTCCCTGGACCGGAGCGGCGGCTCGGGCTCGGGCTCGGTCGACTAGACCGCCGACGGGGGTCCTTTCTCCACGCCCCCGGACACCTCCGTGTCCGAAGACCGCCAGCGCTCAGTGGCCTCCCGCGTGAGCCTGGGCGCATGACCACCTACACCGTGCGGGCCATCGAGCCCGCTGCCCTCGTCCGGCTTCGGGTCGTCGACGACGCCGGGCGGCCCTGCGTGCCCTTCACCGCCGCCGAGGCGGGGGACCCGTTGCGCTGCTGTCTCCGGGGTGTCGAGCCGGGGGAGCGGATCGCGCTCGTCTCGTACGCGCCGCTGCGGCGCTGGGCGGCCGAGACCGGGGCCGGGCCCGGGGCGTACGACGAGCAGGGGCCGGTCTTCATCCATGCCGAGGAGTGCGGCGGGCCCGCGGCCGGTCGCACGGAGGCGTACCCCTTCGACCGGCCCGGCGCCCTCCGTGTCCTTCGCCGGTACGACGCCGAGGGGAGGATCGTCGGCGGGCGGCTCCTGGAGATTCCGCAGGAGGCGACCGCGGGCTTCGACAAGGCCTTCGGGGAGGCCTTCGCCGACCCGCGCGTCGCTCTCGTGCACGTCAGGGCCGTCGAGTACGGCTGCTTCCAGTTCGAGGTGCGGCGGCCGGTCTGACGGTCACTGCACGCAGAACTCGTTGCCCTCCGGGTCCGCCATGACCACCCACGTGCCGCCCTGTTCCGACACCCGGCGCAGGACCGACGCGCCCAGGGACTCCAGGCGCGTGACCTCCGCCTCCCGGCCACCCGTTTCGGGGCCGGGGTGGAGGTCCATGTGGACGCGGTTCTTGACGGTCTTCTTCTCCGGGACGCGCTGGAAGAGCACGCGGCGGCCCAGGCCGGCGTCCGAACCGGCGTCGTGCGGGTCGTCCGGGTGGCGGACGGCGGCCAGATCCCGCCAGGAGAGGCGTCCGTCGACGGTGACCGTCTGCTCGGGCGGCGCGGCGCCGGCGGCGAGAAGGCGTTCGATGAGGGCGCTGTGGTCCTCCTGCCGGTAGCCGAGGGCGGCGGCCCAGAAGGCGGCCTGGGCGTGCGGATCGCCGGCGTCGATCACGAGCTTCCAATGGATCGGTGTCATGTAACCAGTTATACTAGTTACGTGATGCAGGCCACAACCGGAATGTCCCTTGTCGCCCTCGATGGGCAGCGGTTCCGCTTCGACGCGGGCGCGCTCTGCCTGGAGCTGCTGCTCACGGGCGGTCCCGGCCCCGTGGCCGCGCGGTACGAAGTCCTCGACGAGCCCGACGGGCTGCTGGACTGGGCCCGCCGGTGCCGGCTCGGGCTCGGCTCCCGGACCGGGAGCGGGCTCGACGTGACGGTCACGGCGGCCGAGCTGGCGCGCGTACGCGAGACACGGGACGCGCTGTGGGGGCTCGCCCATGCCCGCGTGTACGGCCACCCCTTCGCGCCGGAGGACCTCGCCCTCCTCAACGAGGCCGCCGCCCGGCCCCCGCTCGTCCCGCGGATGACCGCCGACGGCGCGCACGCCTGGGCCCCGGGGGCCACCGCGACCGCGCTGCTCTCGACCGTCGCGCGCGACGCGATCGAGCTGTTCACCGGCCCCCACGCCGACCGGATCCGCGAATGCGGCTCCGACGACTGCTACCTGCTGTTCGTGGACACGTCCCGCCCCGGGCGCCGCCGCTGGTGCGCCATGGAGCGGTGCGGCAACCGTCACAAGGTGCGGGCGCACCGGGCCCGTACACACGCGGAGGGAGAGACGGCATGACGACGACAGGCCTGACGAAGGACGCCGGCTGGGAGATCGGCGTCTCGAAGACCCTGCCCCTGCCCGCCGCCGCCGTCTGGGACTTCATCGCGAGCCCCGAGGGCGTGGCGCTCTGGCTCGGGGAGGGGATCGAACTGCCCACGGAGAAGGGCGAGTCGTACGCCTTCGGCGAGGTGCGCGGCTACCGGCCCGGCGACCGCGTCCGTCTCACGTACGGCACGACCACCCTGCAGGTCGCCGTCTCGGCGGCGGGCGACGGCAAGGCCGTGCTGCGCTTCCACCAGGAGCGGATGGCGGACGCGGAGGAGCGCGAGCGGCAGCGGGCGCACTGGAAGAGCGTGATGGCACGGGTGGAGGCGACGCTGCTGGAACAGGAGGCGTGAACCCCGACGGTCACGGCGACCGGGGCGCGGAGCAAGGGGGCCAAGGGGTGGCCCAAGGAGCGACCCAAGGCGCCCATGGCACATGAGGCTGCCGGCGCGCCGGAAGTTCCGGAATCTGCGACCAAGGTCACTGTCTCGCGGGCCGGACGTCGTCCTAGTGTGGAGGAATGAACGATTCCCCCGGCTGCCCGCTGGTCGGCGTCGCCGCCCAGTACATGCCCCGGCTCTCGGAGTTCTCCTCCGATCCGGGGCTCGTGGCCGCGGTCGATCAGCACGCGGCCGCGGTGTGCGACGCCCTGATCCCCGCCCAGCGGGGATCGGAGATCCCGGCGGTCCGGCGGGCCGTGCGGCGGGAGGACCTGTCCGACTACGTCCTCGGTTTCACCGACTGGCTGGCGGAGGTCGACTGGGTCGAGCCGGTCGGGTACGACTTCGCGACGCTGCGGCTCACGGCGGTGTGCTGGCTGATCCGGGAGTACGACCTGCTGGGCGCGTGAGCACCCCGGAACCCCGGTGTGCCGGCCTGCCGGCCTGCCGGCCTGCCGACCCGCCGGCCTGCCGGCCTGCCGGCCTGCCGACCCGCCGACCCGCCGGCGGGACGAGCTCAGCGGCCGGGCTGGGGCGAGGGGGCCTCGGCCACCGTGGCAGGGGAGTGGGCGGCCGTCGCGGCGGCGAGGGCGGCCTCCGCCCGCGCCCGGCTGCGCCGTGCCGTGCGCAGCGCGTCCCAGGTCAGGATCGTCAGCGCCAGCCACACCAGCGAGAAGCCCGCCCAGCGCTCCGGCGGCATCGCCTCGTGGAAGTACGCGACCCCCAGCAGGAACTGGAACGTCGGCGCCAGGTACTGCAGCAGCCCCAGCGTCGACAGCGGCACCCGGATCGCCGCCGCCCCGAAGCAGACCAGCGGCGCGGCCGTCACGACGCCCGTCGCCGCGAGCAGCGCCGCGTGCCCGGCGCCCTCGGCGCCGAAGGTGGCGGAGCCCTGCGCACCGAGCCACAGCAGATAGGCGAGGGCGGGCAGGAACTGGACCGCGGTCTCGGCGGCCAGCGACTCGAGCCCGCCGATGTTGACCTTCTTCTTCACCAGGCCGTAGACGGCGAACGAGAACGCCAGGATCAGCGAGATCCACGGCGGCCGCCCGTACCCGATCGCGAGGACGAGGACGGCCGCGAAGCCGACACCGACCGCCGCCCACTGCGCGGGCCGCAGCCGCTCCTTCAGGAGCAGGACGCCCATGGCGATGGTGACGAGGGGGTTGATGAAGTAGCCGAGGGAGGCCTCGACGACCTGGCCGGAGTTGACGGCCCAGATGTAGAGGCCCCAGTTGACGGTGATCACCGCCGCGGCCACCGCGATCAGGCCCAGCTTGCGCGGGCTGCGCATCAGGTCGCGTATCCAGCCCCAGCGGCGCAGCGCGAGGAGCGCGATGCCGACGACGGCCAGTGACCACACCATCCGGTGGGCGAGGATCTCGACCGCCCCGGCCGGCTTCAGGAGCGGCCAGAAGAGCGGGACCAGGCCCCACATGCCGTAGGCGCCGATCCCGTAGAGGAGTCCCGCACGTCTCTCGCTCTGCTCGTTCACCGAATCTCCCGCCCTGCCCTGCCTGCGCCGCGCCGTCCTGTCGACGGTAGCGCCACACAGGGCAGGCTGTCATGCCCGTATCGCGATACGGTCATGACGTGCAGGGGGCGAGGCGTGCCGCGCGAGCACCGCCGGATCATCCCAATGATGTTGTAACCAGGGCGTGTTGGACCCGTGCGTCGTACGATCTGCTCACCACTCGGGGAATGTGTGAGCGTGCGTGGGGGATGCGTGACGTACGGGTATCGAAGCGTGCTGCTGCGCGCCTGCGGCTCCTTACTGACCTGCGGCCTGATCCTGACGGGCTGCTCGGGCTCGGGATCGGGATCGGGCTCGGAGGACGACGGGAAGCGCCCCGAGAGCAAGGGAAGTCCCGGTGGCACGACCGCGCCGCCCGCGACCGCACCGCCGCCCACGTCCACGCCCACGGGGCTCGGCTTCACCCCGGACCCGAAGCGCGCCCCGAAGAACGAGGCCGACGCCAAGCGGCTCGCCCTCGCGGTCGTCGCCGGCCCCGACTCCTGGGGCTCGGACTACGTCGAGCGCACCCCGCACCTCAGCCCCGACGGCTACTGGCCCGTCCTCGGCAAGCAGTGCACGTGGGAGACCGGCACCCGCCCGGCGTCCGTGCTCCACAGCGTCACCGCCTACAGCGAGATCCCCGCCGGCGCGGGCAAGGGGGCGCTGCGGGTCTCCGCGATCGTCACCGTCCACCGCACCGAGACCGACGCCGACTGGGAGATGGCCGAGACGCTGGAGGAGGCGCTGCGCTGCCCCGACCAGCGATTGCGCGACGGGGAGCGGATCAGCGGCCTGATGTCCCTCGGCAGCCCCTTCGGCGTCGGCGGCAACTTCACCGCCGTGGACTCGCTCAGGGAGGCGGGGACGTACGTCAACGACTCCGTCAAGGGCGAGCAGACGTACTCCTGGTACCAGTCCCGCGTCGGGCAGGTCACCGTCACCGCCGTCGTCAAGGGCGCGCCCGGCCACACCGCCAAGGACACCGACAACGCGCAGGTCCAGGCCCTCGTCAGAATGGTCGAGCGCGCCGAGGACCAGCTGGAGGTCCGGTCGTGAGCCCCGCCGCACTCCAGTCGCTGCTGCCCTCCGATCCCTCGTCGATCGCCGGCTACCGGCTCCTCGGCCGGCTCGGCGCCGGTGGCATGGGCGTGGTCTACCTCGGCCGTACGGACAACGGCGAACTCGCCGCCGTGAAGGTCACCCACGCCGACCAGGCCGACCAGGCCGACTTCCGTGCCCGCTTCCGCCGCGAGGTCGAGGCCGCCCGCCGGGTCTCCAGCCCCTGGGCCGTCCCCGTCACCGGCGCCGACCCGGACGCGCCCGAGCCGTGGATGGCGACCGCCTTCGTCCCCGGGCCCTCGCTCGGCGAGGCCGTGACCGCGCACGGCCCGCTGACGGAGCGCGGCGTACGGATCCTCGGCGGCGCCGTCGCCCGCGCGCTCGCCGCCGTGCACGAGGCCGGTCTCGTCCACCGGGACGTCAAACCCGGCAACGTCCTCCTCGCCGTCGACGGCCCGCGCCTCATCGACTTCGGCATCGCGCGGACGACGGGGGAGACCGCGCTCACCTCCACCGGCATGGTCGTCGGCACCCCCGGCTTCCTCGCCCCCGAACAGGCCGAGGCCCGCGCCCCCGAGATCGGCCCGCCCAGCGACGTCTTCGCCCTCGGCTGCCTCCTGGCCTACGCGGCGACCGGGCGCCCGCCCTTCGGTACGGGAGCGGTCGACGCCCTGCTGTACCGCACCGTCCACGACGAGCCCGACCTCGACGGCGTGCCGGACGGGCTCCTGGACCTCCTGCGGGCCTGCCTCACCAAGGACCCGGACCGACGGCCCACCGCCGAGGAGATCGCCGCCCGCCTCACGGAGGACACGCCGGGCGCCGCCGCCGACTGGCTGCCCGCGCCCGTCGTCCGGACCATCGCCGAACGCTCGGCCGCGATGCTCGCCCTGCCCGAGATCGACGCCACGCAGCTCGACGCATCGGACACCGGCGACCAACCGGCTCCCAGCAGACGGAAGTTCCTGCTCCTGGCGTCAGGGGGAGGGGTCGCCCTCGCCGCGGGAGGTGGCATCGCCGCCTGGGCCGCGCTGCGGGACGACGGCAAGGAGGACCGGAAGGCCGGTCCGACGCCGAAGAAGCGACGCTGGATCATCGGCGTGCACGCGGATCTGACCGGCCCCGCCAAGAACATCGGCCGCGCGCAGGAACGCGGCGCCCGACTCGCGGTCGAGCAGTTCAACGCCCGTAAGGACAAGCCCTTCACCCTCGAGCTCAAGGTCTCCGACGACGGCGGGGACAAGAACAGGGCTCTGGCCGCGGCGCGCGTCCTCACCGGTGACCCCGACGTCCTCGGCGTCCTCGGCCCGACCTCCGACTACACCGGTCTGGCCGCGCTCCCGGCGTACGACGAAGCACTCCTGCCCCTGATCACGGTCTCCGCCGGGTCGAACATGCTGATCAACGCCAACCTCGGCCAGGGACTCTCGATGCTGCAGGCATGCCCGCAGCACGCCATCGCGGGCACCTGCCTCGCCTATTACGTCCTCACGAAGACCCGGAGCGTCCGGCCCGGCATCCTGCAGGACCGCACCGACGACACCTACGCCTGGCAGTACATCGGCGGCGCGAACTTCGCCTTCCGGCAGACGGGTCTCGTCCCCGTTCCCCGCGTGGTGCCCGCGGGGACCACGGACTACAAGCGCGTGCTCGGCGAGATGATGGCGGAAGGCATGGACGCGTACGTCCACTGCGGCCTCACCCCGAGCGCCGTCCTCGCCGCCCGGGCGCTCGACGAACTCGGCTTCACGGGCATGAAGATCACCGGGCAGCACGTGTTCGAGCCCCGGTTCCCGGCGGAGGCGGGGGACGCCGCGGAGGGCTGGGTGCTCGGCGCCCCGGTCGTCGACGCCACGACCGTCAAGGCGGCGTCGCCCTTCGTCGCCGCCCACCGCAAACGGTACGGCGCGGCCCCCGCCTTCTACACGGGCGAGTCATTCGACGCGGTCAACATCCTGCTCCAGGAGGTGGAGAAGGCCGCCAAGGGCGGGAAGCGCCCCGACCGCACCGAACTCGTGCCCCTCCTGCGCAAGGTGCGGTACCAGGGCGTCATGGGCGGCTATGTCTTCGACGCCCAGACCGGCGAACTGCACCCGGGGGCCGTCGGCACCTTCATGTACGCGGTGGAGAACGGCCGCTACAAACCACTGGAGTTCGCCCCCGGCGGCCCGCCGAAGAAGAGACGGACCTGACACGTGCAGCCCCTCCGCCCCGCCGATCCGTCGGCGATCGCCGGATACCGCCTGCTCGGCCGGCTCGGTGCCGGCGGCATGGGCGTCGTCTACCTCGCCCGGTCCGCCGGCGGCGCGCTCGCCGCGCTCAAGCTGATCCGCGCCGAGCACGCCGCCGACCCCGGCTTCCGGGAGCGGTTCCGGCGGGAGGCACGGGTCGCCGAGCGGATCACCGGCCGCTGGGTGGTCCGCGTCCTCGGCTCCGACCCGGAGGCCCGGGAGCCCTGGCTGGCCACCGAGTTCGTGCCGGGGCCCTCGCTCGCCGAGGCCGTCGGCGTGCACGGCGCCCTGCCCGAGCCGACCGTACGGGCCCTGGGCGCCCGGCTCGCCGACGCGCTCACGGGCATGCACGAGGCGGGACTCGTCCACCGGGACGTCAAGCCCGGCAACGTGCTGCTCGCACTCGACGGGCCGCGCCTGATCGACTTCGGCATCGCCCGGTCGGCCGGGGTCACCGCCCTCACCGCCACCGACGCGATGATCGGCACGCCCGGCTTCCTCGCCCCCGAGCAGGCCCGCGTCACCGGCGCCGGTGAGGTCGGTCCGCCGAGCGACGTCTTCTCGCTGGGGTGCGTGCTCGCGTACGCGACGACCGGCCGGCGCCCCTTCGGTACGGGCGGGGTGGCCGCGGTCGTGTACCGCACCGTCCACGAGGAGCCCGACCTCGACGACGTACCGGAGGCGCTGCTGCCGCTGGTGACCGCCTGTCTGGCCAAGGACCCCGCGGACCGGCCCACGGCGGCCGAGGTACGAGCCGCGCTGGGGCCGGCCGAGGGGCCGGCCGAGGGGCCGGCGGGGGACTGGTTGCCGCCCGGCCTGCCCGCGCTGATCGCGGAGCGCTCCGCACGGGTCCTGGACCTGCCCGTGGCGGAGCCGACCGTCCTGGTGCCCTCCGCCGGACCGGCCCGTACGTCGCCGTCACGGCGGCGTGTCCTGGCGCTGGGCTCCGCGGCCGCCGTCGCCGGGGCCGGCGGACTGACGGCCTGGCTCGTGAACCGTGACCGCGCGCCGGGCGGCGCGGGCGGGTCGCCCACGGCCCTGCCCACGTACACGATCGGAGTCCAGACCGATCTGAGCGGCACCCGCAAGGCGGACGGACGCGCCCAGGAGCGCGGGGCGAGGCTGGCCGTCGAGACCTTCAACGCCCGCTCCGACCGGCCCTTCGGCCTGGCGGTGAAGGTACGGGACGACGGGGGTGACCCGACCCGGGCCGCCGCGGTGGCGCGGGAGTTCGTGAAGGACGCGGCCGTCATGGCCGTGCTCGGCCCCACCACCCGCGAGACCGTGATGGCCGTCGCGGACACGTACGACAAGAGTCGGCTCGTGTTGGCGACCGTGGCCGTCGGCATCGACCAGGGCGACATCTCCGGCCAGACCTCCAACCCCACCTACCGCGAGCTGCGTGTCGCTCACGGCATGCTGCAACTGCCCTTCAACGGTCTCGCCCTCGCGCGGGGCGCCAAGCGGGTCGCCGTCGTGGACGACCGGGCGGCGGGTGAGTACAGCTGGCAGACGGCCAACTCCACGAAGACCACCATGAGCGCGGCGGGCGAGACTGTGACGGTGCATCAGATGGCGGCGACCGGTGAGGACTTCGGGCCGACGGTGCGTGACGTGATTGCCGCCCGCCCCGACGCCGTGCTCTACGCGGGCGTCTCCCCGCGCCGGGCCGGGCTCTGCGCCAAGGCCCTGAAGCAGCAGGGCTACGGCGGCATGTGCGGCGGCGTCGAGTACGCGCTGGGGCCGGAGTTCCTCTCCGTCGCGGGGCCGGCCGCCGAGGGCTGGTACTTCGGCACCACCTATGTCGATCCGGCGCTGGTGCCCGAGGCCAAGGCGTTCACCGCCGCCTACCGCAAGCGCTGGGGGCTGTCGGCCGCGGCGCCCGTCGAACGGTACGCGGCGGAGGCGTACGACGCGGTCACCGGCCTGGCCGAGAGCATGAGGGGCCTGGTGTCGAGCCAGCACCTGGACGTCGCACGGGTCGCTCTGCGAGGGGCGATGCGGACGTTCCCGTACCAGGGGATCACGAAGAGATACGGGTTCGACGAACGGAACGTGCTGAACTTCACGTACATCGAGGAGCTGTTCCTGTACCGGATCGAGCGGGGCGTCCCGCGCTTCCTCGGCCAGTTCGAGAAGGCGGCGGACGACGAGAAGAAGCGCTGGAAGAAGCAGTGAGGGGCGCGGCCTCGCGTGGCCGCGCCCCTCTCCGTACTGCTGTCGTCAGCCGACGACGGTCCAGGTGTCGTTCCCCGCGAGCAGCTGCCCCAGGTCGCCCTTGCCGTGCTGCTCGATCGCCGTGTCCAGCTGGTCGGCCATCAGCGTGTCGTACACCGGGCGCTCCACCGACCGGAACACCCCGATCGGGGTCTGGTGCAGCGTGTCCGGGTCGGCCAGCCGCGACAGGGCGAAGGCGGTCGTCGGGGAGGCGGAGTGGGCGTCGTGGACCAGGATCTGCGCCTCGTTCTCGGGGGTGACCGTGACGACCTTCAGGTCGCCGGTGGCCTGGTCCCGTACGACTCCCTTGTCCAGGCCGGTGCCGAAGCGGATCGGCTGCCCGTGCTCCAGGCGGATCACGGCCTCCTGGGCCTGGTCCTTGTCCTTCAGGACCTCGAAGGCGCCGTCGTTGAAGATGTTGCAGTTCTGGTAGATCTCCACGAGCGCCGTGCCGGGGTGGTCGGCGGCCTGGCGCAGGACCTCGGTGAGGTGCTTGCGGTCGGAGTCCACCGTCCGGGCGACGAAGGACGCCTCCGCGCCGATCGCCAGCGAGACCGGGTTGAAGGGCGCGTCGAGCGAGCCCATCGGGGTCGACTTGGTGATCTTGCCGAGCTCGCTGGTCGGGCTGTACTGGCCCTTGGTCAGACCGTAGATCCGGTTGTTGAAGAGCAGGATCTTGAGGTTGACGTTGCGGCGCAGGGCGTGGATGAGGTGGTTGCCGCCGATGGAGAGCGCGTCGCCGTCACCGGTGACGACCCACACCGACAGGTCGCGGCGCGAGGTGGCCAGGCCGGTGGCGATGGCCGGGGCGCGGCCGTGGATGGAGTGCATCCCGTACGTGTTCATGTAGTACGGGAAACGGGAGGAGCAGCCGATGCCGGAGACGAAGACGATGTTCTCCTTCGCCAGGCCGAGTTCGGGCATGAAGCCCTGCACGGCGGCGAGGACGGCGTAGTCACCGCACCCGGGGCACCAGCGCACCTCCTGGTCGGACTTGAAGTCCTTCATCGACTGGGTGGCTTCGGCCTTCGGCACGAGGTTCAGGAGTGACTCAGTCATCGATGGCCTCCTTGAGTGCCGCGGCGAGCTGCTCGGCCTTGAACGGCATGCCGTTCACCTGGGTGTGGCTGCGGGCGTCGACGAGGTACTTCGCCCGGACGAGGGTGGCGAGCTGGCCCAGGTTCATCTCCGGGACCACCACCTTCTCGTACTGTTCGAGGATCTCCCCGAGGTTCTTGGGGAAGGGGTTGACGTGGCGCAGGTGGGCCTGCGCGATGGGGTGTCCGGCGCGGCGCAGCCGGCGGACGGCCGCGGTGATCGGGCCGTACGTGGAGCCCCAGCCGAGGACGAGGGTCCGCGCGCCGTCCGGGTCGTCGACCTCGATGTCCGGGACGTCGATGCCGTCGATCTTGGCCTGCCGGGTGCGGACCATGAGGTCGTGGTTGGCGGGGTCGTAACTGATGTTGCCGGTGCCGTCCTGCTTCTCGATGCCGCCGATGCGGTGTTCGAGGCCGGGGGTGCCGGGCACGGCCCAGGGCCGGGCGAGGGTCTGCGGGTCGCGCTTGTACGGCCAGAAGACCTCGGTGCCGTCCGCGAGCTCGTGGTTCGGCCCGGTGGCGAACTGGACGCGCAGGTCCGGGAGTTCGTCGATGTCGGGGATGCGCCAGGGCTCGGAGCCGTTGGCGAGGTAGCCGTCGGAGAGCAGGAAGACCGGCGTGCGGTACGTGAGCGCGATCCGGGCCGCCTCGATGGCGGCGTCGAAGCAGTCGGCCGGGGTCTTCGGGGCCACGACCGGGACCGGGGCCTCGCCGTTGCGCCCGTACATCGCCTGCAGCAGATCCGCCTGCTCGGTCTTGGTCGGCAGACCGGTCGAGGGGCCGCCGCGCTGGATGTCGACGACGAGCAGCGGCAGCTCCAGGGAGACCGCGAGTCCGATCGTCTCGGACTTGAGCGCCACACCCGGGCCGGAGGTGGTGGTGACGGCGAGCGAGCCGCCGAAGGCCGCGCCGAGCGCGGCGCCGATGCCGGCGATCTCGTCCTCGGCCTGGAAGGTGCGGACGCCGAAGTTCTTGTGCTTGCTGAGCTCGTGCAGGATGTCCGACGCGGGAGTGATCGGGTACGAGCCCAGGTAGAGCGGCAGGTCGGCCTGGCGGGAGGCGGCGATCAGGCCGTACGACAGGGCCAGGTTCCCGGAGATGTTCCGGTACGTGCCGGTGGGGAACGCCCGGGTCGCGGGGGCGACCTCGTAGGAGACGGCGAAGTCCTCGGTCGTCTCGCCGAAGTTCCAGCCGGCCCGGAACGCGGCCACGTTCGCCTCGGCGATCTGCGGCTTCTTCGCGAACTTCTGGCGCAGGAAGGTCTCGGTGCCCTCGGTCGGCCGGTGGTACATCCAGGAGAGCAGCCCGAGCGCGAACATGTTCTTGCTCCGCTCGGCCTCCTTCCGCGACAGGCCGAACTCCTTCAGCGCCTCGACCGTCAGCGTCGTCAGCGGCACCGGGTGGACCCGGTAGCCGTCGAGCGAGCCGTCCTCCAGGGGCGAGGTCTCGTAGCCGACCTTGGCCATGGCGCGCTTGGCGAACTCGTCCGTGTTGACGATGACCTCGCTGCCGCGCGGCACGTCGCCGATGTTGGCCTTGAGGGCGGCGGGGTTCATCGCGACCAGCACGTTCGGGGCGTCGCCCGGGGTCAGGATGTCGTGGTCCGCGAAGTGCAGCTGGAAGGAGGAGACGCCCGGCAGCGTGCCGGCGGGGGCCCGGATCTCGGCGGGGAAGTTCGGCAGCGTCGAGAGGTCGTTCCCGAAGGACGCCGTCTCGGAGGTGAACCTGTCACCCGTCAGCTGCATACCGTCACCGGAGTCACCGGCGAAGCGGATGATCACCCGATCGAGGCGCCGGACTTCCTTCTCGTCGCCGTGGCGGGGCGCGGCCGGAGCGCTGCGCTGCTCCCCGACCAGGGCCTCGCCGGCCTCGCTACTGACCTGGCTGGTCACTGAACTGGACCTCCCTCGCGGCAAGGGCTCTCTCCGCCGGAGGCGGGAGAAGGCTCGGGGGACGGTCGGCTGACCGGCCGTCCCGTGGCCCACCCTACGACGGTGAGGGGGGCCTTCCCGGGACTTCTCGCATCATGGACCTCGTTTTGAGATGCCTGTTTGCTCTGAATCGTCACGTTCTGTCGCCCCCCAGACTGTTCCGGTGCCAGGTTCGCGTCGCATATCTGACAGAGTGTCAGGCCATCAGGAGTTCAGGTAGGTCAACACCGCGAGTACCCGGCGGTGATCCCCCTCACTCGGCGAAAGGCCCAGCTTCAGGAAGATGTTGCTGACGTGCTTCTCCACCGCGCCGTCGCTCACGACCAGCTGTTTCGCGATCGCCGAGTTCGTCCGCCCCTCGGCCATCAGACCGAGGACCTCCCGCTCGCGCGGGGTCAGATTCGCCAGCACGTCCTGCTTGCGGCTCCGGCCGAGCAGCTGCTGGACGACCTCCGGGTCCAGCGCCGTACCGCCCCGGGCCACCCGGACGACCGCGTCCACGAACTCGCGGACCTCCGCGACCCGGTCCTTCAGGAGATAGCCCACGCCCCGGCTGGATCCGGCCAGCAGTTCGGTGGCGTACTGCTCCTCCACGTACTGCGACAGGACCAGGACCCCTATACCCGGGTACTCCTTGCGCAGCCGCACCGCCGCCCGCACGCCCTCGTCGGTGTGGGTCGGCGGCATCCGTACGTCCGCGACCACCACGTCCGGCAGCGCGCCCTCGCCGGCGAGCCCGGCGACGGTCTTCACGAGGGCCTCCCCGTCCCCGACCCCGGCGACGACGTCGTGCCCCCGGTCGGTCAGCAAACGGGTCAGGCCCTCACGGAGCAGCACCGAATCCTCGGCGATGACCACACGCACCCTGTCCGCCACGTCTTCCACGCCCTGAGCCCCCATGTTCGATGTTGCGATGCGCTCCCCAGCATCGCACCTGGGCCCCCTGGGTTGTGGGCGACTGCCCCGCTGGGCGGCGCCCACGACGGGGCGGAGGGCTCAGGTCCTCCAGGGGAGTTCCGCCGTGATCGTCGTCGGGCCGCCGGCGGGGGAGTCCACCGCCAAGACCCCGTCCACCGCCCCCACCCGCCCCACGAGCCCCGCGAGCCCGCCCCCCGCCTCCACGTCCGCCCCGCCCCGCCCGTCGTCCCTGACCTGCAGCATCAGCCGGTCACCGGCCCGCCACACATCCACCCAGGCGCGCCGCGCCCCGGCGTGCTTGGACACGTTCTGGAGCAGCTCGGACACGGTGAAGTACGCGATGCCCTCGATCGCGGGCACGGGCCTGGCCGGCAGGTCCACCTCCACCGACACCGGGACCGCGCAGCGCGACGCGATCGCCGACAGCGCCGCGTCCAGACCGCGGTCCGTCAGGATCGCCGGGTGGATGCCCCGGGCCAGGTCGCGCAACTCCTGCAGCGCGGTCTTCACCTCGCCGTGCGCCTCCTCGACCATCCGCGCCGCCGCCTGCGGATCCCGCGCCAGCTTCTCCTTGGCCAGCCCCAGATCGATGGCGACGGCCGCCAGCCGGGCCTGCGCGCCGTCGTGCAGATCGCGCTCGATACGGCGCAGGTCGGCGGCGGCGGTGTCCACGACCACGCCCCGGTCCGTCTCCAGCTCCGTGACCCGCGTCGCGAGCCGCGACGGGCCAAGGAGACCGGCGACCATCACCCGGTCCACCGCCGCCAGGCCCCGGAAGATCCACGGCCCGGCGAGCACGAAGAGCAGACCGACCCCGCTGGTCACGGCGAGCTCGAAGGGGGAGTCCAGATAGAAGGTGTGCGTGCCGTCGCCGTACAGCTGCAGGCCGTCCTGGCCCGCGTACATCGGGAAGACCCACTGCCACAGGGGGTACGTGAAGAGGGCCCAGCCGTACACCCAGAACGTCACCGACACCGTGAAGGCGAAGATCGCCCACGGCAGGTGGAGGATCGCGTACAGCAGGTGACGCCAGGACGCGCCGCTCTTCAGCATCGCCCCCATCCAGGACAGCGCCCCGCCCGTACGGCCCCGCACCGGTTCGGGCGCCGCCACGTCCAGGCCGAGCAGACCGCGCGCCCGGGCCCGCTCCACCGCGCCGAAGCCGCGGCACATGGCGAGGGCGCCGGCGAGGACCGGGATGCCGAGGAAGGTGACCAGCAGCCCCGCGCCGGCCGAGACCAGGGCGACGGAGAGCGAGAAGTAGAGGCAGCTCAGCGGCAGCCCGAGCACCAGATAGCCGAACTCGCGCCAGGTGCGGGCCTCGAACGGGGCGCGGATCGCGGCGGGAAGACGGAGACGGTCGGTGGCCATCGCTGGTGTCCGTTTCTGCTCGGAGAAGTCGGCGGAGTCGGAGAAGTCGGCGGAGTCGGCGGAGTCGGAGAGGTCGATACGGCAAGACTTCCGGCCCACGACGCGCCGGACCATGAGGGAAGTGGGCCTCTGCGCCCGGGGGTTTTCCCCACCGAACGAGGGGGGCAGGACCTACGCGGACCTACGCCGACGGACGGGCCCGCCACGGCAGTTCCGCCGTGACCGTCGTCGGACCGCCCTCCGGCGAGTCGAGGACGAAGAGCCCGTCGACCGCCCCCAGCCGCTCCGCGAGCCCCGCCATCCCCGTACCGCCGTCCAGCCGGGCCCCACCGCGCCCGTCGTCCCGTACCTGCAGGAGCAGCCGGTCCCCCCGCCGCCACACCTCCACCGAGGCGGAACGTGCCTGCGCGTGCTTGGAGACGTTCTGGAGCAGCTCGGAGACGGTGAAGTACGCGATGCCCTCGATGGCCTCGGCCGGCCGCTCGGTCAGGTCGACGGTCACCCTCACCGGCACCGTGCACCGCGCGGCGATCGCCGACAGCGCGGCATTGAGCCCCCGGTCGGTCAGGACCGCCGGATGGATGCCCCGGGCCAGGTCACGCAGCTCCTGCAGCGCCAGCTTCACCTCGCCGTGCGCCTCGTCGACCATCGCGGCGGCCGCCTCCGGGTCCTCGAGAAGCTTCTCCTTCGCCAGACCGAGCCCCATGGCGAGCGCGACGAGCCGGGCCTGCGCGCCGTCGTGCAGATCGCGCTCGATACGGCGCAGATCGGCGGCGGCGGTGTCCACGACCACGCCCCGGTCGGTCTCCAGCTCGGCGATCCGCCGCTCCAGCTCGTCCGAGGGCGAGAGCAGACCGCGGACCATGGCCCGGTCGGCGTTGGACAGACCGCGGGCGACGAACGGCAGCACGGGCCAGAGCACGATCAGCGAGACCAGGGCGACGGCGAACGTCAGGACGCCCCAGGGCAGCCGGATGAACATGTACAGCACCGTCCGCCACCCCACCGGGTCCTTCAGCGCCGCCCACAGCCAGGGGAGGAAACCGTGCTGGCGGGGGAGCGGGCTCGGCTCCTCCACCCGTACGCCGAGCAGCGCCCGGGCCCTGGCCCGCTCGGCCCGGCCCATCCCGCGCGCCCCGGCCAGCCCGAGGGCGAGCAGCGGCAGACCGATCACCGTGACCGACAGGCTCACGCCGACGGCGACCGACGCCACCGCGTACACGAAGCCGACCAGCGCGATCGGCAGATTGGCGAGCAGGAAGGAGATCTCCTTCCAGGTCTGCCGGCCGTAGGCGAGGCGCACGGGCGGCAGCCGGTCGCTGTCAGGGGTTTCGGTGTCGACGCTCATGGTCCAAGACTGCCGGTCGGCGAGGATCGCACGCCATGGGGTTCGTGGGTGAGCCGGAGTAGGGATATCCCTACCGCTCACTCTGTGACACGACCGCTTACGGCGTCTTTAGCAGGGCCTAGACTCCCGTGCGTACAGATCGTCGAAACGGGCAGGGAGCGAGGGGTGGACGTGCCGGATCCGACCGTACGGGCGGGACTCGGACTCGCGGCGGACTACTTCCAGTCGTACTCCGTCGTGGGACTGCTCGCCGTCATCGGCGTGCTCTTCGTCGCCGTCGCGTTCGGCGCGGGCCGGCTGCTGCGGCCCGTCGTCCCGACGCCGGAGAAGCTGCTGACGTACGAGTGCGGCGTCGACCCGGTGGGGGAGGGCTGGGCGCACACCCAGGTGCGGTACTACGTGTACGCCTTCCTCTACGTGATCTTCGCCGTCGACTCGATCTTCCTGTTCCCCTGGGCGACCGTCTTCGCCGCGGCCGGGTACGGCGCGACGACGCTGGTCGAGATGTTCATCTTCCTCGGCTTCCTGGCCGTGGGACTGCTCTACGCGTACAAGAAGGGCGTCCTGACATGGACGTGACCCCTACTCCGACCCCGACGCCGCTTCCGGCCCCCACCCTGGGGCCTTTGGCCCGCCTGGCCCCCGAGCCGATGAAGGTGGTCCTGAACTGGGGCCGCCGCTACAGCCTCTGGGTCTTCAACTTCGGGCTCGCGTGCTGCGCGATCGAGTTCATCGCCGCGTCGATGGCCCGCCACGACTTCATCCGTCTCGGCGTGATCCCCTTCGCGCCCGGGCCGCGCCAGGCCGACCTCATGATCGTCTCCGGCACGGTGACGGACAAGATGGCACCGGCGGTGAAGCGGCTGTACGAGCAGATGCCCGAGCCCAAGTACGTCATCTCCTTCGGCGCCTGCTCCAACTGCGGCGGGCCCTACTGGGACTCGTACTCGGTGACGAAGGGCGTCGACCAGATCATCCCCGTCGACGTGTACGTGCCGGGCTGCCCGCCGCGGCCCGAGGCGCTGCTGCAGGGGATCCTGAAGCTGCAGGAGAAGATCGCGCGCGAGTCCTTGACCTCGCGGTACTCGGGCCCCTCGGTCGGCCAGCTGACGAGCGGTCTGGTCACCCCGCCGGCGCCGGCGCCGGGAGGCGCGGCATGAACGCGTACGACACCCTTCCCGAATCCGTCACCGAGGTCTTCGGCGAGGAGGCGACGGCGGAGCGGGCGTACGACCTGCTGACGGTCGACGTGCCGGTGGGCTCGTGGATCCCGGCGCTGGAGACGGCGCGCGACAAGCTGGGCTGCACGTACTTCGACTGGCTGAGCGCGGTCGACGAGCCGGGCGTGGGCTTCCGGGTGTGCGCGCATGTGGTGGCGCTGGAGGCGGGCGTCGTGCGCCGCCTGCTGGTCCGCACGACGGTCCCGCACGCCGCTCCCTCCCTCCCCACGGCGGTGGAGATCTACGCGGGCGCGGCGTGGCACGAGCGCGAGACGCACGAGATGTTCGGCGTCGAGTTCACCGGCCACCCCCACCTCGTCCCGCTCCTGCTGCCCGAGAACTTCGAGGGCCACCCGCTCCGCAAGGACTTCGTGCTCGCGGCGCGCGTCGTGAAGGCGTGGCCGGGCGCGAAGGAGCCGGGCGAATCGGAGCACGGCGGCCCCAAGCGCCGCCAGATGCTCCCCCCGGGCGTCCCCGACCCCAACGACTGGGGCCCCCTCAAGGGCCAACTCCCCCCTGCCCCGACCCGCCCGGCCCGCGCGACCGCGGGCGAACGCCCACCGCGCCGCGCCCGCACGACGGCGGAGGGCTCGGCGACCCAGACCCCCGAGACACCCACCGCACCGCGCCGCGCCCGCACGACGGCGGACGGCTCCACGAGCCAGACCCCCGCGCCGGAGCCGACGACCGACACCGCCACGCCCACCCCACCCACCGGGCCGCGCCGCTCGCGCAGCGTGAGCGAGGGCTCGTCGACCCAGCGCGCCGAGGAGCCGATCACCCCGGAGGCCGAGGCCGGCGCGCCGGAAGGCCCCGCCGGGGCCCCGCGGCGCAGCCGAAGTGCCGCCGACGGTTCCGTGAGCCAGACGACTCCGGGCGTACCCGCCGAGCCCGACACCCCGGCCGCTCCGCCTGCCGGGACGCGGCGCAGCCGAAGGGCCGCCGACGGTTCCGTGAGCCAGACGACTCCGGGCGCACCCGCCGAGCCCGAGCAGCCGGAGCCCCCGGCGAGCGAGGCCAGCGTGCCGGAAGGCCCCGCCCGGGCCCCGCGGCGCAGCCGCAGCGTGGCTGACGGCTCCGCGAGCCAGGCGCCCGCCGCCCCCGCCCCGCCGGCGCGGACCCGGAGCGCCGACGCCCCCTGGCACCACGCCCGTCCGGCCTTCGACGAGGAGGCCGCCGAGGCCGAGCCGGCCCCCGAGGCCGAGGCCGAGGCCGACGGCACCGACGCCCGCACCCGTACCGACAACCCGCCCACCCCCACCGACCCCGCCGGAGGCGAATCCGCGTGAACGACGTACTCGACGTCGCCCTCCGGCTGCTCGTCGTCTTCGGCGTGTTCCTCGTCCTGCCCCTCGTCGTCGGGCAGACCGAGCACAAGGTCATGGCCCACATGCAGGGCCGCCTCGGCCCCATGTACGCCGGTGGATTCCACGGCTGGGCCCAGCTCGTCGCCGACGGGGTCAAGTTCGCGCAGAAGGAGGACGTGGTCCCGGCCAACGCCGACCGCCGTATCTTCCAGCTCGCCCCCGCCGTCGCCCTCCTCCCGTACCTCCTCGTCCTCGTCGCCATCCCCATCGGCCCGAGCGAAGGAGCCGTCGGCCAGCTCGTCGACGCCGGCATCTTCTTCGTGCTTGCCGTCATGGGCGTCGGCGTCCTCGGCAGCCTCATGGCCGGCTGGGCATCGGCCAACAAGTTCTCCCTGCTCGGCGGCCTGCGCACCGCCGCCCAGCTCCTCGCCTACGAGCTCCCCATGCTCCTGGCCGCCGCCTCCGTCGCGATGGCCGCCGGCACCGTCTCCCTCCCCGGCATCCTGAACGCCTTCGAGTGGTGGTGGCTGCCCTGGCAGATCGTCGGCGCGCTCGTCTTCTTCGTCGCCGGTCTCGCCGAGCTCCAGCGCCCGCCGTTCGACATGCCGGTCGCCGACTCCGAGATCATCTTCGGCGCGTACACCGAGTACACCGGGCTTCGCTTCGCGCTCTTCCTGCTCGCCGAGTACGCCGGCATCGTCGTCCTCTGCGGTCTCACCACCGTCCTCTTCCTCGGCGGCTGGCACGGCCCCTTCGGCGGCGACGGACTCGGCTGGGTCTGGACCCTGCTCAAGACCGCCGTCCTCGCCTTCGTCGTCATCTGGCTGCGGGTGTCCTACCCCCGGCTCCGTGAGGACCAGCTCCAGAAGCTCGCCTGGACGACCCTCGTCCCGCTCGCCCTCGCGCAGATCGCGCTCACCGGCATCGTGAAGGTGGCGATCCAGTAATGCCCATCCCCGGCTCCGGCCTCGCCAAGGGCCTCGCCGTCACGCTCCGTACGATGACGAAGCGCGCGCACACCGCGCAGTACCCGGACAAGCAGCCCGAGCTCCCGCCCCGCACCCGCGGCGTCATCGGACTGTTCGAGGAGAACTGCACGGTCTGCATGCTCTGCGCCCGCGAGTGCCCCGACTGGTGCATCTACATCGACTCCCACAAGGAGACGGTGCCGGCCGCCACCCCCGGCGGCCGCGAGCGCAGCCGCAACGTCCTCGACCGCTTCGCCATCGACTTCGCCCTCTGCATGTACTGCGGTATCTGCATCGAGGTCTGCCCCTTCGACGCGCTGTTCTGGTCGCCCGAGTTCGAGTACGCGGAGACGGACATCCACGAGCTCACCCACGAGCGCGACAAGCTCCGCGAGTGGATGTGGACGGTCCCGGAACCGCCCGCGCTCGACCCGCGCGCCGAGGAGCCCAAGGAGATCGGCGCGGCCCGCAAGGCCGTCGAGAAGGCCGCGGCCGCCGCGGCCGCCGCCGCCCAGGCGCAGGCGCAGGCCGAGGGGGACAAGCAGTGAACCTCGCCGCAGCCACCCCCGGCTTCCTCTCGCCCTCCGGCGTCGAGATCGCCTTCCTCCTCGTCGGCCTCGCCACCCTCGGCGCGGCCGTCGTCACCGTCACCACCAAGCAGCTCGTCCACGCCGCGCTCTGGCTCGTCGTGACGCTCGGCGGCCTCGCCGTCGCCTATCTGCTCCTCACCGCCGAGTTCATCGCCTGGGTCCAGGTGCTGATCTACGTCGGTTCCGTCGTCGTCCTCCTCCTCTTCGGCCTCATGCTCACCAGGGCCCCCATCGGCCGCTCCCCGGACGCCGACTCGGGCAACCGCCCGGCCGCCCTCGTCGTCGCGCTCGCCGCGGCTGCCGCCCTCGTCTGGGTGGTCGTCGACGCGTTCCGCACGACCTGGATCGATCTGGACGGACCGGCCCAGGGCTCCACCAAGGTGACCGGCGAGATCCTCTTCCGGCACTGGGTGCTGCCCTTCGAGGCGCTCTCCGTCCTCCTCCTCGCCGCGCTGGTCGGCGCGATCGTCCTGTCCCGCAAGAACGCCAAGGAGGCCCGGGACTGATGCATCTCGCCTACCCCGCCGTCCTCGCCGCCCTGCTCTTCTGCGTCGGCCTCTACGGCGTCCTCGCCCGCCGCAACGCGATCCTGGTCCTGATGTCCGTCGAGCTGATGCTCAACGCCGTCAACCTCAACCTGGTCGCCTTCGACATCTGGCTCCGCGACACCCTGCACGCCGGCCAGGCGCTCACCCTCTTCACCATCGCCATCGCCGCCGCGGAGATCGGCATCGGTCTCGCGATCGTCCTGATGGTCTACCGCAACCGCGGCACCTCGGACGTCGACCGCCTCCGCGACAACGCCGAGCACGAACCGACCACCGCACCGACCGAGACCGACGAGAAGGCCGAGGCCACCGCGTGACGACCACGACCCTCGCCGTCCTCGTCCCCCTCCTCCCGTTCCTCGGCTCCGTCGCCGGACTCCTCCTCGGCCGCACCGCCCCCGGCTTCGTCCGCCCCCTCGCGGTCCTCCCGACGCTCGCCGCCGCCGTCCTCGCCGCCGTCGTCGCCGCCCGCCAGGGCGGCGGCAAGCCCATCGAGGCCGCCACCCGGCTCACCCCCACCGGCTCGGTCCCCATCGACCTGGCCCTGGACATCGACGGCTTCGCCGCTCTCGTCGCCGTCCTCGTCGGCGTGGTCGCCTCCTGCGTGCAGATCTACTCGACCGGGTATCTGCGCGACGACCCGCGCTACCCCTCGTACGCCGCGCTTGTCTCCCTCTTCACCTCCGCGATGCTGCTCGTCGTCTACTCCGGCGACCTGATGGTGCTCCTGGTCGGCTGGGAGATCATGGGCATCTGCTCGTACTTCCTCGTCGGCCACTACTGGGAGACCCGCGAGGCACGGTCCGCCTCCCTCAAGGCCTTCCTGGTCACCAAGCTCGGAGACGTCCCCTTCCTGATCGGCCTGTTCGCGCTCGCCGCGGACGCGGGCACGTTCCGGATCGACGGGATCCTCGGCGCCGTCGCCGCGGGCGCCCTCGACCACCCCACCGTGATCGCCCTGCTGCTCCTCGCCGGTGTGGCGGGCAAGTCCGCGCAGTTCCCGCTGCACACCTGGCTCCCCGACGCGATGGCCGGCCCCACCCCCGTCTCCGCGCTCATCCACGCGGCGACGATGGTCGCCGCCGGTATCTACTTCGTGGCCCGCCTGCTGCCCGTCTTCGCCGCCTCCGCCGCGGCGCTGACCGTGCTCGCCGTGATGGCCGCCGTCACGATGGTCGGCTCGGCGCTCGCCGCGCTCGCCCAGGACGACATCAAGCGGGTCCTGGCCTACTCGACCATCGGCCAGCTCGGCTACATGGCGGGCGCCCTGGCCGTCGGCGACCGCGGGGCCGCCGTCTTCCACCTCCTGTCGCACGGCGCCTTCAAGGCGCTGCTCTTCCTCGCCGCCGGCGCGGTCATCCACGCCGCCGGTACGAACTCGCTCGCGGCCATGTCCCGGATGAGCGGCCTGACGAAGCGCATCCCCGACGCGTACTGGACGATGACCGTCGCCCTCCTCGCGCTCGCCGCGATCCCGCCCTTCGCCGGCTTCTTCTCCAAGGACGCCGTCCTCGTGGCCGCCGAGCACACCGCCCTCGGGGACCGCACCGTCGCCCCCGCCGGGGCCGGCTGGACCGTCCTCGTCGCCGGGCTGCTCACCGCCCTCGTCACCGCCGCCTACGCGGCCCGCCTGTGGCTGCTCGCCTTCCGGGGCCGGGGCGCCGAGGCGCCCGACCACGGCCGCCAGCCCGTCGCCATGACCACCGTCCTGTGGGTGCTCGCGATCCCCTCCCTCGGCTTCGGCCTGACGGTCACCTACCTCGACGACTGGTTCGACGGCCACGCCCTCACCCCGACCGCCACCACCGCGGTCCTGGGCACGGGTCTCGCCCTCGCCGGCGCCGTGATCACGTACGCGGTCTGGCGCGCCCTCGCGGGCAAGGCCCTCGCCCGCACCCCGCTGGCCGCGACCGTCGCCCACCCCGACGCCGAAGCGGGCCAGGTCGAGGCCGAGGCCCTGCACCTGCCGCACCCGGCGGAGGACCCGGCCGACCCCGGCCGCGTCCTGCTCGGCCCGCTGCACCGCCACGCCGCGACCGGCTTCCACCTGGACGCCCTCTACGCCGCCCTGTTCGTCCGCCCCGTCCTGGCCGCGTCCTCCCTGGTCCGCTTCCTGGACCGCGAGGTCGTCGACACCTACGTGAGCGGCGCGGGCACGGGCACTCAATGGCTCGGCTGGCTCGTCCGCCGCGCCCAGACCGGCAACGTGCAGACCTACCTCAGCGCCCTGCTCGCCGGCTCCGTCGTCCTGGCGCTCGCCGCCGTACTCGTCGCCGCCGGAGCGTGAGACGTGATCGATATCAGCGAATCCGTGATGCAGTTCCTTCTCGCGTTGATCGTCGCCGGCCCGCTCGTCGGCGCCGCCGCCGCTCTCCTCCCGCCCCCGCCCGGGTTGAAGGGAAAGTCGCCCGACCAGGCCGTGCTCCGCCACGGCGTGATCGTGACCGGCGTGATCCTCGCCGCCGCGATCGTCCTCACCCTCGGCTTCGACCACGACCAGCCGTCGAGGATGCAGGCGAGCACGGACATCACGTGGATCCCCGCACTCGACGTGCGCCTCCACCTCGGTGTCGACGGCATTTCCCTCCCCCTCCTGGTCATGACCGCGCTGCTGACCTTCCTCTGCGCGCTCTACAGCTACTTCAAGATGCCTGCGGGCCCGTCCCCGAAGGCATTCGTCGCCCTGCTCCTCGTCCTCGAGTCCGGCACGCTCGCGACCTTCGCCGTCCTCGACCTCGTCCTGTTCTTCCTGGCCTTCGAGATGGTCCTCATCCCGATGTACTTCCTCATCGCCCGCTGGGGCGGCGAGGGCAGGCAGGCCGCCGCCTGGAAGTTCATCCTCTTCACGCTGCTCGGCTCGGTCGTCATGCTGCTCGGCCTGCTCCTCATCGGACTGAAGGCCGGCACCTTCGACATGGTGGCACTGGCCACTGACAACGGCCGTGGACTGACCACATCCGTGCAGGTCATCGCCGTTCTCGCGATCGGCATCGGGCTCGCGGTGAAGACCCCGATGTGGCCGCTGCACAGCTGGCTCCCCGACGCCCACACCGCCGCCCCGACCGTCGGCTCGGTCCTCCTCGCCGGCGTGCTGCTGAAGATGGGCACGTACGGGTTCGTCCGCATCGTCCTGCCGATCGCCCCGGACGGCATGCGGGTCTTCGCCCCCTACCTCGCCGCCTTCGCCGTCGCCGGGATCGTCTACGGATCGCTCGCCTGCCTCGCCCTCGCGAAGCCCGGCAACAAGGGCGACCTCAAGCGCCTGATCGCGTACTCCTCCGTCGGCCACATGGGCTTCGTGCTCCTCGGCATCGCGACCATGACCCCCACCGGAGTCAACGGCGCGCTCTTCGCCAACATCGCCCACGGCCTCATCACCGGCCTCCTCTTCTTCCTGGTCGGCGCGCTCAAGGACCGGTACGGCACCGCCGACCTCGACACCCTCGCGGGCGCCACCGGCGCCGCCCTCTACGGCCGCGCCCCGCGCCTGGGAGGCCTGCTCGCCTTCGCCGCCGTCGCCTCCCTCGGACTGCCCGGCCTCGCCGGCTTCTGGGGCGAGATGCTGGCCCTGTTCGGCGCCTTCGAGCCGGCCGCGGGCCTCAGCCGCCCCGCGTTCCTCACCTTCATGGCGATCGGCGCCTTCGGCACCCTGCTCACCGCCGCGTACCTGCTCGCCGTCGTCCGCCGGGTCTGCATGGGCGGCCCCCGTCCCAGCGGTGAGACGGCGATCGCCGACATCCAGGGGTACGAGTTCGCCGCCTGGACCCCGCTCGTCGCCCTCACCGTCCTCGCCGGCCTGTGGCCCGCGGTCCTCCTCGGCCTCACCGATCCGGCCGTCCAGAAGCTCCTCGCGGGAGGGAACTCGTGACGACCACGAACCTCGTCCAGTCCGTCGACTGGCTCGCGATCGCGCCGCCCACGCTCACCGCGGTGGTCGCGCTGGCCGTGCTCGTCGCCGACCTCTTCGTCCCCGCGCGGCACAAGCGGCTCCTCGGCTGGACCGCGATCGCCGGGCTCGTCGCCTCGATCGCCCTGCTCGTCCCGCTGCGCGCCGGCGACCGCTCCACCTTCTGCCTCACGACCGACCCGGCCGCGACCGCCGCGTGCAGCTACACCGCCGACCGCTTCACCCTGGTCATCCAGTTCCTGGTGTTCGGCGGCGCGCTCCTCGCCGCCCTGCTGTCCCTCCCCGACACGCGCGACAAGCTCCCCGCCGGAGAGTTCTGGTTCCTGCTGCTCTCCTCGGCCGCCGGCGCCGCGCTGCTGCCCGCCTCCCGCGACCTCGCGACCCTCGTCGTCGCCCTCGAAGTGGCCTCGCTGCCCGCCTTCGCGCTCGTCGGCATGCGCAGGGGAGACCGGCAGTCCAGCGAGGCCGCGCTGAAGTTCTTCCTCTCCTCGGTCGCCGCGACCGCCGTGACCCTGCTCGGCGTCAGCTTCGTGTACGGGGCGACGGGCACCCTCCACCTCACCGAGATCGCCCAGCGCCTCGACGACGTCCCCGGGCAGCTGGAGACCCTCACCCAGGTGGGCGTGGCGCTCACCCTGGTCGGCTTCGCCTTCAAGACGGCCGCCGTCCCCTTCCACTTCTGGGTCCCCGACACCTACATCGGCGCTCCGCTGCCCGTCGCCGGCTACCTCTCGGTCGTCGGCAAGGCCGTCGGCTTCACCGGCCTCATCCTGGTGACCGTCGTCGCGTTCCCCTCGTACGCCGACGTCTGGGGCCCCGCGCTCGCCGTCCTCGCCGCGCTCACCATGACCGTCGGCAACGTGGCCGCCCTGCGGCAGGTCTCCACGCGCGCGTGGAGCGCGGTACGGCTGCTCGCCTGGTCCTCCGTCGCCCAGGCCGGCTACCTCCTGGTGCCGATCGCCGCCGCCGCGTACTCCAGCGACGACCAGATCGGCGCCACCGTCGCGTACGCCCTGATGTACGCCGTGGTGAACCTCGGCGCCTTCGCGGTGGCCGCGCTGGTCTCCCGTACGCATCCCGAGAACCGGATCGCCGACTACCGCGGCCTGTACGCCACCAGCCCGCTCACCGCGCTCACCATGGGCTTCTTCCTGCTCAACCTGGCCGGCCTGCCCCCCGGTATCATCGGTCTCTTCGCCAAGGTCACCGTCTTCTCGGCGGCGGTCGACGCGGGCCTCGGCTGGCTGGCCGTGATCATGGGCATCAACGTCGTGATCGGCCTCTACTACTACCTGCGGTGGACGGCGGTGCTCTTCCGGGCGCCTGAGGGCGAGCCGGTACGCCACAAGGCTCCCGCGGCGGTCACCGTGGCGATCGGGCTGGCCGCCGTCGTCGGTGTCGTGCTGTCGGGCTACCCCCAGTTCGCCCTCCGCTTCGCGGCGGACACCCTCTTCTGAAAACGCCTCAAGGAGCAAGCGCAGTGCTGAACGGTTTCAAGGACTTCATACTCCGCGGAAACGTCATCTCGATGGCCATCGGTCTGGCCGTCGGATCGGCGTTCACAGCCGTTGTGACCGGCTTCAGCCAGGCGTTCATCGCCCCCCTCATCGGTCTGGCCACCGGAGCGGCCGGCGACTTCAGCAAGGCCAAGTTCTCGATCGGCGAGACGGACTTCCCCTACGGTCTGGCCATCGCCGCCGCCATAGCGTTCGTGATCACCGCCGCTGTGCTCTACTTCTTCATCGTCGTCCCCATGGCGAAGGTCCAGGCGAAGTTCGCGAAGGAGGAGGCGGCCGACCCCAAGTCCGCCAAGCGCGACTGCCCCCGCTGCTTCACCGAGATCCCGGCCATCGCCACCCGCTGCGCCCACTGCACCAGCGAGGTCGAGCCCGTCGCCACCGCCCTGGAGAAGGCGGGCCTCCCGGCCCCGCGCTGATCACCCGTACGGCTCAATCCGCCCCCCGTGGGGGCAGGGGAACCCGTGCCTCCCGCCTGGCGTTGACCTGTACGGGAGGTTCCACTGGACGAGTGGACCACCGAGCAAAGGGTTCCCCTGCCGCACCACTTGGAGGGCGTACCGTGCACCGCCGGCACAACGGGCTGAGGACCGCCGTACTCCTCGGAGGGCTCTCCGCCCTCATCATCGTCATCGGCAGCTTCTTCGGGCGTACGGGGCTGATCGTCGCGCTCGTCGTGGCGCTCGGCACCAACGCGTACGCCTACTGGAACAGCGACAAGCTGGCGCTGCGGGCCATGCGGGCCCGCCCGGTCAGCGAGTTCGAGGCCCCCGCGCTCTACCGGATGGTGCGTGACCTCTCCACGCAGGCCCGCCAGCCGATGCCCCGGCTCTACATCTCGCCGACCCAGGCCCCCAACGCCTTCGCGACCGGCCGTAATCCGCGCAACGCCGCCGTGTGCTGCACCGAGGGCATCCTGCAGATCCTCGACGAGCGCGAGCTGCGCGGAGTCATCGGCCATGAGCTGAGCCACGTCTACAACCGGGACATCCTGATCTCCTCGGTGGCCGGAGCGCTCGCCTCCGTGATCCTCTTCCTGGTCAACTTCGCCTGGCTGATCCCCGTCGGCCGCTCGGACGACGACGACGGCCCCGGCCTGCTCGGCATGCTGCTGATCATGATCCTCGGCCCGATCGCCGCCTCGGTCATCCAGCTCGCCATCTCCCGCTCGCGGGAGTACGAGGCGGACGCCTCCGGCGCACAGCTCACCGGTGACCCGCTCGCCCTCGCGAGCGCCCTGCGCAAGCTCGAGGCGGGCACGAAGCAGCTGCCGCTGCCGCCCGAGCCCCGGATCGAGACCGCGAGCCACATGATGATCGCGAACCCCTTCCGGCCAGGCCAGGGGATGACCAAGATGTTCTCCACGCACCCGCCGATGGCGGAGCGCATCGCCCGACTCGAACAGATGGCAGGTCGCCGCCCGTGAAGACAATCCTGAACATCATCTGGCTGATCCTGTGCGGCTTCTGGATGTTCCTCGGCTACATGCTGGCCGGCGTCCTGCTGTGCATCACGATCATCGGTATCCCCTTCGGTCTCGCCGCCTTCAGGATCGGGATCTACGCCCTCTGGCCCTTCGGCTACACGGTCGTGGACCGCCGCGACGCGGGCGCGCCGTCCTGTGTCGGCAACGTGCTGTGGCTGATCCTGGCGGGCTGGTGGCTGGCGCTCGGTCACATCACCACCGGCATCGCGCTCTGCATCACGATCATCGGCATCCCGCTGGGCATCGCGAACTTCAAGATGGTGCCGGTCTCGCTGCTGCCGCTGGGCAAGGAGATCATCCGCACGGACCAGGCGGCGTACCCGTACATGGGCCGCTAGCGCATGGGCCGCTAGCCCGCGGTGCCCTTACTCGGGCGGGTGTGCGGAGCGTCCGCGTGTGACCGCGTACGCGACCGTCCCCGCCGCGAGGACGCCCACGCCCGCCAGGACGGAGACGAGCGGCAGCGCGAACGCCAGCGCCCCGCACCCGGCCAGGCCGAGCGCGGCGAGCAGCCGGCGCGCACGGCCGCCCAGGGCCCAGGAGGAGGCGTTGGCGATCCCGTAGTAGACGAGCACGCCGAAGGACGAGAAGCCGATCGCGCCCCGCACGTCCGCCGTGGCCGCCACGACGGCCACCACCGCGCCCACCGCGAGCTCCGCCCGGTGCGGCACCTGGAAGCGCGGGTGGACGGCGGCCAGCGCGCCCGGCAGATGCCCGTCGCGGGCCATCGCAAGCGTCGTACGGGAGACCCCGAGGATCAGCGAGAGCAGCGAGCCCAGCGCCGCGACGGCCGCGCCGACCGTGACGACGGGCACCAGCCATGCGGCGTCGGCGGCCCGGGCCGCGTCCGTGAGCGGCGCGGGGGAGGCGGCAAGCGCCTGCGGGCCCAGGACGGCGAGGACGCACACCGCGACCGTCGCGTAGACGGCGAGGGCGATGCCGAGCGCCAGGGGGATCGCCCGGGGAATGGTCCGGGCCGGATCGCGTACCTCCTCGCCGAGCGTGGCGATCCGCGCGTACCCCGCGAACGCGAAGAACAGCAGCCCCGCCGCCTGGAGGACCCCGCTCGCCGTCGCGTCCCCGCCCAGCGCCAGCCGTTCGAAGTCGGCTTCCGCGGAGGTCAGGGAGGCCACGACGACCGCGGCCAGGACCGCGAGCACCAGCGCCACGATCACCCGCGTCAGCAGGGCGGACTTCTGCACGCCGCCGTAGTTCACGGCGGTCAGCGCCACCACGGCCGCGACCGCCACCGCGTGCGCCTGCCCCGGCCAGACGTACGCCCCGACCGTCAGCGCCATCGCCGCGCACGAGGCCGTCTTGCCGACGACGAAGGCCCAGCCTGCGAGGTACCCCCAGAATGGGCCGAGGCGTTCGCGACCGTACACATACGTGCCGCCCGAGGCCGGGTAGCGCGCGGCGAGCCACGCCGAGGCCATGGCGTTGCAGTACGCCACGATCGCGGCGAGTCCGAGCGCCGGCAGCAGCCCCGAGCCGGCCGCCCCGGCCGCCGGGCCGAGCGCGACGAAGATTCCGGCGCCCACCATCGAGCCGAGCCCGATGACGACGGCATCGAAGACGCCGAGCGAGCGGCGCAGTCCCTGTGTCATGCACCGCACACTACGGCCCGCCGCAACCGAGCCCGACGCCCCGGCGTCCTACCGGGCATGAACGTCATCAGTTGGATCGTCCTGGGCCTGTTCGCGGGTGTCATAGCCAAGGTCCTGCTCCCCGGCCGCGACCCGGGCGGGTTCATCGGCACGACCGTCATCGGCATCGCGGGAGCCTTCATCGGTGGCTGGATCTCGTCCACCTTCCTGGACCGCCCGATCGCCACCGGCTTCTACGACACGGCCACCTGGATCTCGGCCGTCGGCGGCGCGCTGGTGCTGCTGATCGCGTACCGGATCCTCTTCGGCCACTCGCGCGAGCGCTGAGGCCGCCTCAGAGCCCGGTCTCCCGCAGGGTGATGTTGAGCCGCCCGGTCAGCCCGAGCGCCGGATCGGCCGTCCCCGGGTACACCTTCGGCACCCCGTGGTACGCGAAGCGCGAGGGGCTGCCGAAGACGAACAGATCGCCGGACGCCAACTCCACATCGGTGTACGGCCTCCCGCGGGTCTCGGTGTTCCCGAACCGGAACACGCAACGGTCCCCGAGGCTCAGCGACACCACCGGCGCACCGGACCGCTCCTCCTTGTCCTGGTGCAGCCCCATCCTCGCGCCGGCGCCCGCGTCGTAGAAGTTCACGAGCGCGGTGTCGGGCGCGTAGCCGCCGTCGTCCCCGTACGCCTCGATCACCGCCTCACGCCCCAAGTCGGTGAGCCACCCGGGCAGTTCCACGTCCGTCCGGTCGAGATAGCGGTACGGAACCCAGCGCCGCCCCAGACAGAGCGACCGCACGGACATCACCCCGCCGCCCGGCAGCACGGTGTGCCGGTACGGGACGGGCCCGCGCCCCCACTCCCGGCAGGCGGCCACCAACTCCCGCTGCCGGTCCGGGGAGAGCCACCCCGGGACGTGCACCGCGCCCGGGGCGACGACCGCGCGCTCCCGGGGGAACAGCGTGTCCGTCACCTCGCCCGCTCCAGGCCGAGGAGCCGCTCCTTGCGCTCGAGCCCGGCCGCGTACCCCCGCAGACTCCCGTCCGCGCCGATCACCCGGTGACAGGGCCGCACCACGAGCAGCGGGTTCCGCCCGATCGCGGTGCCGACGGCCCGTACCCCGGCCCCGGACGAACCCACCTGCCGGGCGATGTCCCCGTACGAGACGGTGGCGCCGTACGGGATGCCGTCGAGCGCCCGCCAGACGCGCCGCTGGAAGTCGGTCCCGCTGTCCGCGAACGGGATGTCGAAGCGGTCCCGCCGCCCGGCGAAGTACGCGTCGAGCTGCCCGGCGATCTCCTCGAACGCCTCGGGCACGTGGCGCCACCCGTCCTCGACGACGGCGCCGCCCTTCTGTCCGGGCAGCGACAGCGAGACCAGCGCCGTCCGGCCGTCCCCGGCATCCCGCCCGACGAGCAGCATCTCGCCCAGGGGCCCGCCGACGTACGCGTACACGGTCTGCCCGGTCATGGCTCGTTCCTCTCCTCGCATGCTCGCTCGGTGTCCAGTGTGCGGGGCCCGCCGACCTCACGGCTGGCGGTTTTCGGACGCCCAGCTCATCGCGGTCGTCGCCGTCGAAGCCGACCGCACCTGCGTCGACGCGGACGAGAAGGGCTGCTGCTGAGATGGCGTCGATATCCCTCGGGCCGGGTCCGGCCCGCCGCGACGCGCTCGCCCGGCGCGTACGGCTGCTGGTCGCCGCCACGATCGCCTACGACGTCGTCGAGGCGATCGTCGCCCTCACCGCCGGCGCGATGGCATCCTCCACCGCCCTGATCGGTTTCGGCCTCGACTCGGTCATCGAGGTCTCGTCCGCGGCGGCGGTCGCCTGGCAGTTCTCCGCCACCGATCACGCCGTCCGCGAGGCCCGCGAGAAGACCACCCTGCGGATCATCGCGGTCTCCTTCTTCGCGCTCGCCGCCTACGTCACGGTCGACGCGGTCCGCGCGCTCACCGGCACCGGCGATGCCGGGCACTCCGTCCCCGGCATCGTGCCGGCCGCCCTCTCGCCGGCGGTCATGCCGTTCCTGTCCGCCGCCCAGCGCAGGGCCGGCCGCGCACTCGGCTCCGCCTCCGCCGTCGCGGACTCCAAGCAGACCCTGCTCTGTACGTACCTGTCCGCGGTGCTGCTCGCCGGACTCCTGCTCAACCTGCTGCTCGGCTGGTCCTGGGCCGACCCGATCGCCGCCCTCGTCATCGCCGCCATCGCCGCCAAGGAAGGCCGCGACGCCTGGCGAGGGGACAGCTGCTGCGCCCCCGCCCCCTCTTCACGGCCCGACTGCGACTGCTGCGCCTGACAACTCGGCCCCCGCCGCGCGAGGCACGCGCGACGAGGGCCGTAGAGCCGATCAGCGGTAGTTCACGAACTGGATCGCGAAGTCGAAGTCCTTGCCCTTGAGCAGCGCCTGCACGGCCTGCAGGTCGTCCCTGCTCTTCGAGCTGACCCGCAGCTCGTCACCCTGGACCTGCGCCTTGACGCCCTTGGGGCCCTCGTCGCGGATGACCTTGGAGACCTTCTTGGCGTTCTCCTGGGAGATGCCCTCCTCGATCGTCGCGAAGATCTTGTACTCCTTGCCGGACAGCTGCGGCTCGCCCGCGTCCAGCGACTTCAGCGAGATGCCGCGCTTGATCAGCTTGGTCTCGAAGATGTCGAGGATCGCCTTCACGCGCTCCTCGCCGTTGGCCTGCATCAGGATCTTGTCGCCCTGCCAGGAGATCGAGGCGTCGGTGCCCTTGAAGTCGTAGCGCTGCGAGATCTCCTTGGCGGCCTGGTTGAGGGCGTTGTCGACCTCCTGCCGCTCGACCTTGGAGACGATGTCGAAACTGGAGTCGGCCATGACGTGTGGCTCCTTGCGTCGAATGCGTTGCGGTTGCGTTGGCGTACAGCGCAAGCCTAGTCACCCGATCCCGTACGAACTGCTGATCAATCCGGTGGCGAAGCACCCCTGAGGATCAGGTATCGTTTACGTCGTTGCCACGGAGCACCGCCGAAAAGCGGCTCCGAGCAGCAATCCCATGGCGGTGTGCCCGAGTGGCCAATGGGAGCGGACTGTAAATCCGTCGGCTTAGCCTACCCAGGTTCGAATCCTGGCGCCGCCACGCGATAAGAACGGCCCCTGATCTGCGGAAACGCGGATCAGGGGCCGTTCTGCTGTGTGCGTGAGGTACGTTCGCCGAACATGACCGGACGAAACCCCACCAACCGTCGCGATCCAGGCAGCCCCGCGGTGTACGGCGAGGCCCGCTGGCCCATGGCGGCGGCCGTCGTCGGCGTCATGGCGCTGACCCTGGTGCTCCCCGACGATCTGCGGCTGGGGCCCCGCTGGCTGCTGCCCGCCGTCGAAGGGCTGCTCCTGGTGGCGCTGATCGCGGGCGACCCGGGCCGGATCGACCGCCGGTCGGTCGCCCTGAGGGCCCTGTCGGTCGCCCTGGTCGGCGTGCTGGTGCTCAGTGCCGTCTGGTCGACCGTCCAGCTGATCGACGACCTCGTCCACGGCGGGCAGGAGACCAGCTCCGCCGCCGGCCTGCTGACGGCCGGCGGCAGCGTCTGGGCCTCCACCGTCCTCGCCTTCTCGCTGCTGTACTTCGAGCTCGACGGCGGCGGAGCGGCCGCCCGGGCCCATGGGATGCCCGCCACGCCCGAGCTCGCCTTCCCCCAGCAGCTCAGCCCCGAGCTGAACGCGGAGCACTGGCGCCCCCGCTTCATCGACTACCTCTACCTCGGGGTCACCAACTCCACCGCCCTCAGCCCCACCGACGTCATGCCCCTGGCCCCCTGGGCCAAGATCGCCATGGCGGTCCAGTCCCTCGTCTCCCTGCTCATCCTCGGACTCGTGATCGCCCGGGCCGTCAACGTCCTCGCCTGACGTCCCGTGCCCTCGGTGGGACCACCCCGGCGGGGACCGTAGGCGAGCCGGAGGCCAACCCGTTCTTCCCCAAGGGCGCACCGTCGGCGTCTCCCGCCTGGCCAAGGACGCCATGGCCACCGGCAACGAGAACATCTGGCACAGCGACCACTCGTTCATGGCCGCTCCGGCACTCGGCTCCGTCCTGCGCGCCGTCGAGGTCCCCTCCGCCGGCGGCGACACCATGTGGGCGGACATGTCGGCCGCCTACGACAACCTCACCGAGTCCATGAAGGCCCGGATCGACGGACTCACCGCCGTGCACGACTGGGTGCCCAGCTGGGGCTCGGTCATGACCGAGGCTCAGATCGCGGCGCACCGTCAGAACCTGCCGGCCGACGAGGCGGCCCGCTGAGCCCACCGACTGGCTGAGCACACTGGCCGGCCGAGTACGCCGTCCTCGCGGGCCGGGGCTCACTCGCCCGCGACGGCCTTCACCGCGACCGCCACCGGGATCGAGCCGCTGACCAGCTCCAGGGTCAACCCGGCCGTCGCCGGGTCTCCAGGAGTTCCGCCAGGACCGCCGCCACGTCGTCGCGGGGGACCGGGCCCCGGCCCGTCGAGGCCTCCAGGCGGACCAGGCCCGTTCCGGCGTCGTTCGTGAGCATGCCGGGGCGCAGGATCGTCCAGTCCAGGGACTCGCGCGCCCGTACGTCGTCGTCCGCCGCGCCCTTGGCGCGCAGATACGCGTCGAAGACCTCGTCACCCGGGTGGTCGGCGTCGGCGCCCATGGACGAGACGACGAGATAGCGGCGTACGCCCGCCCGCTGCGCCGCTTCGGCGAAGAGGACCGCCGCGGCGCGGTCCACGGTGTCCTTGCGGGCCGCGCCGCTGCCCGGGCCCGCGCCCGCCGCGAACACCGCCGCGTCGGCGCCCTGCAGGACCGCCGCGACCATCTCCACCGACGCCGACTCCAGGTCGAGCACCACCGGCTCGGCGCCCACCGCACGCAGGTCGTCGGCCTGTTCGGGATTGCGGATGAGCCCCGCCGGCTCGTGCCCCGCCGCCGAGAGCAGGCGCTCCAGGCGCAGGGCGATCTGACCGTGTCCTCCAGCGATGACAATGCGCATACTCACGACCGTACGACGGGACCGGCCGGAGGGCTTCCCGGCTCCGGGCGTTCCGGGCGGGCCTGGCGCGGCAGGTCGAGCGCCGCCGCCGAGTCGCAGTACTCCCGCACCGCGCTCGTCCGGGCCACCACCCGCCCCCGGTGCACCACGATCCGGCTGTACGCGAGGGACAGCACGCCCGCGAGGCGTTCCCCGCGCACCGCGAGCAGCTCCGCGGGGAACCCGGCCTCCACCCGTACCTCCGCGAGCCCCATCGCCGTACGGGCCCCCGCGCTCACCGCCCCGTACGCGTCCTGGGCCGGCAGGCCGCCCAGGGAGGCCAGCAGATACGCGGCCTCCAGCGGATCCCCGCGCCCCACCGGGTTCGCGACGTCCCGCAGCGCCCCGCTGCCCGCCGCGATCCGTACGCCCGCGGCCCGCAGCAGCCGGACCGGCGCCGCGCCCCGCAGCTCGGTCGTCCCGCAGCCCCCCTGCGGCAGGCAGACCACCGTCACCCCGGCCGCCGCCAGCTGGTCGGCGGCCCGCCGCGCCACGTCCGAGGGCAGCCGGGACAGACCCGCGCACGGCCCGATCGTCACCCCGGGCCGCAGCCCGCCCGCCATCGCCGCCAGCCGCGCGAGGCGGGCCGGGTCGTCACCGTCCGTGTGCAGGTCGACGGGGCAGCCGTGCTCCGCCGCCACCTCCAGGACCGCCTCCACGTACCCGCCCGGGTCGGGGTCGACGTCCGGGCAGCCGCCCACCACGCTCGCGCCCATCTTCACCGCGTCCCGCAGCATCGCGAGCCCGTCCGCGCCCGCCGCGCCGGTGAGCAGCCGGGGCACGGCGACCGTCGTCAGGTCCGCGAGGCCGCGCAGCGAGCGCCGGGCCTGGAGCACGGCCTCGAGGGCGCCGAGGCCCTGCACGTCGCCGATCCGGACGTGTGCGCGCAGCGCGGTCGCGCCGTGTCCGAGCTGGAGCAACGCGGCCTCGGTGGCCCGCCGCTGCACCTCCTCGGGTGTGTACGAGACGGGGCCGGGGGAGTCGGCGCTGAGCGCGGTGTCGGCGTGCGCGTGCGGTTCCGCGGGGGCGGGGAGCAGCAGATAGCCGGAGAGGTCCACGCGGGCTCCGACGGCCGTGAGGCTGCCGGCCGTGCCCACCGCCTCGATCCGGCCGCCGCCGAGCCGGACGTCGACCGTCCGCCCGTCGGTGAGCCGGGCGTTGGAGAGCAGGAGCGAGGTGGAGTCGGCGGTGGCAGCTGACCGGTCGTCGGGCGGCTGGGGCTGCTTGCTGTCGGCTGACATCGGGCTCCTCAAGGCTCCTCAAAGTTCAAGCTCAAGATCAAGATCACGCAGCGTGGGGCCGAGCCTAGGGGCGCACGGGGCCCCCTTCGAGGAGGAGCGCAATAGTCGTACTGATGAGGCCACGAGTGGCGTACGGGGCGGGCGGGACGGGTCCACGTGCGGCTCACGCACACGCCACGCACACGACACGCGCGTGCCCGCGCGCGATCCCTGCGCGTGCGCGGAGAAGGGCTCGGGAAACGGATTTGGGCGATCGGCGGAGGACCGTGTAATGTCTTCATCGCTCGCCCCAATAGCTCAGTCGGTAGAGCGTCTCCATGGTAAGGAGAAGGTCTACGGTTCGATTCCGTATTGGGGCTCTGGTGAGAAGGACCCGCCTTCGGGCGGGATCCGGATCATCAAAGCGGTGTAGCTCAGTCGGTAGAGCAAGCGGCTCATAATCGCTGTGTCACCGGTTCAAGTCCGGTCACCGCTACACACAGTAGCCGATTGTGGGGTCGGTCCTTCGATCGGCTACTCTTCTATGCGTTCATCCGTCCATCCGTCCGTCCAAGGAGCACTCACGTGGCTGCCACCGACGTCCGCCCGAAGATCACGCTGGCCTGCGTGGAGTGCAAGGAGCGGAACTACATCACCAAGAAGAACCGGCGTAACAACCCGGACCGTCTTGAGATGAAGAAGCACTGCCCTCGCTGCAACTCGCACACGGCGCACCGCGAGACGCGCTAATCAGGCTCGTACACGAGGCCGTCCCCACCAGGGGGCGGCCTCGTGTCGTTTGTCGGCAACAAATCCAGGAGGTATCGAGTCCATGGCGCTCGACCAGTCCTTCGTGGGCCGGACCTATCCGCCCACCACGCCGTATGAGGTCGGCCGCGAGAAGATCCGCGAGTTCGCCGAAGCCGTCGGCGACGCGAATCCCGCTTATGTCGATCAGGAAGCGGCGAAGGCGCTCGGTCACCCCGATGTGATCGCTCCGCCGACGTTCGTGTTCGCGATCACGTTCAAGGCCGCGGGGCAGGTCGTCGAGGACCCGCAGCTGGGCCTGGACTACAGCCGTGTCGTGCACGGTGACCAGAAGTTCGCGTACACCCGGCCGGTGCGGGCGGGGGACCGGCTCTCGGTCACCTCGACCATCGAGGCGATCAAGTCGCTGGCGGGCAACGACATCCTGGACATCCGCGGCGAGGTGCACGACGAGAGCGGCGAGCACGTCGTGACCGCGTGGACCAAGCTCGTGTCGCGAGCCCCCGAGGAGGCCTGAGGATGACCGCGAAGATCGCTTACGACGAGGTCGAGGTCGGCACGGAGCTGCCGGCACAGTCCTTCCCCGTGACGCGCGCCACGCTGGTGCGGTACGCGGGCGCCTCCGGTGACTTCAACCCGATCCACTGGAACGAGAAGTTCGCGCGCGAGGTCGGCCTGCCCGATGTCATCGCGCACGGCATGTTCACCATGGCCGAGGCCATCCGCGTCGTGACCGACTGGGCCGGCGACCCGGCTGCCGTCGTCGAGTACGGCGTGCGCTTCACCAAGCCGGTGATCGTGCCCAACGACGAGACGGGTGCGCGCGTCGAGGTCAGCGCCAAGGTCGCGGCCAAGCTCGACGACCACCAGGTCCGCGTCGACCTGACGGCGACCTCGGACGGCCAGAAGGTGCTCGGCATGTCCCGGGCCGTGGTCAAGCTCGCCTAGCGCGAGCGCCGAGAGAGCGGCCGCCTTCCGGTGGCCGCTTTTCTCGGGTTGACATAGTTAGTGATTGAGCACTAACTTAGCTGCATGGTCAGGATGAGTGCGGAGGAGCGGCGTGAGAGTGTGATCCGCGCGGCGATGAGCGAGTTCAGTCGCGGCGGCTACTACGGCACGTCCACCGAGGCGATCGCCAAGCGCGTCGGCGTCTCGCAGCCGTATCTCTTCCGGCTCTTCCCGAGCAAGAAGGCGATCTTCCTCGCGGCGTCCGAGCGCTGCCTCGCCGACTCGCGGCGCGTGTTCGCGGAGGCGGCGGAGGGGCTGGAGGGCGAGGACGCCCTGCATGCCATGGCCAACGCGTACACCAGGGTCATCGCCGAGGAGCCGGAGCGGCTGCTCATGCAGATGCAGGTGTACGTGACGGTGGCCGCGGCCGAGGCGGCCGGGGAGCACGAGTTCGGCGAGGTCGTGCGGGCCGGCTGGCAGGAGCTGTGGGACACGGTCCACCTGGCGCTCGGCGCCGACGTCGACGAGACGACGACCTTCATGGCGTACGGGATGCTGATCAACACGATGGTCGCCCTGGGGTTCCCGCCGGAACACCGGGTCTGGGAGGGGCTCTATCCCTCCGCTCGCGCCAAGGGCCGTCTCGAGGCGTAATCGCGCCCGCGGGCCTGGGCGCTCGCGGGCCCGCGGGCCTCCGGCCCGCTCCGGAGGTCCGGTGTTCTGGCGTTTCTCTGCCCGGGAAAGTTAGTCATCAATAACTAACCTCGTCTCTGAAGGGGACAGCGATGAACGAGCACACGACCGACCGACGCGGCGGGGCCGTCTGGGCCCTCGTCATCACCGGGGCCGCCGGCTTCATGGCGGCCCTCGACAACCTCGTCGTCACCACCGCCCTGCCCTCGATCCGCGAGGACCTCGGGGGAGCGCTCCACGACCTCGAATGGACGGTGAGCGCGTACACCCTCACCTTCGCCGTCCTGCTGATGTTCGGCGCCGCCCTCGGAGACCGTTTCGGACGCAGGCGGCTGTTCATCGTCGGGCTCGGGATCTTCACCGCGGCCTCGGCGGGCGCGGCCCTCGCGCCCGGCATCGACACCCTGATCGCCGCCCGCGCCGTCCAGGGCGTCGGCGCCGCCATCATGATGCCGCTCACCCTGACCCTGCTCACCGCCGCCGTACCCGCCGCCAAGCGCGGCATGGCGTACGGCATCTGGGGCGCCGTCAACGGCCTCGCGGTGGCCTCAGGGCCGCTCATCGGCGGCGCCCTCACCGAGCACGTCTCCTGGCAGTGGATCTTCTGGCTGAACGTCCCGATCGGCCTCGCCCTGCTGCCGCTCGCCCGGCTTCGCCTGGCCGAGTCGTACGGCCCCGGCGCCCGGCTCGACATCGCCGGCACCCTGCTCGCCAGCGGCGGTCTCTTCGGGATCGTGTACGGACTCATCCGCGGCCCGATCGACGGCTGGACCAGCGGAACCGTCCTCACCGGCCTGATCGCGGGCGGCGCGCTCCTGGGCGCCTTCGTCCACCACGGCATCCGCACCAAGGCGCCGATGCTCCCGATGCGCCTCTTCCGCAGCCGCGCCTTCAGCGGGATCAACGCGGCGAGCCTGCTGATGTTCCTCGGCATGTTCGGCTCGATCTTCCTGCTCAGCCAGTACATGCAGGGCGTGCTCGGCTACTCGCCGACCGAGGCGGGCCTGCGGATGCTGCCCTGGACGGGCATGCCGATGATCGTGGCACCCCTGGCCGGCTATCTGTCCGACCGGATCGGGGGCCGCCCCGTCGTCGCGGCCGGTCTCGCGCTCCAGGCCCTCGGCCTCGGCTGGTCCGCGCTCGTCGTCGCCCCCGACATGGCGTACACCGCCCAGCTGCCCGCCCTGATCATCAGCGGGATCGGCATGGCCCTCTACTTCGCGCCCGCCGCCAGCCTGGTCATGTCCAGCGTCCGCCCGTCCGAGCAGGGCATCGCCTCCGGCGCCAACAACGCCCTGCGCGAGGTCGGCGGAGCCCTCGGCGTCGCCGTGATGGCCTCGATCTTCGCCGCCCAGGGCGGCTACGGCTCCGGGCAGGAGTTCGTGGACGGACTGCGGCCCGCGCTGTGGGTCGGAGCCGGGTTCGTCGTCCTGGGAGCGGTGGCGGCGCTGTTCGTGCCCTCGCGGCGGCCGGCCCGGCCGTCCGCCGAGGCCGAGAAGCCCGAGCTGGTCGCCGTGTGACGGCGAGCTCACCGTCCCCCCGGGGGGCGGCCCTGCCCGGACGGGCCGGGCCGCCCCCGTACTCTTGAGCGCGTGCAGGTACTCCACGACGCTCCCCTCGCCCCCCTGACCACCTTCCGGCTCGGCGGTCCCGCGACCCGGCTCGTCACGGCCACCACGGACGACGAGGTGATCGCCACCGTCCGCGAGGCGGACGCCACGGGCACCCCGCTGCTGATCGTCGGCGGCGGCTCCAACCTGGTCATCGGGGACAAGGGCTTCGACGGGACCGCCCTGCGCATCGCCACCAAGGGCTTCGAGCTCGACGGCACGAAGCTGGAGCTGGCCGCGGGCGAGGTCTGGACGGACGCCGTCGCACGGAGCGTCGAGGCCGGGCTCGCCGGGATCGAGTGCCTGGCCGGGATCCCCGGATCCGCGGGCGCGACCCCGATCCAGAACGTCGGCGCGTACGGGCAGGACGTCTCCGCCACCATCACCGAGGTCGTCGCGTACGACCGCCGGGCCGACGAGACGGTCACCCTCACCAACGCGGAGTGCGCCTTCTCATACCGCCACAGCCGCTTCAAGGCCGACCCGGACCGCTACGTCGTGCTGCGCGTCCGCTTCCGGCTGGAGGACGCCGACGGGCTCTCCGCGCCGGTCAAGTACGCGGAGACCGCCCGCACCCTCGGCGTCGAGGCCGGCGACCGCGTCCCGCTGGACCGGGCCCGCGAGACCGTCCTGAGCCTGCGGGCAGGAAAGGGCATGGTCCTGGACCCCGAGGACCACGACACCTGGTCCGCCGGCTCGTTCTTCACCAACCCGATCCTGACGGCGGGGGAGTACGAGACCTTCCTCGCGCGCGTGGCCGGGCGCCTCGGCCCCGACGTCACCCCGCCCGCCTTCCCCGCGGGCACGGACGGCCACGTCAAGACCTCGGCGGCCTGGCTGATCGACAAGGCCGGCTTCACCAAGGGGTACGGCTCCGGCCCCGCCCGTATCTCCACCAAGCACACCCTCGCCCTCACCAACCGCGGCGAGGCCACCACCGAGGACCTCCTCGCACTCGCCCGCGAGGTCGTCGCGGGCGTACGGGACGCCTTCGGGATCACGCTGGTGAACGAGCCGGTGACGGTCGGCGTCAGCATCTGAGCATTCCGTGGAACCCTTCGGGTTCCCCAGGTTGTCGAGTGGGTGACAGGCTCCCGGGAAGCGGGGGCCGCACGCTCGTCGAGGGGGAACGGTGGAGGGGACGGGCCCACCGGATTTCGCCGCTTTCGCGGAGTCGGCGTACGCCTCGCTGCTCCGCACGGCCCGGCTGCTGACCGGCGACCCGCACGCCGCCGAGGACCTCGTCCAGGCAGCGCTGGTCAAGGTCTATCTGCGCTGGGGCGGCTCGGCGCGCTGGGACTCGCCCCAGGCGTACGCCCGCAAGGTCGTCGTGAACCTCTACGCGACCTGGCGCCGCCGCCGCTGGCACACCGAGGTCGTGCGCCCCGAGAACGACAGCGCACCCGACGCACACGACATGGCCGCAGGCGCGGACGCTCGCCTCGAACTGGCCCGCGCGCTCGCCTCCCTGCCCCGCGCCCAGCGCGCGGTGGTGGTGCTCCGCTTCTACGAGGACCTGTCCGTGGAACAGACGGCCGAGCTGCTCGGCTGCTCGCCCGGGACGGTCAAGAGCCGTACCAACAGGGCCTTGGAACGGCTGCGCGCCGGGGGCGCGCTCGCCGGATACGCGGGAAGGGGCGCGTGATGGACGAGCACTCCGAGGACGCTCTGCGGCGCGGACTGCGCGCGCTGGCCGACGGGGACGCGGGACCGGCACCCGTCGGCGAGGTCGTGGGGCGCGGGCGGCGGATCCGGCACGTACGGCGCTCGCTCGTGGCGGGAGCGGCGACGCTCGTGGTCGCGGGCGGCTCGATCCTCGGCGTCCGCTGGTCGGAGCAGGCGCCGCCCGCCCTGCCTTCGGGCCCGACCGCCGGGCCGGCCACCCCCTCGTATCCGTACGAGGGGAAGTACCGGCCCCAGCCCCCTTCCGGACCCCACGACCCACTCGACACCGGGCCCCACGCGCCCGTGGAGAACGTGCGCTACCGCTACGACCTGTCGGCCGTCTGCGACCTGCGGTACGCCGCCTTCGGCGGGCGGGTCTGGGAGCGGGCCGACGGCGGATCCTCGGCCACGGTGAGGTGGGCGGCGGACCGTATGCGGGGCTACATGAGCTGGACGGACGGCCGGCGCGCCCGCTCCGAGCCGGACTCGGCCGTCTTCGAGACGGACACGCCGGCCATGCCCGCGATCGTCTTCCGCCCGCTGGCGGGGCCCGCGCCGGAGTGCCTCGCGCAGGAGCCCGAGCGGCGGTACGGGGACGCGCCGGCCGCCACGCTCGGCCCGGACCGGCCGGTCCTGGGTGTCCGGTACCCGTACGACATGACCAAGGAGTGCGGGATGCGCTACGCGGTCTTCGGGGGGCGGCTGTGGCGGGCCGAGGCCGGGCGGGACGGGACGACCGAGGCGATCGACTGGGTGAACGACCTGCCGCTGGCCGCGTTCATGACCCTGACCTCGCCCGGGACGGCGGTCCTGGAGTGGCCGAGCCTGCCCGGCGAGAGCCCGCGCACGAGCACGTACCGCCCGGTGGCGGGGAAGGGCGACGACTGCGCGTAGCCGTCGGCGTCGGGGTCCGTGAGGTCCGCGCGGTAGACCTCCAGGCGCTCACCCGCGACGGCGAACCGCGCCACCCCCGCCGGTGCGGTGCCCGCCCGTACCCGGCCACCCGCCTCCGTCGTGGGCCTTGGTTCCGCTGTGGCGGTGCCCGCCCCTACCTCCGCCACCCCCGTTGTGGGCATTCGTCCCGCTGGGGCGGGACGGGTGGGCACACGGGACGGCGCCCTTGCCGGGCCCAGGCTCCCCGTGCCTGCGGTGCCCACGGGTGCGGCGCCGTTGTCGGGTTGTGCCCACCCGTTCCGCCCTGCGGAACGCCTGCCCACAACCCGGGGAGGGGTGAGGGTGGGCACTGCCCTGCGGGACGCCTGCCCACGACCCGGGGAGGGGTGAGGGTGGGCACTGCCCTGTGGGACGTCTGCCCACGACCCGGGGAGGGGTGAGGGTGGGCACCGTCCTGTGGGACGTCTGCCCACAACCCCGGGAGGGGTGAGGGTGGGCACCGCCCCAGCGGGGTGGAGGCCCACGACAGGGGTGGCGGGCACCGCCCAGTGGGGCGGAGGCTCACAACGGGGCGGCGGCACCCCTACGTGGTCGGGGTCGAGAGCCAGTCGTCGATGCCCGAGAGGAGCTTCTGTCTGATGTCCTCCGGTGCCGCCGAGGCGCGGATCGACTGGCGGGCCAGCTCGGCCAGTTCCGCGTCCGTGAAGGCGTGGTGCCGGCGGGCGATCTCGTACTGGGCGGCCAGGCGTGAACCGAAGAGCAGCGGGTCGTCGGCGCCCAGGGCCATCGGGACGCCCGCCTCGAAGAGCGTCCGCAGCGGAACGTCCTCGTGCTTCTCGTAGACCCCGAGCGCCACGTTCGAGGCCGGGCAGACCTCGCAGGTCACGCCCTTCTCGGCGAGCTTGCGCAGCACCCGGGGGTCCTCCGCCGCCCGCACCCCGTGGCCCACCCGGGCCGCCCGGAGGTCGTCCAGGCAGTCCCGTACGGACGACGGACCCGTCAGCTCCCCGCCGTGCGGCGCCGCCAGCAGGCCGCCCTCGCGGGCGATGGCGAAGGCGCGGTCGAAGTCGCGGGCCATGCCCCGGCGCTCGTCGTTGGAGAGCCCGAACCCGACCACGCCCCGGTCCGCGTACCGCACCGCGAGCCGCGCCAGCGTGCGGGCCTCCAGCGGGTGCTTCATACGGTTCGCGGCCACCAGGACCCGCATCCCGAGCCCGGTCTCCCGCGAGGCCGCGTCGACCGCGTCCAGGATGATCTCCAGCGCCGGGATCAGGCCGCCCAGCAGAGGGGCGTACGAGGTCGGGTCGACCTGGATCTCCAGCCACCCCGAGCCGTCGCGCACGTCCTCCTGGGCCGCCTCGCGGACGAGACGCCGGATGTCCTCCGGCTCCCGCAGGCAGGACCGGGCGATGTCGTACAGGCGCTGGAAGCGGAACCAGCCGCGCTCGTCGGTCGCCCGCAGCTTGGGCGGTGTGCCGCTGCTCAGCGCCTCGGGGAGGTGGACGCCGTACTTGTCGGCCAGCTCGATGAGCGTCGTGGGCCGCATCGAACCGGTGAAGTGCAGGTGCAGGTGGGCCTTGGGCAGCAGGCTGATGTCGCGTGAAACGTGCTCCATTGGGGGATCTTGCCGCACCCGAATGGACGAGGACAGCCCCTTTCCCCGATCGGGACCTTGCTAGAACGTAAAAGCGGGCCCCTGGTTCCGGAGAACCAGGGGCCCGTGCGGGACCGGCGAGACTAGTCGCGGGCCTCCGCGAGCAGCTTCTGGATCCGGGACACGCCCTCCACCAGGTCCTCGTCACCCAGCGCGTACGAAAGGCGCAGGTAGCCCGGGGTGCCGAAGGCCTCGCCCGGGACGACCGCGACCTCGGCCTCGTCCAGGATCAGGGCGGCCAGCTCGACCGAGCTCTGCGGGCGCTTGCCGCGGATCTCCTTGCCGAGCAGGGCCTTCACGGACGGGTACGCGTAGAACGCGCCCTCCGGGGTCGGGCAGAGGACGCCCTCGATCTCGTTGAGCATCCGCACGATGGTCTTGCGACGCCGGTCGAAGGCCTCGCGCATCGTGGCGACCGCGTCCAGGTCGCCGGAGACGGCGGCGATCGCGGCCGCCTGCGCCACGTTGCTCACGTTCGACGTGGCGTGCGACTGCAGGTTGGTCGCGGCCTTCACCACGTCCTTCGGGCCGATGATCCACCCCACGCGCCAGCCCGTCATCGCGTACGTCTTGGCGACGCCGTTGACCACGATGCACTTGTCGCGCAGCTCCGGCAGGACCGCCGGCAGGGAGACGGCGGACGCGTCCCCGTAGACCAGGTGCTCGTAGATCTCGTCCGTCAGCACCCACAGGCCGTGCTCGACGGCCCAGCGGCCGATCTCCTCGGTCTCGGCCTCGCTGTACACCGCGCCGGTCGGGTTGGACGGGGAGACGAAGAGGACGAGCTTGGTCTTCTCCGTGCGCGCCGCCTCCAGCTGCTCCACCGAGACGCGGTAGCCGCTGGTCTCGTCGGCGACGACCTCGACCGGGACACCGCCCGCGAGGCGGATCGACTCGGGGTACGTCGTCCAGTACGGCGCCGGGACGATGACCTCGTCGCCCGGGTCGAGGATCGCGGCGAACGCCTCGTAGATCGCCTGCTTGCCGCCGTTGGTCACCAGGATCTGGGACGGGTCGACCTCGTAACCGGAGTCCCGCAGCGTCTTGGCGGCGATCGCGGCCTTCAGCTCGGGCAGGCCGCCGGCCGGCGTGTAGCGGTGGTACTTCGGGTTCTTGCACGCCTCGACGGCGGCTTCGACGATGTAGTCCGGCGTGGGGAAGTCGGGCTCACCCGCGCCGAAGCCGATCACCGGGCGCCCGGCGGCCTTGAGGGCCTTGGCCTTGGCGTCGACGGCGAGGGTCGCGGACTCGGAGATCGCACCGATGCGGGCGGAGACCCGGCGCTCGGTCGGAGGAGTAGCAGCGCTCATGCGGCCCATCGTCCCAGACCCGCTTCCCGCCCGGCACACAGGTTTCAGGGAGCGGACAGGAACGATCATTCCCGGTCGTACGAGGGCCTGCGGAGGGTCCGCGAGAGGTCTGGCGCGCTTTCTGTTCGACGCAGCGCTCATGAACACGTACACTCACTGCTCGTTGGCCCTCACCGACCACATCTCACGATGCGGTAGGTTGGGGGAGCCACAAAGGGTCGTAGCTCAATTGGTAGAGCACTGGTCTCCAAAACCAGCGGTTGGGGGTTCAAGTCCCTCCGGCCCTGCTACACACACCGCCAGGATGTGTGCGCATGTACGTACTTCGATGCACCGCCGTGCGGATCCACCCGGCACGGCACTGCCATGACCCGGGATCAGGTGAGAAGCGTGACGGACGCCGTGGGCTCCATCGACATGCCTGATGCCGAGGACGAGGCTCCGGACTCGAAGAAGAAGGCCCGTAAGGGCGGCAAGCGCGGCAAGAAGGGCCCTCTGGGCCGTCTCGCGCTCTTCTACCGACAGATCGTCGCGGAGCTTCGCAAGGTCGTCTGGCCCACTCGCAGCCAGCTGACGACGTACACCACGGTAGTGATTGTCTTCGTCGTCATCATGATCGGCCTTGTGACCGTGATTGACTATGGCTTCCAGGAAGCAGTCAAGTACGTCTTCGGCTGATTTCTTGTTCCACCACAATCTGTATCCAGGAAGAAGCAGCCACCGTGTCTGACCCGAACCTGAACGAGTCCGTTTCTGAGGACGAGCTCGACATCCTCGAGGCGGCCGACGAGGACCAGGCTGAGGCTGCTGACGCCGGTGCGGGCGAGGCGGCCGAAGAGGCCGCCCTGCACGTCGAGGACGACTCCGTGGAGACCGACGAGGACTCCGAGGACGAGGACACCGACGTCGAGGCCGAGGCCGACGAGGCTGAGGCTGACGAGGCCGAGGAGGCCGACGAGGAGCCCGCCGCTCCGGTCGACCCGATCCAGGCCCTCCGCGACGAGCTGCGCGGCCTGCCCGGCGAGTGGTACGTGATCCACACCTACGCGGGCTACGAGAAGCGCGTGAAGGCCAACCTCGAGCAGCGTGCCGTCTCGCTGAACGTCGAGGAGTTCATCTACCAGGCCGAGGTGCCCGAGGAAGAGATCGTCCAGATCAAGAACGGCGAGCGCAAGAACGTCCGGCAGAACAAGCTGCCCGGTTACGTTCTCGTCCGCATGGATCTGACGAACGAGTCCTGGGGCGTCGTCCGGAACACCCCCGGCGTCACCGGCTTCGTGGGCAACGCCTACGACCCGTACCCGCTGACCCTCGACGAGATCGTCAAGATGCTCGCCCCCGAGGCCGAGGAGAAGGCCGCTCGCGAGGCCGCCGAGGCCGAGGGCAAGCCGGCTCCGGCCCGCAAGGTCGAGGTCCAGGTCCTGGACTTCGAGGTCGGCGACTCGGTCACCGTCACCGACGGCCCCTTCGCCACCCTCCAGGCCACGATCAACGAGATCAACGCCGACTCGAAGAAGGTCAAGGGCCTCGTCGAGATCTTCGGTCGCGAGACCCCGGTCGAGCTCAGCTTCGACCAGATCCAGAAGAACTAACCTCACAGGTTTCCGACCAGGTCAGAGTGGCTCTCGCAGCCGTTCTGACCTGCTCGGTTTTTAGCCGCGCGTGTATACCCGTTATCGTTGTGCGGTATGCCTCCATCCGGATGACCGGATGGCGGGCTGAACACTCTCACTAGGACCCGGAGAGAGCAATGCCTCCCAAGAAGAAGAAGGTCACGGGGCTTATCAAGCTCCAGATCAACGCCGGTGCGGCCAACCCGGCCCCGCCGGTCGGCCCCGCGCTCGGTCAGCACGGCGTCAACATCATGGAGTTCTGCAAGGCCTACAACGCCGCGACCGAGTCGCAGCGTGGCATGGTCGTGCCGGTGGAGATCACGGTCTACGAGGACCGCTCCTTCACCTTCATCACCAAGACTCCGCCGGCCGCCAAGCTGATCCTCAAGGCCGCGGGTGTGGAGAAGGGCTCCGGCGAGCCGCACAAGACCAAGGTCGCCAAGCTGACGGCCGCCCAGGTCCGCGAGATCGCCACGGTCAAGCTCCCCGACCTGAACGCCAACGACCTGGACGCCGCGTCCAAGATCATCGCTGGCACCGCCCGTTCCATGGGCATCACGGTCGAGGGCTGATCACCCCCCGTCTGACCTTTCAGTGGTAGGGCCAGCGCCGGCCCGGACCACGACTCCATACCTGAACCAACAGGAGAAGAAGTGAAGCGCAGCAAGGCTCTCCGCGGCGCGGACGCCAAGATCGACCGGGAGCGGAACTACGCCCCCCTCGAGGCCGTCCGTCTCGCCAAGGACACCGCCACCACCAAGTTCGACGGCACCGTCGAGGTCGCCTTCCGCCTGGGTGTCGACCCGCGCAAGGCCGACCAGATGGTCCGTGGCACCGTGAACCTTCCGCACGGCACCGGTAAGACCGCCCGGGTCCTGGTCTTCGCGACCGGTGACCGTGCCGAGGCCGCGATCGCCGCGGGCGCCGACATCGTCGGCTCCGACGAGCTCATCGACGAGATCTCCAAGGGCCAGCGCCTGAACGAGTTCGACGCCGTGGTGGCCACCCCGGACCTCATGGGCAAGGTCGGCCGCCTCGGCCGCGTCCTCGGCCCGCGTGGTCTCATGCCGAACCCGAAGACCGGCACCGTCACCCCCGATGTCGCCAAGGCTGTCAACGACATCAAGGGCGGCAAGATCGAGTTCCGCGTCGACAAGCACTCGAACCTGCACTTCATCATCGGCAAGGTCTCCTTCGACGAGACGAAGCTGGTCGAGAACTACGCCGCGGCTCTGGAGGAGATCCTCCGTCTGAAGCCGTCCGCCGCCAAGGGCCGCTACATCAAGAAGGCGACCCTGACGACGACGATGGGCCCCGGCATCCCGCTGGACTCCAACCGCACCCGCAACCTCCTCGTCGAGGAGGACCCGGCCGCGGTCTGAGCCCTTCCGGCTCACTGAGTGGTCACCGGCCCCCCGCACCTCTTCGGAGGCGCGGGGGGCCGGTTTCTGTCTGGGGGATACCGTTCGGTGGAACGACGAACAGATGACCAAGGGGTGGGGACTCATGAGTATGTCCGCATGGAAGCGCGCGGGCGTCTCGCTGGCGGCCGTGGCCGTGGTGGCCGGTGTCGCGGGCTGTCAGGACGGCGACGGGGGCGGGAAGGCCGCTGAGGCGCCTGTGAAGCCGAAGCCGCAGGCGCAGAGCCAGGAGGCCGTCACGAAGGTCATCCAGGCCGCGTACACGAAGACGGCCGAGGCCAAGTCCGCGAAGGTGCGGATGACGGTCTCCGTGACGGGCGCCGGGGCGGACTCCGGCACCACCGAGATGAGCGGTGTGCAGGGCTGGGACCCGGCTGTCATGGACGTCACGATGAACGGCTCGATGCTCGGCTCGGCCGGCGAGTCCGGTATGCCCGACAAGATCCGCGTGATCATGCGTGACAACGTCATGTACATGGACATGGGCACCGAGTACGGCGCCCAGCTGGACGGCAGGCGCTGGATGAAGATGGACTTCGCCGCGCTCGCGGAGCAGGCCGGCGACAAGAGCCTCCAGAAGCAGATGACCCAGGGCCTGGACGGCATTAACCAGGACCCCGCGCAGCAGCTCGCCCTGCTCCTGGAGTCCCCGAACCTCAAGCACGTCGGCCCGGCCAAGGTCGAGGGCGTCCCGACCCAGCACTACAAGGGCACGCTGAGCGTCGAGGACATGCTGAACGCCAACAAGGCCTATGACGAGCTCATCCCGGAGAAGGACCGCAAGACCCTCCTCGCCAACATCGAGAAGGCGGGCATCACGGGGTACGACACCGAACTCTGGGTCAACGAGGACGGCTACCCGGCGAAGATGGTCGTGGGGATGAAGATGCCCCAGGGCGCGATGAACATGACCGCGCACTACTCCGACTACGGCACCCAGGCCACCGTCCAGGCCCCGCCCGCCAAGGACACCGTGGACCTGATCGAGATGCTGAAGGGCCTCGGCGAGAGCTGAGCCGTACGGGCGGATTTGCTCCGTGCCCGTGGCGTCACGTACTCTTCCACAGAAGCCAAAGACCGCTGGTCGTTGCCGTGCGCTCGTAAGAGGGTGCGGCGGCCGAAGGATTCGCTGAGATGCGAACGACCCGCGCAGGTGATCGTGGATGAGTTCCCGGATCGTTCGATCCGGTCGAGCTGAGCCCCGTGCGCCTGCGCCGGGGCGTTTCTCTTTGTTCAGCCCCTTCTGAGCGGTCCTCATCACCCGGAAGGAGGCCGACGCTCTATGGCAAGGCCCGACAAGGCTGCCGCGGTAGCCGAGCTGGAGGACAAGTTCCGCAGCTCGAACGCCGTCGTGCTGACCTCGTACACGGGGCTCACCGTGGCGCAGCTCAAGACGCTGCGTCGTTCGCTCGGTGAGAACGCCCAGTACGCCGTGGTGAAGAACACGCTGACCAAGATTGCGGCCAACCAGGCCGGGATCGCCGCGCTGGACGACCAGCTTGCTGGTTCGACCGCGGCCGCCTTCGTCACCGGTGACCCGGTGGAGTCGGCGAAGGCTCTGCGTGACTTCGCCAAGGAGAACCCGAACCTCGTCATCAAGGGCGGTGTCCTTGACGGCAAGGCGCTGTCCGCCGACGAGTTCAAGAAGCTTGCGGACCTCGAGTCCCGCGAGGTTCTGCTCAGCAAGCTGGCCGGCGCGTTCAAGGGCAAGCAGTCCCAGACTGCCTCGCTCCTCCAGGCGCTGCCGTCGAAGTTCGTCCGCACCGCGGAGGCGCTTCGCGTCAAGCTCGCCGAGCAGGGCGGTGCCGAGTAATTCGGCTCGCGCAATGATCGCCGCCCGCTAGGGCGACGGTCGCAGCGGGCCGAACGTACGCCCGCCTACATGTACATCCGGCACCTGCCGAATTAGTGGAAGGACGCCATCATGGCGAAGCTGTCCCAGGACGACCTGCTCGCGCAGTTCGAGGAGATGACCCTCATCGAGCTCTCCGAGTTCGTGAAGGCCTTCGAGGAGAAGTTCGACGTCACCGCCGCCGCGGCCGTCGCCGTCGCCGGCCCCGCCGCCGCGGGCGCCCCGGCCGAGGCCGAGGCCGAGCAGGACGAGTTCGACGTCATCCTCGAGGGTGCGGGCGACAAGAAGATCCAGGTCATCAAGGTCGTGCGTGAGCTCACCTCCCTGGGCCTGAAGGAGGCCAAGGACCTCGTCGACGGCACCCCGAAGCCGGTCCTCGAGAAGGTCGCCAAGGAGGCCGCGGAGAAGGCTGCCGAGTCCCTCAAGGCCGCCGGCGCCTCCGTCACGGTCAAGTAAGACCCTGCGAGTCTCCTGACTCGCTCAGGCGCCCTTCAGGCGCCTTCGAGGGGCGATCACCCATCCGGGTGGTCGCCCTTCGGCGTACCCGGGACGGGCGTGGCGAGGGTCGTGCGCGCCGTCCGGGGCGGAGTATGGTGATCTTCGCCGTGCGCCCCCGCGGACCGGGGGGCCTTGACGAACCGCACGCAGCGCGCAATTCTCAGGACGCGTCGTCACAACGATCCGTATCCGAGGCATGGATCGACGACGGAACGGGCAGTATCGAGGTGCGCCGCATGGCGCGAGGTACGGCGGAGTTGAGAACAACGAGGGTCGCGAAAAACTCGCCCTGGACATCAGTGGGCCAAGTGGCTACACTGACCCTTTGCGCTGCCTGTTAGCTGCCCCCTGCCCGTCACCAGGGGCATACCCTCGCACCTGCATCGTTGGCAAGACTGTCCTGACCTGGCCTTTCGGTCGAATCGGGAAAGTTCCGCCCTCGTGCTCCGCTGGGGACCGGTACGCGCGTAGTGAGTCCGAGCCCTCGGAAGGACCCCCTCTTGGCCGCCTCGCGCAACGCCTCGACCAATACGAACAACGGCGCCAGCACCGCCCCGCTGCGCATCTCCTTTGCAAAGATCAAGGAGCCCCTCGAGGTTCCGAACCTCCTCGCGCTGCAGACCGAGAGCTTTGACTGGCTGCTCGGCAATGCCGCCTGGAAGGCTCGCGTCGAGGCAGCTCTCGAGTCGGGACAGGACGTCCCCAGGAAGTCGGGTCTGGAGGAGATCTTCGAGGAGATCTCTCCGATCGAGGACTTCTCCGGGTCGATGTCGCTGACCTTCCGCGACCACCGCTTCGAGCCCCCGAAGAACTCGATCGACGAGTGCAAGGACCGTGACTTCACGTACGGCGCCCCGCTCTTCGTCACGGCCGAGTTCACCAACAACGAGACCGGCGAGATCAAGTCCCAGACGGTCTTCATGGGCGACTTCCCGCTCATGACGAACAAGGGCACCTTCGTCATCAACGGCACCGAGCGTGTCGTCGTCTCGCAGCTGGTCCGTTCGCCGGGCGTCTACTTCGACTCCTCGATCGACAAGACGTCCGACAAGGACATCTTCTCGGCCAAGATCATCCCGTCCCGGGGTGCCTGGCTGGAGATGGAGATCGACAAGCGCGACATGGTCGGTGTCCGCATCGACCGCAAGCGCAAGCAGTCCGTCACCGTCCTCCTGAAGGCGCTCGGCTGGACCACCGAGCAGATCCTGCAGGAGTTCGGCGAGTACGAGTCCATGCGCGCCACCCTGGAGAAGGACCACACCCAGGGCCAGGACGACGCGCTGCTCGACATCTACCGCAAGCTCCGTCCGGGCGAGCCGCCGACCCGTGAGGCCGCTCAGACGCTGCTCGAGAACCTCTACTTCAACCCGAAGCGCTACGACCTCGCGAAGGTCGGCCGCTACAAGGTGAACAAGAAGCTCGGCGCGGACGAGCCGCTGGACGCCGGTGTCCTGACCACCGACGACATCATCGCCACGATCAAGTACCTCGTGAAGCTTCACGCGGGCGAGACCGAGACGATCGGCGAGTCGGGCCGGGAGATCGTCGTCGAGACCGACGACATCGACCACTTCGGCAACCGTCGTCTGCGCAACGTCGGCGAGCTCATCCAGAACCAGGTCCGTACGGGTCTGGCTCGTATGGAGCGCGTCGTGCGCGAGCGCATGACCACCCAGGACGTCGAGGCGATCACGCCGCAGACCCTGATCAACATCCGGCCGGTCGTCGCCTCCATCAAGGAGTTCTTCGGCACCAGCCAGCTGTCGCAGTTCATGGACCAGAACAACCCGCTGTCGGGTCTCACCCACAAGCGCCGTCTGTCGGCTCTTGGCCCGGGTGGTCTCTCCCGTGAGCGGGCCGGCTTCGAGGTCCGAGACGTGCACCCGTCCCACTACGGACGCATGTGCCCGATCGAGACCCCCGAAGGCCCGAACATCGGTCTGATCGGTTCGCTCGCCTCGTACGGCCGCGTCAACGCGTTCGGCTTCATCGAGACGCCGTACCGCAAGGTCGTCGACGGTCAGGTCACCGACGAGGTCGACTACATCACCGCCGACGAGGAGGACCGCTTCGTCATCGCCCAGGCGAACGCGACCCTGAGCGACGAGCTCCGCTTCACCGAGCCGCGCGTCCTGGTCCGCCGCCGTGGTGGCGAGGTCGACTACGTCCCGCCGACCGAGGTCGACTACATGGACGTCTCGCCGCGCCAGATGGTGTCGGTCGCGACGGCCATGATCCCCTTCCTCGAGCACGACGACGCCAACCGTGCCCTCATGGGCGCGAACATGATGCGTCAGGCGGTGCCGCTGATTAAGTCCGAGGCCCCGCTCGTCGGTACCGGCATGGAGTACCGCTGTGCCACCGACGCCGGTGACGTGCCGAAGGCCGACAAGGACGGTGTCGTCCAGGAGGTCTCGGCCGACTACATCACCGTCGCCAACGACGACGGCACGTACACCACGTACCGGATGGCCAAGTTCTCCCGCTCGAACCAGGGCACCTCGGTCAACCAGAAGGTCGTCGTCTCCGAGGGCGACCGGGTCATCGAGGGCCAGGTCCTCGCCGACGGTCCGGCCACCGAGAACGGTGAGATGGCGCTCGGCAAGAACCTGCTCGTGGCGTTCATGCCGTGGGAGGGTCACAACTACGAGGACGCGATCATCCTGTCGCAGCGCCTCGTGCAGGACGACGTCCTCTCCTCGATCCACATCGAGGAGCACGAGGTCGACGCCCGTGACACCAAGCTCGGCCCGGAGGAGATCACCCGGGACATCCCGAACGTCTCCGAGGAGGTCCTCGCCGACCTCGACGAGCGCGGCATCATCCGTATCGGTGCCGAGGTCGTCGCCGGCGACATCCTCGTCGGCAAGGTCACGCCCAAGGGTGAGACCGAGCTGACCCCGGAGGAGCGCCTCCTCCGCGCGATCTTCGGCGAGAAGGCCCGTGAGGTCCGTGACACCTCGCTGAAGGTGCCGCACGGCGAGACCGGCAAGGTCATCGGCGTCCGCGTCTTCGACCGCGAGGAGGGCGACGAGCTTCCCCCGGGCGTGAACCAGCTGGTCCGCGTCTACGTCGCCCAGAAGCGCAAGATCACCGATGGTGACAAGCTCGCCGGCCGTCACGGCAACAAGGGTGTCATCTCCAAGATCCTGCCGATCGAGGACATGCCGTTCCTCGAGGACGGCACCCCGGTCGACATCATCCTCAACCCGCTGGGTGTCCCGTCCCGAATGAACCCGGGACAGGTCCTGGAGATCCACCTCGGCTGGCTCGCCAGCCGCGGCTGGGACGTCTCCGGTCTCGCGGACGACTGGGCGAAGCGCCTGCAGGCCATCGGCGCCGACCAGGTCGCCCCGGGCACCAACGTCGCCACCCCCGTCTTCGACGGTGCGCGTGAGGACGAGCTCGCGGGTCTGCTGCAGCACACGATCCCGAACCGCGACGGCGAGCGCATGGTGCTCCCCTCCGGCAAGGCGCGTCTGTTCGACGGCCGCTCCGGCGAGCCGTTCCCGGACCCGATCTCGGTCGGGTACATGTACATCCTCAAGCTCCACCACCTGGTCGACGACAAGCTGCACGCCCGGTCGACCGGTCCGTACTCGATGATCACCCAGCAGCCGCTGGGTGGTAAGGCCCAGTTCGGTGGCCAGCGCTTCGGTGAGATGGAGGTGTGGGCGCTGGAGGCTTACGGCGCCGCGTACGCCCTCCAGGAGCTGCTGACGATCAAGTCCGACGACGTGACCGGCCGCGTGAAGGTCTACGAGGCCATCGTCAAGGGCGAGAACATCCCTGAGCCCGGCATCCCCGAGTCCTTCAAGGTGCTCATCAAGGAGATGCAGTCCCTGTGCCTCAACGTGGAGGTGCTGTCCTCGGACGGCATGTCCATCGAGATGCGCGACACCGACGAGGACGTCTTCCGCGCAGCGGAGGAGCTCGGTATCGACCTGTCCCGGCGCGAGCCGAGCAGCGTCGAAGAGGTCTGACGGGAGTCCGGCAGGGGGACCAGCGATGGTCCCCCCGCCGGCCCCAGGACCCCCGTTTCAGACCCCTAAGACTTACAACCCTGAGAGGGATTGACGCATAGTGCTCGACGTCAACTTCTTCGATGAGCTCCGGATCGGTCTGGCTACCGCTGACGACATCCGTCAGTGGAGCCACGGCGAGGTCAAGAAGCCCGAGACCATCAACTACCGCACCCTGAAGCCCGAGAAGGACGGACTCTTCTGCGAGAAGATCTTCGGTCCGACCCGGGACTGGGAGTGCTACTGCGGCAAGTACAAGCGTGTCCGCTTCAAGGGCATCATCTGTGAGCGGTGTGGCGTCGAGGTCACCCGCGCCAAGGTGCGCCGTGAGCGGATGGGCCACATCGAGCTCGCCGCCCCCGTCACCCACATCTGGTACTTCAAGGGCGTCCCGTCGCGCCTGGGATACCTGCTGGACCTCGCGCCGAAGGACCTCGAGAAGGTCATCTACTTCGCCGCGTACATGATCACGTTCGTGGACGACGAGCGCCGCACGCGTGACCTGCCGTCGCTGGAGGCCCACGTCTCCGTCGAGCGCCAGCAGATCGAGAACCGTCGCGACTCCGACCTGGAGGCCCGCGCCAAGAAGCTCGAGACCGACCTGGCCGAGCTCGAGGCCGAGGGTGCCAAGGCCGACGTGCGCCGCAAGGTGCGCGAGGGTGCCGAGCGTGAGATGAAGCAGCTGCGTGACCGTGCGCAGCGCGAGATCGACCGTCTCGACGAGGTCTGGAACCGCTTCAAGAACCTCAAGGTCCAGGACCTGGAGGGCGACGAGCTCCTCTACCGCGAGCTGCGTGACCGCTTCGGCACGTACTTCGACGGTTCGATGGGTGCCGCGGCGCTGCAGAAGCGCCTGGAGTCCTTCGACCTGGAGGAGGAGGCCGAGCGCCTCCGCGAGATCATCCGTACCGGCAAGGGCCAGAAGAAGACCCGTGCGCTCAAGCGCCTCAAGGTCGTCTCCGCGTTCCTGCAGACCGCGAACAGCCCCAAGGGCATGGTTCTCGACTGCGTGCCGGTGATCCCGCCGGACCTGCGTCCGATGGTGCAGCTGGACGGTGGCCGCTTCGCGACCTCCGACCTGAACGACCTGTACCGCCGTGTGATCAACCGCAACAACCGTCTGAAGCGTCTGCTCGACCTCGGTGCCCCCGAGATCATCGTGAACAACGAGAAGCGGATGCTCCAGGAGGCGGTCGACGCCCTCTTCGACAACGGCCGTCGTGGTCGCCCGGTCACGGGCCCCGGCAACCGTCCGCTGAAGTCCCTCAGCGACATGCTGAAGGGTAAGCAGGGTCGATTCCGTCAGAACCTGCTCGGTAAGCGTGTGGACTACTCCGCGCGTTCCGTCATCGTCGTCGGTCCGCAGCTGAAGCTGCACCAGTGCGGTCTGCCCAAGGCCATGGCCCTTGAGCTCTTCAAGCCGTTCGTGATGAAGCGCCTGGTCGACCTGAACCACGCGCAGAACATCAAGAGCGCCAAGCGGATGGTCGAGCGCGGCCGCACGGTCGTGTACGACGTCCTCGAAGAGGTCATCGCCGAGCACCCGGTTCTGCTGAACCGTGCGCCCACGCTGCACCGCCTCGGCATCCAGGCCTTCGAGCCCCAGCTGGTCGAGGGCAAGGCCATCCAGATCCACCCGCTCGTCTGCACCGCGTTCAACGCGGACTTCGACGGTGACCAGATGGCCGTCCACCTGCCGCTCTCCGCGGAGGCGCAGGCCGAGGCCCGCATCCTGATGCTGTCCTCGAACAACATCCTCAAGCCGGCCGACGGCCGTCCGGTCACGATGCCGACCCAGGACATGGTCCTCGGTCTGTTCTTCCTGACCACCGACGGTGAGCTCCGTGACACCAAGGGCGAGGGCCGCGCGTTCGGCTCCACGGCCGAGGCGACCATGGCGTTCGACAACGGCGAGCTCGCGCTCCAGTCGTCCGTCGACATCCGCTTCCCGATCGGCACCGTTCCGCCGCGCGGCTGGGTTCCCCCGGTCGCCGAGGAGGGCGAGCCGGAGTGGCAGCAGGGTGACTCGTTCCGTCTGCGTACGTCGCTGGGCCGCGCGCTCTTCAACGAGCTGCTGCCCGAGGACTACCCCTTCGTCGACTACTCCGTCGGCAAGAAGCAGCTCTCCGAGATCGTCAACGACCTCGCCGAGCGCTACCCCAAGGTCATCGTGGCGGCGACGCTCGACAACCTGAAGGCGGCGGGCTTCTACTGGGCGACCCGTTCCGGCGTCACCGTGGCCATCTCCGACGTCGTCGTGCCCGAGGCCAAGAAGGCCATCGTCGCGGGCTACGAGGCGCAGGACGAGAAGGTTCAGAAGCAGTACGAGCGCGGTCTCATCACCAAGGAAGAGCGCACTCAGGAGCTCATCGCGATCTGGACCAAGGCGACCAACGAGGTTGCCGAGGCCATGAACGAGAACTTCCCCAAGACGAACCCCATCTTCATGATGGTTGACTCGGGTGCCCGAGGAAACATGATGCAGATGCGGCAGATCGCCGGTATGCGTGGTCTGGTGTCGAACGCCAAGAACGAGACGATTCCTCGTCCCATCAAGGCGTCCTTCCGTGAGGGCCTCACCGTTCTGGAGTACTTCATCTCCACGCACGGTGCTCGTAAGGGTCTCGCCGACACCGCCCTGCGTACCGCCGACTCGGGTTACCTGACCCGTCGTCTGGTGGACGTCTCGCAGGACGTGATCATCCGCGAGGAGGACTGTGGCACCGAGCGCGGTCTGAAGCTGCGGATCGCCGAGAAGGGTGCCGACGGCATCCTGCGGAAGACGGACGACGTCGAGACCTCCGTGTACGCGCGGATGCTCGCCGAGGACGTCGTCGTGGACGGCAAGGTCATCGCGCCGGCCAACGTCGACCTGGGTGACGTCCTGATCGACGCCCTGGTCAACGCGGGTGTCGAGGAGGTCAAGACCCGCTCGGTCCTGACCTGTGAGTCCGCGGTCGGCACCTGTGCCTTCTGCTACGGCCGCTCCCTGGCCACCGGCAAGCTGGTCGACATCGGTGAGGCCGTCGGCATCATCGCCGCCCAGTCCATCGGTGAGCCCGGTACCCAGCTGACGATGCGTACCTTCCACACCGGTGGTGTGGCCGGTGACGACATCACCCAGGGTCTGCCCCGTGTCGTCGAGCTCTTCGAGGCCCGTCAGCCCAAGGGTGTCGCCCCGATCTCGGAGGCGGCCGGCCGCGTCCGTATCGAGGAGACCGAGAAGACCAAGAAGATCGTCGTCACCCCGGACGACGGCAGCGACGAGACGGCGTTCCCGATCTCGAAGCGTGCCCGTCTGCTGGTGGGCGAGGGCGACCACGTCGAGGTGGGCCAGAAGCTCACCGTGGGTGCCACCAACCCGCACGACGTGCTGCGGATCCTCGGTCAGCGCGCGGTCCAGGTCCACCTGGTCGGCGAGGTCCAGAAGGTCTACAACTCGCAGGGTGTGTCGATCCACGACAAGCACATCGAGATCATCATCCGGCAGATGCTGCGCCGCGTGACGATCATCGAGTCCGGCGACGCGGAGCTGCTGCCGGGCGAGCTCGTCGAGCGCTCGAAGTTCGAGACCGAGAACCGTCGTGTGGTCACCGAGGGCGGTCACCCCGCCTCCGGCCGTCCGCAGCTGATGGGTATCACCAAGGCCTCGCTGGCGACGGAATCCTGGCTGTCGGCCGCCTCCTTCCAGGAGACGACCCGAGTCCTGACGGATGCGGCGATCAACGCCAAGTCCGACAGCCTCATCGGCCTCAAGGAGAACGTCATCATCGGTAAGCTCATCCCGGCCGGTACGGGTCTGTCCCGCTACCGCAACATCCGGGTCGAGCCGACCGAGGAGGCCAAGGCCGCGATGTACTCGGCCGTCGGCTACGACGACATCGACTACTCGCCGTTCGGCACCGGCTCCGGCCAGGCCGTTCCGCTGGAGGACTACGACTACGGTCCGTACAACCAGTAAGTAGCTCGAAACCGAAGGGCGGCACCCCGAAGCCGGGGTGCCGCCCTTCGGCGTACGCGCTACCGGCCCGCCAGCTCCCAGATCGCGAGCATCAGGCCGGCGCTCGCCGTGAGCGCGGCGATGCTGGTCAGCGGCCAGCGGGCGCGCTCCAGGGCATCCAGCCGGGACTCCATGTCGGCGAGCTGCTTGTCGGTCTGGTCGCTGCGCTGGACGAGCAGCGCGAGCGAGCCGTCGACACGGGCGAAGCCGGCCTCCAGCGTGCCGCGCAGCCGCTCGAGCTCGACGGCGACGGTGACGGGGTCGTGCTGTTCAGACTCGGTCATCGGCCGCCCCCGGGGAGGTGCGCAGCCACGAGGGCAGCAGGTTCTGCACGGCCGGTATCGCCATCACGCGGGTGAGGGCGCCGGCGGCGGCGAGCGCCCCGGCGACCCAGGGGAGGGTCGCCGGGACGCCGGAGGCGTCGACGACCGCGGGGAGCACGATCGCGATGCCGACGGCGGTCTGCAGGACGGTACGGGCCGTGCGCTTGGCGGCCTCGGACATGTGGGGCTCCTTCATCGGGTGTACGGGACCTTGAGCGCGTTCCAGGACATGGCGCCCGGCCAGCCGTCGGCGTCGGAGCCGCTGAAGCCGAGCTTGCGCTGCCACTTCGCGTAACTGCGCCGGTCCGCCTCGCTCCAGCGCGGGGACGGGCCGACGGTGTACGCGGAGCAGCCCTCGGCGACGAGCCGGCGGCCCATCGCGGTGACGATCGGGGAGCTGGGGTTGTTCTTGAAGAACGAGGCGCCGGGGAAGGGCTGGTAGCGCGGGGCGGACGGCTCCTGGGCGGCCGGGGGCCGCTGCTTGGCGGGGGCCGCGGCGAGCCGCTTCTGGACCCGCCCGCGCATGCCCGGCATGGCGAAGCCGCGCGGGTCGCTCTTCCAGTCGGACCACTCCAGGTGCCCGATGACGGACTTGGCGCCCCAGCCGTGGGCCCGGCACAGTGCGGCGGACGTCCGCTCGATGGCGTCGAGCTGTGCGGCCGGCCAGGGGTCGCTGCCGTTGCCGAGGTTGACGCACTCGAAGCCGTAGAAGCGGGAGTTGCCGTCGACGGCGCCGGAGCTGCCCTGGTGTTCGCGCGGGACGGGCGGCCGGTCCCCGTACGTCTCGGTGATCACGGCCTGCAGGACCGAGGGGTCGCCGCCGCCCGCGTGGTTGGCGCGGCCGTTGCCGACGAGGTGGACCGTGCCGTCCTTGGCGATCACGCCGTGGCAGAGCGGGCCCGGGAGGCCGGCGTAGCCGTTGTAGCAGAGCTCGACGGACGAGGCGGTGCCGCTGGAGACGGTGTGGTGGATCATCACGCCGACCACGGGGCCCCAGGCTCCGGCCTGGTTGCGGTGGTGGGTGCGCCAGCCGTCGTGTTCGACGACCTTGACGCCTTCGGCGCGGAGCGCGGCGACGAGCCGGTCCGCGGTCAGGGGAGTGGCCATGGTGGTTTCCTCCGGGCATGAAAAAGGCCCGCACGCGGGCGGGCGGACGTGCGGGTGGGGCGAGGACGTTCTCTACGGGGCGGGCGCGGGCGCGGGTGCGGGTGCCCAGGCCGCGCAGAGGGCCGCGCAGGCGGCGCGGCGGGTCTCGAAGTCGGCGAGCGCGGTGTCGACGGCCCGCTGTACGGCGGCCGGGTCGGGCGCGGCCGGGGTGCCGCCCTGGGCGTTGACGATCTCCAGGCCGAAGCCGCGCAGGGCGGCGCCCGCGTCACCGGTCTCGGCGACCTGGGCGGTGACGTACACCGCCGGGTACTGGCCGGTCAGCGGGTCCGGCTCCAGGGCGCCGCCGAGGGTGTTGTCGTAGATCCGTACGTCGAGGGTGTGGCCGTTCTCGGTGAGGGTGGCGCGGCCCGCGTAGTCGATGGCCACGCCCCAGGGCTGGGTCGGGTCGGGGGTCATGGGGGCTCCTTGGTCAGGTCTGCGTGCCGTGCATCAGGTGGGTCTGGGCGTAGACGGTGCCGCCGCTGCTGACCATCGCCTGGACCTCCACGGTCATCGTGGAGCCGAAGCGGGACTGCATGTCCGTGGTGACCGGGCCGGTGTGGTCGAAGGTGGTGCCGGCGTTGACGGTCGGGCCGAACTGGGCGCCGTCGACCATGACCCGGACCTGGCCGGTGGCCCCGCTGGACACCCGGGTGTTGAGGACCAGCCGCAGCTTCGGCTGCCAGATCGGGTTGGCGGAGCGGGCGATGGCGGTGAACGCGGTCGCGGTGGTGGACGGCCAGCGGGCCTGGTTGACGTCCTGCGGCGGCAGCAGCGCCAGCCAGGGCCGGGCGAGGCCGCCGGTGAGGATGTCGTCCGAGAAGATCTCGTGGTTGTACCCGTCGTTGATCCGGATGACCGGCTTGGTGTTCGACGCGGTGCTGCTGCCGATCTGCAGGATGGTGTTGACGGTGTTGTCGACGGTCCGCCGCACGGTGAGCGCGCCGTCGATGACCTCGTTGAGCGCGGGCCGGGTGTTGACCGCGGTGGACAGGGCCTGGATCCGGCGCTCCATCTGGACGAGCCGGTCGATGATGTCCTCGGGCAGCTGGGGCATCAGGCCTCCTCAAGGTAGAGCTCGGCGGTGTCGGGGCGGCCCCGCTCCGGCGGGCTGACCTTGACGCCGATGATGCGGTAGCGGGCGTCGAGGCCCTGCGGATGCCACTCGTCGGTGATCCGGATCCGGGCGGAACGGCCGAGCAGCGCCGGCGGGACCACCCCGCCGAGGCGGATGCTGATCGCGGGGATGACGACGGCGCCGCGGGTCTGGGCGAGGTTCGCGGCGGCCAGCGAGTTCAGCGTGCCCTTGCTCGTGATCTCGTTGTGGTCCGAGGACAGGTCGATGCGCGGCCAGCCGCCGTCGATCAGGTCCTGCGCCACCGCCTCGGTGGAGTACAGCGGCCGGGACTCGGCGGCGGCGTTGGTGTTGACGGACGCGCCACGGGCCACGGCGGTGGTGCCGCCACGGGTCGCGTCGCGCGGGAAGGAGTACGACAGGATCGTGCCGGGCCGGTCGAAGACCAGGTCGGTGGCGCCGGTGCGGATCTTGGGGAAGCCGAGCCGCAGCCGGCGGATCCGCTCTCCGGTGACCGGGTCCCGGTAGACCATGATCTGGTGCTCGAAGCCGTTCTCCAGGGCGGCGAGCTGCTCCAGCGCCTCGGAGTAGAGGGTTTCGTCCCCGTTCCGCCAGGACACCTCCCGGGTGACCTCGGAGACCTCCTGTCCGTACGTCACCTTGATGTTGCCGCCGGGTTCCTTCTGGAGCTCCTGCCACAGGATCCGCGCGAGCGCCAGCTGGTCGCTCTCCGAGGGGAGCGTGATGTCCTTGCGGATGCGGCGGCGGGCCGCGTACGAGTCGAAGGTGGCGGCCTGGATGCCCAGGGTCAGTACCCCGCGCGCGCTGCTCTGCAGGGTGCTCGTCCAGATGATGCCGCCCCACCACAGGTCCCCGCCGCGCTCCAGGTAGATCGCGGTGCGGCCCTCCTCGACCTTGCGGGCGCGCGCGGCGATGGCCTGGTCGGGGATGGGGACGGTGCCGGACAGCGAGCCGGCCTTGCCGATGTAGTCGTCGAACTGGACGTCCCGCAGCGGCAGGATGTCGATGGTCTGGTCGGTGACCAGGTCGCAGAAGATCGCCCGGTAGGGCGTTTCGAGGCTCATCGGACTCCCTTCACTGGACGTAGGTGGCGGTGATGCGCAGGGGCCGGCCGGCGGTCAGGACGCCGTTGCCGGACCAGGTGCGCACATGGACCTGCCCGCCGGGCGAGAAGGTGAAGGCGCCGGAGCCGTAGAAGTCGGTGCCGGTGGCCTCGTACTCGATCGCGGGACGCCATCCGGCCGGCAGGGTGCACACCAGCTCGTCGGGGCTGAGGTTGCCGGCGGTGGTGGCGGTCAGGTCGGCGCCGGCGCGGGTCACCGTCACGGAGGCGGTGCACACGCCGCGGGTCCTGCGGGCCGCGAAGCCGGACAGCGTCCAGCCGGTGGCCGCGGTGGCGCCGGTGTTGGTGGTCTCCACCTCGACCGGAGGCTGGTGGTTCACCCAGGCGGTGCCGTTCCAGCGCTGGAGGACACCGTTCGCGTCCCGGTACTGGCCGGCGTAACTGCCCGTGGACACGGTGCCGCTGGGCGCGATGCCGCCGATCTCCTTCGGGTACGCGACCCAGGCGGTGCCGTCCCAGCGCTGGAGGAAGTGGGCGTTGTCGTTGTCCTGGTACTGGCCCGGGTAGGCGCCGGGCACCCCGGCGTTGTTGTAGACGGGCAGGATGCCGCCGGCGCTCACGAGCGTGGTGCGCAGATCGGTGGCGGCACCCCCCGCCCAGTCGATGCCGCCGGTCCCGGCGGACGCTCCGGCCTTGACCTTCACGGTGAACAGGACCAGCGAGCGGTCGGGGACGGTCGGGGGCACCGGGGCGGGCGCCGCCTCGCCCTTGATGATCTCGATGCCGGCCTCGTACTTCCCCAGGGCGTCGGCGTCGTTGTCGTACACGCGCAGGACGACGAGGTCGATGCGCGGGTTGAGCGGGTCGCCGTCGCCGAAGGTGATGGTGATGTCCTCGTCGAGCGCGACGGGGTAGGAACCGTCGGTCGTGCGGCCCTGGATGACGGCTCTGCCGTGGTAGACGGTGGCGGTCATGGGCCCGCTCGACCCCATCCACAGGCCGCCGACGCGGTACTTGCCGTCGTAGGTGCCGGGCAGGATGCCGGAGCGGGAGGCGAGGGGGTTGACCGGGGTGGTCGCGCCGAGGGCGGTGATACGGGTGTTCTGGCGGGTCTGACCGGTGGGTGTGAGCCAGCCGGAGCGTACGGGCATGGGAGTGACTCCTGTCGGGCGGGCGGACGGTCAGTTCTGCGGGTCGACGCGCAGGTAGACGTTGTCGAACCAGGCCTTGAGGTTGAGGGTGTTGGCGACGACCCGGTGCATCACCGTGATCGAGTAGCTTGCGCCGGGGGTCAGGTTCGTGAGGCGCTGGACCGTGCCGACCGAGGTGTAGTGGACGCTGGCGCAGACGGCCGAGCGCTCGTCGTCCGGCTCCCAGACGACCGTCGAGCCCTGCGTGACCTTGACGCTGATGTACGCGTAGTGGTCGGCGCTGGCGGAGAGCGACCTGGACCCGAAGCTGATCAGGACGGCCTTGGAGGGCGGGGCCGTGAACGTCAGCGTGACCGGATTCGTGGTCTCCTTGTCCAGCAGGGTCGGGGTGTAGGTCGTCGACGTGGTGTAGCCGGCGTCGTTGGAGCCGGTGAAGTACGGTCCCGGCACGGCGGGCGCCCACGCCGAACCGTTCCAGCGCTGGAGCTGGCCGCCCGCCGAGTCCCGGTACTGGCCCGTGTAGCTGGCCGTCAGCGTGCTCGCGCTGTTCGGGATGATGCCGCCGAGCGCCGACGGGTACGGCACCCAGGCGCCGCCGTCCCAGCGCTGCAGGGCGCCGCCGGAGTCCTGGAACTGGCCCGGGTAGGCGCCGGGGAAGACCTGGCCCTCGACCGGGAGGATGCCGCCCACGGAGACGACCGGGGTGCGCAGGTCCTTCAGCGCGGTGTTCCAGGGGATGCCGCCGTTGCCCGCGCTGGCGCCGGCCGGGACGGTCACCTCGTACAGGGCGAGGCTGCGCGCCGGGATCTGCGGGGCCTGCGGGGTCGGGTCCGGCTTGCCCTGGAGGACCTCGATGGTCGCCTCGTTGCGGGTCAGCCCGTCGTAGAGGTTGTCGTAGACCCTGAGGACGACCAGGTCCACGCGGGCGTACTGGTCGTTGCCCGCGGCGAAGGTGACCGTCTGGGACGTCGGCAGGGACACCGGGTAGACGCCCTGGGAGATGTCGCCCTGGATGACGGCCCGGCCGTCGGCGATCGTCGCCGACATGGCGGCGGAGCCCGACATCCAGAAGCCGGAGAGGCGGAACTGGCCGCTGTAGGAGCCCGGCAGGATGCCGGAGCGGATCTGGACGGGGTTGACCGGCGTGGTCGCGCCGATCTGGTTGAGCCGGGTGTCCTCGCGGGTCTGGCCGGTCTCGGCGACCCAGCTGCTGCGCAGGTTCATGGGTTCTCCAAATCAGAGGAGGAAGAGGGAGGCGGGGGTCAGGACTTGATCCACTCGGCGGAGAGGGTGCAGGCGTAGCCGGAGCCGCCGAGCGTCTTCACCGCCGCGGTGTGGCTCTGGTAGCCGGCCAGCTGGACGGTGTTGCCGGCGGTGAGCCTGATCAGGCCCTGGCCGCCGACGACGACGGCGCCGTTGGCCGCCGGGGTGAGCCAGGTGGTGCGAGGCAGGCCGGCGCCGTTGACCAGGACGCGGGCGCCGCGCATGCCGGTCTGGGCGTCGTTGGCCCAGACGGCGTGCCCCGAGATCCGCCACCAGCCGGAGCGGGGCACGACGTAGGTGTCGGTCCCGTTCCAGCCGGCGGAGTCGTCCACGTCGACGGTCGGCAGGGTGAGCGGGGTCCATGTGTTGGGTGCGACGCTCTGCGCCTGGCCCGACAAGGACTGCGAGGCGCTGAAGAGGATGCTCGACCGGCCCTCGGCGTACTGCCAGGCGGAGCCGTCCCAGCGCTGGAGGATCCCGGAGTTGTCGCGGTACTGGCCGGTGTAGCCGCCGGTCGAGACGGTGCTGGGCGCGATGCCGCCGATCGCCTTGGGGTACGAGATCCAGGTCGCGCCGTCCCAGCGCTGGAGGATGCCGCCCGCGTCCCTGTACTGGCCGACGTACGCGCCCTTGAAGCCGCTGGTGGGCATGATTCCGCCGAGCGCGACGACCGGCCAGTGCTGGGTGGTGACCCCGCCGGAGGTCCAGGCGATGCCGCCGGTGCCCGCGGAGGTGCCCGCCTTCACGGTGACCGTGTAGAGCGGGAGGGTGCTGCCCGGGCCGCTCGCCGGGGCGGCGGGGGCGGGCTGCGCGGTGCCCTTGACCAGGCGTACGACGGCCTCGGTGGCCCCGGTCTTGTCGTACGCGTCGTCGACGACGGCGAGTTCGATCAGGTCGATCCGGTCGTACTGGGGGTCACCGTCGTCGAGGGTGAGCGTCTCGGGGGAGACGGCGGCGACCAGGTAGGCGCCCTGGTTGGTGTCCTTGCCCTGGACGATCGCGCGGCCGGTGCCGATCACGCACTGCATGGGCGCGGTCCCGGTCAGGACGAAGCCCCCCGGCAGGATGCCCGGCCGCGAGCGCAGCGGCGTCTCGCCGGCGCTCTGGCCGCTGGGGGTGAGCAGGGCGGCGAGGGTGAGGCGGGTGTCCTCGCGGGTCTGTCCGGTGGGCTGGAGCCAAGCGGCCCGTACGGTCATGGTCTTCTACCTCTCGGTCGAGGGGGCGGTCTTGCGGGAGGTCACCACTCGGCGCTGCGCCAGCGGACCGTCATCAGCGCGTCCGGGGTCGCCTCGTCGGGGCGGAAGGACAGCTCGGCCCGGCCCGGCTCCAGCGTGAAGAGCTCTTCCGGGCTGGAGTCGGCCATGGCGGTGTGGCGGCGTGAGGCGGTGTTGTTGAGCATGACCGTGCCGTTGGCGGTGTCGACGACGAGTTCGTCGCCGGCGGCCAGGTCGATCGCGTACCGCAGCCGGCGGCGGCTGAACCGCTCGGTGACGGTCGGCATGGAGCAGGGGCCGCGGAAGACGATCACCGGGTGGGTGGGCGCGGAGCCGGTGTTCTCGGCGATGGCGTCGCCGGTGCTCGTCGCCTGTCCCCAGTTGAGCGGCCAGGTCAGCGGCCAGGTCAGTCCGGACTCGGGCTGCGGGGCCGTGGTGGTGGCGGTCTGCTCGTTGACGACATAGCGGCGTGGGTCGGCCGCCAGCCACTGGACGGACATCCTGGAGCTGCCCTGGGTGGCGAAGCCCTGGTCGGCGGGGACGACGCGCTGGGCGATCCGCGCGCGTACGGCGAGCAGCTCGCCGTGCAGGCGTACGGTCAGCCAGCGCTCCTCGTCGAGCAGGGCGAGTGCCTGCCGCAGGGCACGGATGGCCTCGGTCGCGGCGTCGTACTCCGGCATCAGCACGATCGTCCCGCCGACCTTGCGCGGCTTGGCGTAGCGGGAGCCCGGCCAGGCGCCGTGGGAGGTGGGCCGGTCGGCGTCGGAGGAGTCGTACTCGGGCAGGTCCTCCCAGCCGCTGAGACCGGAGCGGTCGACGGCGAACGGTGTGCCGGGGCCGATGAGAAGCCCGGCCCACTGGATCTGCCCGTCCTGGGTGATCAGTGAGCCGGGCGCGTGGTCGGTCGTGTAGGCGTTTCCGGCGTATGCGGTTGTGGTCTCGGCCATGGGGCCGTCACCTCACTTCTGATGGGGTGTCAGGGGTGGGCCGGCTCAGGCGTGGGCGCTCGCGAGGAAGAGCAGGTCCTCTGCGGCCGACCGGGGGCCCGCGCCGGGCTCCTCGTGGAAGTCCCGTATGCGGTGCGGCGGTCGGGGCGGCTCGGTGAGGGCCGGGACGCGACGGTTCTCGAGCACGGTGAGCGGATCGATGCGCGGCGCGTCGGTGGCGCCGGGGAAGACGACACCGCCCTCGGCGAGCATCGGGATCTTGTCGATGTCGACGCCGAACTTCTTGCCGAGGATGTTGACGCTGAGCTTGTTGAGCCCGTCGATGATCCAGTTGGCGAAGGCGATGAGACCGTTGATCGGCCCCTTGACGACGCCGACGACGGCGCTCAGAGCGCCCTTGACGAGGTCGCCGATCCCGCGCAGGGCCCCGCTGACCGCGTTCTTGGCGGTACGGAAGAAGCCGGGGATCTTGTCGGTGACGAAGGTCAGGATCGGCCGGACGGCGTTCTTGATCCCGCCGATGGTCCGCGAGGCGATCCCGCGCAGGGCGTTCGACGCGGAGGACACAGCGGAGCCGATCTTCGAGATCCCGCCGATGGCGGAGCCGACGACCTTGATCACCCCGGTGATCAGGGCGAGATAGCCCTTGAAGTAGGTCCCGACCGCGGTCCCGATCGTCTTGACGAACGGGCCGATGAACCTCCAGATCGCCTGGACCGCCTTCAGGGCCTGCTGGAAGATCTGCTTCATGATCCGCTGACCGGTCTCGGAGTTCATCGCGAACTCGATGAGGTACGCGGCGATGGGCACGATCAGGCCGACGAGGAAGCCGATCGGGTTGGCCCGCATGGCGACGTTGACGGCCGTCATGGCGACGGCGGCGACCGTCATGACGGTGCCGAAGGTGCTCATCAGGCCGGTGACGATGTCGGCGACGGGGAGCATCGGCGCCAGGATGGCGAGGATGCCGCCGATGCCGGTGCCGACCTTGCCGATGGCGGACCTGGCGCGGCCGGCCCGGGTGCCGAGGGTCTTGACGCCGCGGTGGGCGGTCGAGCGGCCGAGCTTGCCGAGGGACTGCGCGCCGCCGGAGGCGTTCTGGGCGAAGGTGCGCACGGAGGTGCTCGCCGTCCGCGCTCCGGTGCCGAGCCGGGCGAGCCCGCCGGCCGCCCGCTGGACGACCTCCTTGAGTCGCCGTACCGCGCCGTTCGCCTGTGCGGTGTTCCGGCGAAACGCGCTGAACGCCGACGCGGTGCCTGCGAGCGGATTGAGCGGCATGGCCATGGCCGCACTCATCCGCGTGCCTTCGCCAGATACATGAGCGCGTCCGCGGTGGACTGCGGGTCGCTGCCGCGGGCCGCGTGGTAGTGCTCGATGTGCAGTCCGGCGCCGGCGCCACGACCCGCCTGGGTGTGCGCCGCCATGCGGGCACGGCGGGCGGTGAGGGCGAGCAGCCGGTCCAGCTTGGAGAGCGGGAGGACGGCCTCGGCCTCGCCGGCCTCGGCGAGGATCGCCGGGACACCGCCGTGGCGGGGCATGACGACACCACCGGTGGCGAGCATGGGGATGGTCGGGATGTTGACGCCGAAGGTCTTGCCGCCGACGAGCGGCACCCAGCCGGGGACGCTGACCTTGACCCGGTTGAGGCTGCCGATCATCCGGTTGATCAGGCCGATGACGGCGTTGATCGGGCCGGACACACCGCTCTTGATGCCGTTGAACGCCCGGGACGCGATGTCCTTCAGGCCGTTCCAGATGGACGACATCTTGTCCTTGACGGCCCGGAAGGCGTTCGGGATCGCGGTCTTGATCCAGTTCACCACCGGGGTGATGACGGCCTTGATGCCCTTCCAGACGGCGCTGATGACCGTCTTGATCGCCTTCATGACCGTGGTGATGACCGTCTTCCAGATCTTCACGTAGGTCTTGATGACGGTGGCGACGGCCTTCACGACGGTGGAGACGGCCTTCTTGATGCCGTTCCAGACCGTCTTGATCAGCCGGCCGGCCTTCTTCATGATCGGGCCGATGGCCTTCATGACCGAGCTGATCACGGTCTTGATGGCGCCGAAGGCCTTCTTCATGATCGTCTGCATGGTCTTCGAGCGCATCGCCATCTCGACGATCTTCTCGATGAGCGGCATGAACAGCTCGATCAGACGGGCCAGGAAGTTGCCCTTCATGGACTTGTTGAGCCTGTCCTGGCCCTTGGCTGCCTTGTTCGCGCCGGACTCGAACTTGCCGAGCTTGGTCCCGGCGGACTGGCCGGTCCGGCCGGCCCTGGCCATGGCGCGCTCGGCTTGGTCCGAGGCGGTCTTGAGGTTCTTCAGCTGACCAGCTGTTCCCTGCGCGGAGGTTCTCAGGGCACGGAGCCCGCTCTCACCGGCGGTCGCCTTCTGGCGGATGCCGTCGGTGGCGCGAGCGGCGTCCGCCGCCCTGTCCTTGAACCCCTTGAGAGCGCCGGAGGTCGATGTCAGCGACTTAACGAGAGACATGTCTCCCTCACTTCGCGGTTGTTTTGTTCGTCAGAGAGAGCCGAGTGACCTGATGAGCTCGTCCACCGAGCTGCGCAGGTTCTTCACGTCCTTGGCCACGGGGCCGATCGACGGCGATTTGGCGTCGACGCCCTTGTGGTTCGCACGGAGTCCGGTCCGGTCGTCACGTGCTGCCTTGGCGCTCGCGCCCGCGCCCTTCAGCGCGGCGAGGATCCTGTCGATGTCCCTGGTGTTGATGGCGACCTTGCGCGGAAGATCCCGGATGTGTGCCTGCAGGCGCTCTTCGTGGCTCTTCTTCTTGTCCGCCTCCCGCTTCTCCTGTTCCTCCCGACTCCTCCGCTCGGCCGCCGCCTGTCTGCGGATCTGGTCCTTCAGCCACCGCCAGACGCTTCCGTCTCCCTTGCTGGTGAGCGCCTTGAACCCCTTCTGGAGCTGGTCGATCGGCTTCTTGAGGAGCCAGACGTTCTTCTCGTCGATCTTCTTGAGCAGGGTCAGATCGATCTTGATGGCCTGGACGTCGAACTTGACGATGGTTCCGGCGATCGCGTAGCCGAGAAAGATCTGTCGATCCAGCTTGATGTTGTCGGACAGCGCCACGATCTGCGCTTCGATCGTGGTCAGTCGGTCGGCGACGGTTTTTCCCGGGGGAGCGGGCAGGTTGCCCAGCTTCGCCCTGATGTCTCTGACGTCGTTCTGGAGTGTCCCAACCGCCGGGACCGTGGTCGTCTCGATGGTGTGGACCGCAGCGTCCAACGCCGGTAGATCTCGCGGCATGTCACCTCGTCCTCGGATGAGAAGGGCATGAAAAAACCCGGCCTCACGGGCCGGGTCCTCGACTTCTGGAGATGTGTCGGTCAGGGAATGAGTTCGCGGGTGAGTGTGACGAGGGCGGCGATCGCCAGGACGGCGAGGATGCCCATGGTCAGGATGGAGCCGTAGCCGCCGTACCCCGGGTCGAGCGCGGGGAGGTAGACGTGCTGTGGCCGGTGCCGGTCGTACACGATCTCGACCAGGTCCCCGACGCTCCCTGTTTCGGTGTGTGGGGTTCCCGTCGGGGATTCGGCGCTGATCTCCGAGCCGTCCGGAAGAGTGAAGGAGACCACGGGGGAGTACCGCGGTGTGCCGTCGGTGTCCTCGGACCTCTCGAACCTCACGATCCTGGCCGTGGCCCGAACCCCCCTGCCCCGCAGCCGGATCCGGCGCCACGACTCATGGACGGCGGCCACGAGGACGAAGCCGAACATGAGGATGAAGAAGACACCCAGGACTGTCTTGCTCGTCATGTTCGCGACCGTACGCACAGGCCGGCGATCTGTCAGGCCCCCGACGGTCGCCGGGAGTCGCGTTCCGTCGCTTGACGGGGAGTGCGACGGAGTTCGGCCGCGGCGTCGTTCCAGCCCGCCGCGTACGCGAGGGTCTCGCGGCGGGTGACCTCGGCGTACAGCGTGCCGAGCAACGCTCTCTTGTCGAGGGCGACGGGTCCGTCGAGGAGCTGGCGGAGGCGGTCCTGGAGCGGGATGTGCGGTCGCGATGCCTCGGCCTGCTGAGTCATGGACGCCTGCCTTCCGGTTGCTTGCCCGTGCGTGCGTGGCGGCGCTGCGGAGTGAGGAGCGGGGGCGCCACGTTTTCGAACTTCTGTGCGAATGCAGTGTGGAACACCCGTTCGGGGTTTGTCGAGCGCGAATCGCCTGACGGTCCGTCTGCACGCACATGTTCAGGTCGGGTTGGACTGGATCATGGGGGCTTCGGCCGACCGGGTACGCTGGATCCACGTTCCCTGGACCGGACCAGTCCGGGGGGCCAAGGGTGTCGGGGGCGCGAGGGGACCCTGGGGGGCTGGAAGGCAGTGCTTACGCATGGACAGGGAGCCGGGCGCCAGACGCCGTGCGCAGATCATCGACTGGCTCGAGATGAATCCCGATCTGCCTCATCTGTTCGCGCGGCTGTCCGAACTCGTCCACGTCGCCGGATACGCGCCCGAGGACCTCGTGGTGGTCTCCCGCGCCGAGATCGACCGGCGCGAGACGGCCGCCTTCACCGCCGGCTGGGCCGAGGCGATGTCGGAGGAACTCCCGCGCATACGCCGTGAGTACGAGAAGCGCGTCGCCGACGCCTACGCGCAGGGACAACGTGACGCGCGTGGAATCCGCCGTCCCCAGCGGCGCACGGAAGGCGGCGAGGACGGCGCCAGGGTCATCCCACTGCCCTTCGCCCGCTTCCTCGAACCGCCGGTCGCCGTGCTCCAGGCCGAGGAGCGGATACGCAGCGAGCGCGAGCTCCTCGAACGACGGCCGGAGCCCGACCCGGATCCCGCTGTGGAGCCCCGGCCCGACCCGGACCTGGAACTCCAGCACGCGACCGCGCCGCCGGACGACGAGCACTCCCGCCCCCGGGCCGACGAGTCCGCCCTCGCACCGGACGTACTGCCGACCGCCCAGGACGTCCGGGCGCGCCGGGCCCCGCAGCCGGTACGGAAGGTCGTCCGCGGCAAGGGCGGGCGCCCGATAGTGCCGCCGCTCGGCGTTCCCGTGCAGCCCGGATCCGGCGGCGACCGCCGGAGCGCCGGGGCCGGCGAACCGGACTCGCGCGCGCAGGGGCGCCGCCTCTCGGAGCGGGCCAGGGCCCTGGAGGAGGAGCTGGTCGACCGAGCACAGGAAGCGCCCCCGGAGACCGATCCCTGACGGGAACGGACCCCGGGGGCCGTGGGGGAGTGGCATCAGCCGAAGAACCGGGCGAGGGCTCCGGGGGAGACCCCGTCGCCGGCGCTCTCCCCCTCCGGGGAGTCCTCGTCCCGCCCCTCCCCGTCCTCGTCGGTGGCACCCGGACGGGGAACGGGCTTCGGGGGATCGGGCTGGTCGCCCTCCTCGGAGTTGACGCACGTGAACATCCAGTTGGCGACGGCCAGATGGTCCACCGCCGCCGCGAGCAGATGGTCGCTGATCGACCACTCGGCGGCCTCCCCGTGGATCTCGCGCTGGACGGCGCTGTCCGTGGGCAGGTGCTTGATCAGCGCGAGGACGCGCCGGCTGGAGAGTTCACCACGGTGCCAGTCGAGGAGGTCGACGCCGTAGTAGCGGAGGAGGTCCGCCTCGAGCGCCTCGGCGTGTTCGTCGACGAACTCGACGAGGCTCAGTCTTCCCCCAGGCCGAGCCCGGTCTCGCGGCCGTAGGCCTCGAGGATCGCGGCGATGTCCTGCATCGTCACGTCGTGCTGCTCGAAGCGAGCGAACTGCTTCTCACCCATCAGGAGCGCGAGCAGGCCGTCCACGTCGTTGTCGTCGAGCTTGCGCAGCGCCTTGGCGGTCGCGCGGCTCAGTTCGGTCGGAAGGGTGTAGCTCTCGCCGTCCAGCTCGAAGGACCAGGCGTGGCCGTGGGCCTCCTGGCGCTGGGCGCGGGCGGCGTTGACGTCGAAACGGGCCATGGTGATGCGTACTCCTTGTTCGAGTGAGTGAAGAGGAGAAGGGGCGGGGCGGGACAGCGGTCCGCCGTCCCGCCCCGGGGGAGAGGGATCAGACCGCCGCGCCGTACTGGCTGTCCTTCATGAGGAAGGTGGCCAGCGGCTTGCTGTCGCCGTTCGACATCGCGCTGAAGGTGACGCCCAGCGTGGACGCCGCCTTACGGGCCAGCTTGATGTCGTCGGAGGCGGTGACCTGACCGCGCGGGATGATGAAGCGGTACGTGACCGCGGTGGTGCCACCGGCCTTGACGTCGGTGAACTCCAGGCCGAGGGCGCGCGCGTCGGCGTACGGACGCTCGGCGATCTCGTACTTGTACGTCTCCGTCGACGCGGCCGGCTCCGCCTCGACCTTGCCGCCGCCCATGAAGAACGGCAGCGTGTCCTCGTTGAACTGGAGCATGGAGAACTTCAGCGAGAGGTCACGGGCCGAGTAGATGTAGTGGATCGGGGAGACCGACTGCCACGAGTCGATGGCCTCCAGCTTGTCCTTCTTCGAGAAGGTGACGCCGTCGCCCGTGGTGAAGCCGAGGTCGGTCCAGCCGGTCCAGTCGGCGGCGGAGTCGCCGCTGCCGAAGGCCGGGGCGGCGGTGCCGACCTTGGCCACGTAGAGCTTGCCGATGCCTGCGACGCGGATCTCGGCGGAGTTGTTACCTGCCATGGTGGGGTTTCTCCTTGGTGAGAGGGTGATGAGAGAGCACCGCCCCGGGCGTCGGGCCCGGGTACGGCAAAGGCCCCGCCGGGTGGCAGGGCCTGGTCTGTGGGGTCGAGTGCGCGCCGGCTGGGCGCCGGTCCGTCAGAAGACGGTCACGGACAGCCGGATGAGGCACACGTAACGGTTGGCGCCGCGGTACAGGTAGTCGGGCATCCAGCGCGGGCCGTCCTGCTCCTCGACGTCGTGGAAGACGTTGCTGCCGACCTGCTTGCCGAGGGTCGCGAGCAGCGCCTGCCGGGCCGCGTTCGCGAGGATGTGGGCGGCGTTCTTGGTCGGCCCGTACACCTCGAACTCGATCACCGGCATGTCGACGTGCTGATCGCCGATCCAGGCGCCGCCGCGCCGGTTCACGAGGACGGCGCTCTGGGTGCCGTCGAAGCCGGCCGGCGGGGTGACGGCGACCGTGGCGCCGGCGAGGGCGGGGGCGGCCTTGAGGACGTCGACGACCAGCTTCTCGACGTCTGGGAAGGCACTCGGGGGAGTGGTCATGACGGTTCTCCTCAGGAGCGTGATGGCGTGAGCCGCTGCCGGGGCGCTCCCGCGGGGAAGGGGGGCGCACGGCACGGGAGCGCACCCGGACAGCGAACGGCGGAGCTGCGGCCCGACTCGCGGGCACAGCTCCGCCGCTGCACCAACTGTGACAGAGAGCGTGCGCGCACGCAACTAATTCGCGGAGCGGGTTACGGAACGGGGCCCGGGGGCCCTCGCCGCGGCCCCCGGGGCCCTTCGCCGCGCGCGGTCCGGCCGACGCCGGGCGCCGGTGACCTCGGCGTACCACGGTGTGCCGCACGTCCTCGTGGGTCGGCGTCGCCGCGCCCGGGTACGGCGCCGCCGTCGGGCCGCGGGGAAACGCGGAGCGCCCCCTGTCCGGGGCGGACAGGGGGCGCTCGGTGGGGCACGGGCAGGCGTCAGACGGAGGCGCGGGGCTTCCTGCGCGCCGCCCGCTCCGCGGCGAAGACGTCCTCCAGGCGGAAGAGCTGCGCCCGGCCGGCCTTGCCGGCGGCCCTCAGATGGCCCAGCTGGACCCACTTGCGGATGGTCGCCGGGGCGACCCCCGCCTCCTCCGCGGCGAGCGGTCCCGGGATCAGGGCGGGTAGCGACAGGGTCTTCAGCACGGGGTCTCCTCCATCGCGGCTTCGAGTTCCTCGGTACGGCAGCCCGCCGCGTCCGCCAGGTCGCCCCACTCGGCCTCGGGCCACAGATGGCGGTACGCGGGGTCGTCCTGGCAGCCGCACTCCTCGTCGGCGCACGTACAGGCCGGGTTGACGCACAGCACGGCCCGCCGGTCGGGGAAGGCCCGCAGCGACACCGAGTCGCACCAGGGGCAGCGCCCCGAGACCCGTACCACCGCCTCCGTGTCGCCGAGCGTCCGCGCACAGCGGCGCGCCATCCGGCGCAGCTCGTCGCGCACGTGCCGGGCCAGGTCGGGGTGGGCCGCGATGTCGTCGAGCAGCGCGGTCGTCCGCCGCAGGCGCTCGACGACCGGGGCCCGGCCGGGGCGCGGCAGGCCGAGCCGGGCGCGTACCGCCTCCTCCAGCTCGACCACGCCGTCGGTGATGTCCCGGATGGCGTCGGATATGTGCAGCCGGATCGGGGCGGCGCCGTGGCCCGGGACGACGAGGCCGTGCCGCTGCTGGAGGAGCAGGGCCTCGCGGCGCTCCTCGCGGATGAGCTCGTCCCGGCCGGGGTGCGGCGCGGCGGGGGCGGTGCCCGACGGGGAGCGGCGGCCGGGCGCGAGCTCCTCGGCGAGCTCGGGGAACTGGCGGACGAGCGAGGCGGTCCACAGGGCGATGTCGGTGCGGATGCGGTCGATGGCGCGGTCAGTCACGGACGCTCCCGGCGGTGGAGGGTGTGGAGGTGATGGCGCCCGCGCCCGCGGCTCCCGTCGCCGTACGGTCTGCGGCGCCCGCCTCCGTAAGGGCTGGGGTCGCCGTCGTCGCACGGACCGCGGCGGCTTCCGCGGTGCCGGCCGGCGTCGCCGCACGGGCCACGGCGTCCGTCGCCGCACCGGCCGTCGCGCCCGGCGCCGGACGAACCCGCGCCGCCTTCGCCGTACGTGACGTACGTGCCGCGGGCGCAGGGCGGCCGTTGCGCCACAGGCGGCCCGCGCAGACGCCGTCGAACCAGCTCTCCGCCGGTGCGACGGCCTGCTCGCACTCACGGCGGACCGGGCAGACCGCGCAGGCGCGCAGGGCCGGGGCCGCCTGCTGGGCGCGCCGGGAGAAGACGACGGCCGGAGGGAGGCCGGCGCACGCGGCGGCGGCCCGCCAGGAGGGAGAGTCGGACAGCAGCAAGGTTGTTCTCCAGGGTCCGGGGCCAATGGGCGTCCCGTGGGGCCTATGAGGTCCCTGGGGCTCAGGAGGCCGATGCGGTCGGCGGCGAGCCAGCGTTACATGTTGCGTGCGAGCGCGCAACAAACTTGTGGAGATCCCTTTACCGATTCGACACGGTGCGCGCCCGAAAGCACGTAATTCCGTGCGCGCAAGCACGCTAGAGTGTGCCGCCTGGAGGACTGAGGAGCGTGAGATGACCACTCGTGGGCTGGACGAGTTCGCAGGCTGGGTCGAAGGCCTGATGAGAGAGCGCGGCTACGACATCGACAGCCCGCGCGGCGGCGGGAAGTCCCGGATCGCGGACGAGGCCGGCGTTCACCGTGCCGCCGTGACCCGGCTGCTGCAGCGGCAGAGCATGCCCGACCTGGAGACCATGCGCAGGATCGCCCCGCTGCTCGGGGTGTCCGTCCGCGACATGCTGATCCGGTCCGGCCGGGTGACCCCCGAGGAGCTGCCGCTCGCGGCGGACCTGCTCCCGCCGAACGACTGGCAGCCCTCGCTGGAGGACTTCGCCCGCTGGCTCGGTGTGCCGGATGAGCGGCTCGGTGTTTTCATCAAGGTGGTGAACCAGTTCCTGGAACCCGAGGATGAGGGCGTGGAAGGTGGCGAAACGACCGAGGCGAGGCGTACCGCTCGCGACTGAGCGGCGTGCTCGCGTGCGCACGGGGGAGCCGGGGTGACGACCGCCCCGGCTCCCCTGCGCGTGGGTACCCCGGTCGTCCGCGTCGCCCGAGGTCGGCCGGGCCTTGGGGGGCATGGGCATTTGTTTTGACCGGAGTCCGTACGGTAGGTACGCTCAGACCTTGTGCCTGGGGTGTGCCTGGGCTCGTGTGCGTGTCCTCAACCGCACGGCGAGTTCGTCAACGGCCACCGCAATCTGCGCTTTTTCCGCCCTCGGCGGAGGTCCGCAGTATTCGACACACCCGACCGCGTGGGTCGGTGCTGTGTTCCAGGTTAGTTTTACGACGGCACACAGAAACCGGAGAAGTAGTGCCTACGATCCAGCAGCTGGTCCGGAAGGGCCGGCAGGACAAGGTCGAGAAGAACAAGACGCCCGCACTCGAGGGTTCCCCTCAGCGTCGCGGCGTCTGCACGCGTGTGTTCACGACCACCCCGAAGAAGCCGAACTCGGCCCTCCGTAAGGTCGCGCGTGTGCGTCTGACCTCGGGCATCGAGGTCACGGCCTACATCCCGGGTGAGGGTCACAACCTGCAGGAGCACTCCATCGTGCTCGTGCGTGGTGGCCGTGTGAAGGACCTGCCGGGTGTTCGTTACAAGATCATCCGCGGTTCCCTCGACACGCAGGGCGTCAAGAACCGTAAGCAGGCTCGCAGCCGCTACGGCGCCAAGAAGGAGAAGTAAGAATGCCTCGTAAGGGCCCCGCCCCGAAGCGCCCGGTCATCATCGACCCGGTCTACAGCTCTCCTCTTGTCACCTCGCTGATCAACAAGATCCTGCTGGACGGCAAGCGTTCCACCGCCGAGCGCATCGTCTACGGTGCCATGGAAGGCCTCCGCGAGAAGACCGGCAACGACCCGGTCATCACGCTGAAGCGCGCCCTCGAGAACGTGAAGCCGTCCCTCGAGGTCAAGTCCCGCCGTGTCGGTGGCGCCACCTACCAGGTGCCGATCGAGGTCAAGCCCGGTCGCGCCTCCACCCTCGCTCTGCGCTGGCTCGTGGGTTACTCCCGCGCCCGCCGCGAGAAGACCATGACCGAGCGCCTCATGAACGAGCTCCTCGACGCCTCCAACGGCCTCGGTGCTTCGGTCAAGAAGCGTGAGGACACGCACAAGATGGCCGAGTCCAACAAGGCCTTCGCGCACTACCGCTGGTAGTCGCAACCCACATCGAGACCGAGAGAAGACTGAGCCGATATGGCTACCACTTCGCTTGACCTTGCCAAGGTGCGCAACATCGGCATCATGGCTCACATCGACGCGGGCAAGACGACCACCACCGAGCGGATCCTGTTCTACACCGGCGTTTCGTACAAGATCGGTGAAGTCCACGACGGCGCTGCCACGATGGACTGGATGGAGCAGGAGCAGGAGCGCGGCATCACCATCACGTCCGCCGCGACGACCTGCCACTGGCCGCTCGAGGACGTCGATCACACCATCAACATCATCGACACCCCGGGCCACGTCGACTTCACCGTCGAGGTGGAGCGTTCGCTCCGCGTGCTCGACGGTGCCGTGACGGTGTTCGACGGCGTCGCCGGTGTCGAGCCCCAGTCCGAGACTGTCTGGCGTCAGGCGGACCGCTACGGCGTTCCGCGTATCTGCTTCGTCAACAAGCTCGACCGTACGGGCGCCGAGTTCCACCGCTGCGTCGACATGATCGTGGACCGCCTCGGCGCCGTCCCGATCGTCATGCAGCTCCCCATCGGTTCCGAGATGGACTTCCAGGGTGTCGTGGACCTCGTCCGCATGAAGGCCCTGGTCTGGTCCGCGGAAGCGACCAAGGGCGAGATGTACGACGTCGTCGACATCCCGGCCACGCACACCGAGGCCGCTGAAGAGTGGCGCGGCAAGCTGGTCGAGACCGTCGCCGAGAACGACGAAGAGATCATGGAGCTCTTCCTCGAGGGCCAGGAGCCCACCGAGGAGCAGCTGTACGCCGCGATCCGTCGTATCACCATTGCCTCCGGCAAGGGTGGCGGCGAGAAGACGATCACCCCCGTCTTCTGTGGCACCGCGTTCAAGAACAAGGGTGTTCAGCCCCTGCTCGACGCGGTCGTGCGCTACCTCCCCTCCCCCCTGGACGTCGAGGCCATCGAGGGCCACGACGTCAAGGACGCGGAGCTGGTCGTCAAGCGCAAGCCGTCCGAGGAGGAGCCGCTTTCGGCCCTCGCGTTCAAGATCGCGAGCGACCCGCACCTCGGCAAGCTCACCTTCGTCCGGATCTACTCCGGTCGCCTGGAGGCCGGCACCTCGGTGCTGAACTCCGTCAAGGGCAAGAAGGAGCGCATCGGCAAGATCTACCGCATGCACGCGAACAAGCGTGAGGAGATCGACTCGGTGGGCGCCGGCGACATCGTCGCCGTCATGGGCCTGAAGCAGACCACCACCGGTGAGACGCTGTGCGACGAGAAGAACCCGGTCATCCTGGAGTCCATGGACTTCCCGGCGCCGGTCATTCAGGTCGCGATCGAGCCCAAGTCCAAGGGTGACCAGGAGAAGCTGGGTGTCGCCATCCAGCGTCTCGCGGAGGAGGACCCCTCCTTCCAGGTTCACTCGGACGAGGAGACCGGCCAGACCATCATCGGTGGTATGGGCGAGCTTCACCTCGACATCCTCGTCGACCGTATGCGTCGCGAGTTCAAGGTCGAGGCGAACGTCGGCAAGCCGCAGGTCGCGTACCGCGAGACGATCCGCAAGGCCGTCGAGCGCGTGGACTACACCCACAAGAAGCAGACCGGTGGTACCGGTCAGTTCGCCAAGGTGCAGATCGCGATCGAGCCCATCGAGGGCGGCGACACGTCGTACGAGTTCGTGAACAAGGTCACCGGTGGCCGCATCCCGAAGGAGTACATCCCTTCGGTCGACGCCGGTGCGCAGGAGGCCATGCAGTTCGGCATCCTGGCCGGCTACGAGATGACTGGCGTCCGCGTCATTCTTCTCGACGGTGCCTACCACGAGGTCGACTCCTCCGAGCTCGCGTTCAAGATCGCCGGTTCGCAGGCCTTCAAGGAGGCCGCGCGCAAGGCTTCCCCCGTCATCCTTGAGCCGATGATGGCCGTTGAGGTCGTCACGCCCGAGGACTACATGGGTGAGGTCATCGGCGACATCAACTCCCGCCGTGGTCAGATTCAGGCCATGGAGGAGCGCAGCGGCGCTCGCGTCGTGAAGGGCCTCGTGCCCCTCTCGGAGATGTTCGGCTACGTCGGAGACCTCCGCAGCAAGACCTCGGGTCGCGCAAGCTACTCGATGCAGTTCGACTCCTACGCCGAGGTTCCCCGGAACGTCGCCGAGGAGATCATCGCGAAGGCCAAGGGCGAGTAACTCTCCCGAGTTCACGCTTTAGGCTTGACACCAGTCGCCGGGGCTCAGTCCCCCGAAACCCGAGGGATCGGGCCCCGGCGCCTGGCATCCCAGCAAAGATCACCTGGCGCCGATGAAGCAAGGCGTTCAGAACCACTCCAGGAGGACCCCAGTGGCGAAGGCGAAGTTCGAGCGGACTAAGCCGCACGTCAACATCGGCACCATCGGTCACATTGACCACGGTAAGACGACCCTCACGGCCGCCATTACCAAGGTGCTGCACGACGCGTACCCGGACCTGAACGAGGCCTCGGCCTTCGACCAGATCGACAAGGCTCCTGAGGAGCGCCAGCGCGGTATCACCATCTCCATCGCGCACGTCGAGTACCAGACCGAGTCGCGTCACTACGCCCACGTCGACTGCCCCGGTCACGCGGACTACATCAAGAACATGATCACGGGTGCGGCGCAGATGGACGGCGCCATCCTCGTGGTCGCCGCCACCGACGGCCCGATGCCGCAGACCAAGGAGCACGTGCTCCTGGCCCGCCAGGTCGGCGTTCCGTACATCGTCGTCGCCCTGAACAAGGCCGACATGGTGGACGACGAGGAGATCCTGGAGCTCGTCGAGCTCGAGGTCCGTGAGCTCCTCTCCGAGTACGAGTTCCCGGGCGACGACCTGCCGGTCGTCAAGGTCTCGGCGCTCAAGGCGCTCGAGGGCGACAAGGAGTGGGGCCAGTCGGTCCTGAACCTGATGGCCGCCGTCGACGAGGCGATCCCGCAGCCCGAGCGTGACGTCGACAAGCCGTTCCTGATGCCGATCGAGGACGTCTTCACGATCACCGGTCGTGGCACCGTCGTCACCGGCCGTATCGAGCGTGGTGTCCTCAAGGTCAACGAGACCGTCGACATCGTCGGTATCAAGCAGGAGAAGACCACCACCACGGTCACCGGCATCGAGATGTTCCGCAAGCTGCTCGACGAGGGCCAGGCCGGTGAGAACGTCGGTCTGCTCCTCCGTGGCATCAAGCGCGAGGATGTCGAGCGCGGCCAGGTCATCATCAAGCCCGGTTCGGTCACGCCGCACACCGAGTTCGAGGCCCAGGCCTACATCCTGTCGAAGGACGAGGGTGGCCGTCACACCCCGTTCTTCAACAACTACCGCCCGCAGTTCTACTTCCGTACCACGGACGTGACCGGCGTCGTGACCCTCCCCGAGGGCACCGAGATGGTCATGCCGGGCGACAACACCTCCATGACCGTCGAGCTGATCCAGCCCGTCGCCATGGAGGAGGGCCTGAAGTTCGCCATCCGTGAGGGTGGCCGGACCGTGGGCGCCGGCCAGGTCACCAAGATCAACAAGTAATTGTCGATCGCTTGACCTGTGCCGCTCCTGACGGAGCGTCATAAGAGGGCCCCCGGCCCGCCGTTCGCGGCGGACCGGGGGCCCTCGTCGTTTCTCCCGCGTGGCTACAGCCGGGGTGCCGACACCGGCCGCCACAGCCACGGGTGGGCGTCGGCGCCCAGCCCGACGGCGAGCGGGCCGCCCGGGACGAGATGCAGCGCGGCGGCCTGCACGGCCACCGTTCCCTGCGTACGGGTGTGGAGCCGGCCGCCCTGCCGTAGCTGGATACGCCCCCGCAGGTCCCTGCCCAGCAGCACGGTTCCGCTCGCGTCCGCGCCGGCGGCCACGGAACCGTACCCGTCGAAGAACGCGTTCCCGCTGTCCGTGCTTGCCAGCAGGGTCTTGTCGGCGGGCTTGCGGTAGTACACCGCCACGCCGTCGGGCCCCGGGACGGCGGCGACGGGATCACCGGCGAGGGGCAGTGGCCCGGCGAGTGTCCCGTCGACCCAGTGCACGACGGACGCCCGGCCCGCGGCCAGCAGATGCACGCGCCCGGCGCCGTCGACCGCGGCGGCCAGACCGTCCTGGACCTCGTCGGTGCCCTCCAGGGCCCGCCACGCGGACCACGCGCCGTCGGCGTCCCGTACCCGCGTCGAGACACCCTTGTCCGCGTTGCGTACGAAGAGATGGACCCGCCCGTCGGGGGCGGTCACGGCCACCGGCACACCGACCCGGCGGCCCCGGTCGTCGCCCCGCTCCGGACTGCCCAGGCCGCGCCAGGCGAGGAACGGGCCGCCGGGGGAGCGCTGCTCCAGGAGGACCACCTCCCGCTTGTTCGGGCCGCCACGGCCGGCGAGCGCGGCGAAGCGCACCCCGAACAGCAGGGCGCGGCCGTCGGGGAGCGTGGCCGAGCCCAGCGCGGGCGCGAGCGGCCCGCCGCCCAGGTCCACCGGCTCGCCCCACCGGCCGGAACCCTTCTCCGTCTCCTGCCAGCGGACCGCGCGCAGCCCGAGCACCCCGTACGCGTCCAGCCGCCCGTCGGGGCGCGCGACGACGGCCGGACCTGCGCCGGGCCAGCGGTGGTGGGTGGCGCGCACCCAGCCTTTCCAGTTGGTGAGGGGACGGTCCCCGCCGACGCCGTAGTCCCCGCAGCCCGACGGATTGCCGCACTCCCAGGACGGATCGCCGCCGTACGGGACGAGATGGCCGGCCTTCTCCTTGAGGACCTGCGGCGGGAGGTTCTTGGGCCAGTGTCGGTTGTAGTAGCCGCGGAACGCGGTCGCGACGAACGCCGGTATCGCCCCCGGGCCCTTCTGCGCCTCGGCCACCCAGCGGATCAGCGCGGCCCAGGAGAAGCAGGCGACGGCGGTGTGGTCGCCGTGGTCGGAGTAGCCGGGCTGCTCGCTGTCCCGCTTCCGGGTCGCCTCGTCGCTGACCTGGATGTCCGGGTCCGGGTCCAGCGTCTGCACGACGGTCGGCCGGTAGCGGTCCAGGAGGCCGACCAGGACGTCGATCAGCTGGTCGTGGTCGTAGGTGTCGGACCGCTCGACGGGGGAGTCGGCGGACAGGTGCGTACGCAGTTCGAGGGCGCGGTCCTTCCACAGCGCGGGCAGGGCCATGTAGCGGCGCGAGGTGTGCATGGGCAGATTGAGGAAGATCAGCTCGACCCGGCGGCCGTCGTGGACCAGCGTGTCGATCTCGGCCCGCCGCCCGCCCCGGAGCGTGATGACGTCCTTCTGCCAGGGCGTGAACGCGTCGAGCCCGAGGAGCGTCGCGTACGCCTGGCGCAGGCCCTGATGGCGTGCGGAGGAGTACGCGGCCCGGTCGGGCGGCACCTCGGGCATCCCGGCGACACGGTTGCGGCCCGTGTGCTCGCCGGCGGTGACGTACACGGAGACGAGCGGCACCCCGGCGTCGAGCATGCGCTGGGTGTCCGGGTTCATGAAGTACAGGTCGTCGTCCGGGTGCGCGGCGAACTGCATCAGCTGCGCGCGCCGCGTACGGGCGATCGGCATCCCGGGCGCGGGATCCGCGGTCGGCCCGGTCCGCCGCGGCGCGGGCACGGAACACCCGGCGAGGGCCGCGGCCCCGATCGCGGCGGCGGTCGCGAGCACACGGCGACGACGGGGCGCGTGTTCCGTGCCCCCTGCTATGTCGGCTTCTATGCCGTCCACTGCCACTGCTGCGTCCCCCCGTGCTGCGTACCGTTCCCCGGATTCGGCGGAGGGCCTGGTCGGGGCCGTGATCCGCGCCTAGCTAGACGGCTGCGCGGCACCAAGGGTTGCGGGGGAGCGCGCACTTCGCGCGGGCGTCGGTGGCTGTGAGAGGCTCCGCTTCGCACAATGTGCGGGCTGATCAAGGGGTGGGGTACATGAGCTGGGAGAACGACGGGCAGAGCGCTTTGGGGCGCATGGTGTCCGGGGCGGTCGGGATCGTGGTGACCGCCGGTCTGGCGATTCTCGTGATCCGGCCCGAACTGATGCCGTGGCGCGACGCCGGGGACAGCACACCGCTCGCGGCGGAGACCGCGCGGCCGTCCGAAGCGCCGTCCGAAGAGGCGTACGCGGACATGCCGACGCTGACCGAGCCCTTCAAGGGCTCGCCGGCCCTCCGCTGGGCCGACGGGCCCGCCGGGATCGAGCTGCCGCAGGCCAAGGCGGTCGGCTGGATGTCGAAGGACCAGGTCGCCGCCGCGATGACGAAGACGAAGGAGTTCCTCGTCGCGGCCAACCTCGACCCGGCTGTCATCAAGGGCGACAAGCCCGCGAAGGCGCTGGCGCTCCTCGACCCGCAGCAGCCGGGCGTCCGCGCGGGTGTGGAGAAGGGCCTGGCCAAGCCCACCGAGGAGGACGATCCGACCCTGCTGTTCAGCCGCTTCAGCCCGGCCGAGGTCCGGCTCGTGGGCTCCGTGGTGAAGACCCGGGGGCGGATGACCGTGGAGCACGGCAAGGGTGAGAACGCCCGTGACGTCCTGATCTACACCGATTACACCTTCGTCTACCCGCTCGTGAAGACGCGGCCGGGAGCCGCAGAGGTGACCCGGACGATCGTGCGCCGCCAGGTCACGTTCGCACTGCCAGACCCGGAGAAGTTCGTGGTGACGAGGGGCAAGCTGTCGGTGTACGAGTGGAGCTCGAACGTCGGCAATGACGACTGCGAGCACCCCGTGGACGGCTTCTTCCACCCGCAGTTCGACGAGGACCTGCTGGCGGACCTCGCCGCCGGGGGCTCGGGCGGCCCGGCGGTGGACCCGTACGACCGCAGCCGGGACCTGGACGAGCTGCCACAGGAGTGCGGAACGTCCTCCCGGACGTGAGCGTCACGTACGTTCGTCGACTCAGGCGGCCTGAGAGGCGGCCTGGGCCGGCGGGCGATCAATCCCCCGGCCCGTACTCGAACGTCGTGCATGTACGCCACGTGCCGTCGTCGTAGCGGCACGTCAGCTGCCCGTCCTTGAGCGAGGGGTGGGGCGAGTGCCTGACCGTGCCGTTCATGACGTCGCCTGATCCGTCGGGATCCTCGACCGCCCACGCGACGGCTTGGAAATGCTTGCCGTTCAGGTCGCTCACGGAGCATTGCCCCTGGTCACTGAACCAGGTGCCCTGGGGATTGATCCAGACGTCCTTCCGCTGATAGTTCCCCTGAGGGCAGTCCCTCTGAGTGCCGTCGGTGTACTTCACTTGCACCCGGGCGACCACCTGACTCTTGCCTACGTTTCTCACCATGACGCCGAATGTCGCGCTGGAGTCGGCTGTTTTGACCTGAACACAGGATGCGAGCTGGAGAGTCGTCGAGGGACCGGAAGACCTCCACTCCCCGCAGTAGAGGTTCTCTCCCGAGAACGGAACACTGCCGGTCGCGGCTTTGAGCGTGCTCGTCACCTTCGGGTGGGCGAGCACGCTGTCCAGGGCCCCGGCTCCGGCCGCACCCAGTGCGCCCTGGGCGACTGCGGTGGCCACCGACTGGGCAAGCGCTATGTCCAGGTGTCTCTCCGAAAGCGACCTGCGCCAGGCTCGGCGCACCGCACCGCCTGGTCCTGATCCGACGTTGGGTCAGATGATGGCAGAGTGCGGTCTGATTCGACCAACTGAGCGTGAGAACCGGCCAGTTGGCCAAAACGGAGAGCTGGGTGTCGACCAGGGTGGTTGGTCATGCGGCGCGCGCGGGTGGGTGGGGGCGGCAGTCGCGGCAGCGGCCTGGTTCGGGGGAGCGGAAGGGGCGGTCGCAGCCGTCGCAGTCCTGGAACGGGGGGAGGGTCGCCTGCGGCCTGGCCGGTGGTGGGGGTGGGAGCAGGGCGGCGAGGCGGTGGGCGAGGAACCCGGCCGGGTGGACCAGGTCGTCGGGGAGACGCGCGCCGAGGGTGCGCAGGACGGCTTCGGGGTGGGCGCCGCGTTCGAGCCAGGTGGTGACGCCGGGGGCGAGGCGGTGGATGTCGCGTTCGGCGAGGAGGAGCCGGGGCTCGTGGAGGTGAAGGCGGGCAAGCAGGTCGGCGGCGGGGCGGTGGGCCTGCGCGAGCGGCGGCCGTGGCGCAGGGGGCCGAGGCGGGATCGGAGGCGAGGCCGGAGGCGGGGCGTCCGGCGGCGGTTCCGGCGTCCTCGGTACGGGGTCTGGTTCAGCCCCTGGTCGGTTGTACGAGATCGTGCGTGGAGCCAGTCGGCCGTTGGGCAGTCGCTCGTTGAACCGCTCCAGGTAGCCGTGGGCTTCCAGCTCCCGCATGGCGCCCGCGATCCGCAGCTCGCTCTCCGGGAACCTGGCGGCCAGGGCCTTGATTCCGACCGATGCCCCTGCGGGCAGCGACTGGAGGTGGACGGCCAGCCCGATGGCGAGCAGCGAGAGCTTGCGGTGCTGGGCGAGGTGGTTGCCGACGACCGTGTAGCGGGTCGTGTGCTTGACGTTGCGGTGAATGAGCCCGGAGGCGCGCGAGGGCGCGCTAGGCTGCGAGTAAGCCATCAGGAAGCGCTACTTCCGTGGTGGTCAGGCCCTCGATCGGGAGTGCTAGTCCCGGCCGGGGGCCGACGTATGTCTGGGGGTTGTCGGCGAGAGCATATGCCAGGCAACCGGCCCCAAATCCAGCCTAGTTAGCACAGATCACCCGTGTGAGTGACGGGTGCGCGGCGGGGAGGCTGGAGGGGTTGGGAGGGGTGCTTGCCCCGGTTCCTTAAGTCTTTTCCGTCGTGGGCCGCCGCGACACGGAAGGCCACGTCGCGGTTCCGATCTCCGCCCAGACCGTCTTGCGTGGCACAGGCCCCGTAGTGACGCCCCACCGGTCCGAGAGCGCCTCGACGAGGAGGAGCCCGCGCCCCGACGACGTCTCCGTCGGCCGGCGGACGGCCGGGAGGCGGTCACCCCGTGTGTCCGTGACCTCGATCCGTAGGGCGGTTTCCGTGGAGAGGAGGGCCAGGCGGAAGTCCCGTCCCGGGACGCGGCCGTGGGTGACGGCGTTCGCTGCCAGCTCGGCGACGATGTGGGCTGCGGTGTCCGACACGGCCTCCAGCTCCCAGGAGCGCAGCTGTTCGACGGCCAGGAGACGGGCGAGGCGGGCGCCCCGACGGGTAGCGGAGAGCTGGATTCCGAACTGGCGTACAGACGCCAAGAGTTGGGTTTGATCGTGGTTCATGTCACTCAGAGTGGCGGGGTGTGCGTACGCTGCCCAGCGAACATGCCCTTACGTACGGTGACTGTCCCGAGACTGTCCGGGCTTGTCTCGGCTGTCCGGTGCGACCGGCAGGGTAGGGGCCGCTGAGGAGGTGGGCGCGCATGAGCGTGGACAGTGTGGACGGTACGGACGGTGCGGGGACGGAAGAGCCGGGGTGGGAGGTCGAACCAGGCGACGAGTCCGGCGCGGCGGTCGTCGCGACGGTGGGCCGCCAGATCAAACTGTGGCGGGAGGCGAAGAGCCTGCGGGCGGCGGAGTTCGGCGAGCGGGTCGGGTATGGCGAGGACATGATCCGCAAGATCGAGCGCGGCGCGCGGATCCCACGCCCGGAGTTCCTGGACAAGGTGGACGAGGTGCTGGGCGCCGGCGGGCTGATCTCGGCCATGAAGCAGGACGTGGTGGAGGTCCGGTACCCGAAGAAGGTGCGGGGTCTGGCGAAGCTGGAGGCGCAGGCGGTCGAGTTCTGCCTGTACGGCAACTACAGCATCCACGGTCTGTTGCAGACGAAGGAGTTCGCGCAGGCGCTGTTGCGGACGCGTCGACCGGCGTACGGGGCGGAGGAACTGGAGCGGCTGGTGGCGGCGCGGGTGGCGCGCCACGCGGTCTTCGAGAGGGGACCCGGACCCGAGCTCAGCTTCGTCCAGGAAGAGGTGACGCTGCGGCGCCCGATCGGAGGGAGAATGGTGCTGCGTCGTCAGCTCGAACGTCTGCTGGAGGTGGGGGAGTTGCCGAACGTCGAGATCCAGGTGATGCCGACCGAGCGCGCGGACCATCCCGGTAATGGCGGGCTGATCGAGGTCCTGAAGTTTGGGGACGGCACGGCGGTCGGGCGCTCTGACGGTGCCTTCAACGGCCGGCCCGTATCCGATCACAAACGGCTCCGGATCTTGGAGCTTCGCTATGGCATCATCCGAGCTCAGGCTCTCACCCCGGGGGAGTCGCGGGCCTTCATCCAACAACTGCTGGGAGAGACATGATCCGCAAGCCCGAGCTGGAGTGGTTCAAGAGCAGCTACAGCAGCAACAGCGAAGGTGATGACTGCGTCGAGGTCGCCACCACCCCCGCCACCGTCCACGTCCGTGACTCCAAGGACGTCGAGGGCCCGCGCCTGGCCTTCGGCCCCGGTGCCTGGACCGGCTTCGTCACGTACGCGTCCCAGCGCTGACCTCGTCGGCCCACCGCACCTCGCCCGTACCCAGCGCGACCGTCGCGCGTACGCGCATCGGACCGTCCGCGCGGCGGGAGAGGAGCACCAGCTCCCGCACCCGGGCCGTCATCGAGCCGAGCAGGGCCTCCGAGGTGGTGGCGAGCTGGTGGGGGTCGGTGCTCCGGCCGAGGGAGAGGTGCGGGGTGAACCCCTTGGCGCGCCCGCCGCACAGCGGGAAACGGATCTCCAGGGCCTCCCGCAGGCGGACCCACGGCTGCTCCCCGGCGGCACAGGGGTCGAGCCAGACCGTGGCGTCCTCGCGGTGCCCGAACCAGTGCACCCCTTCGAGCCGGGCCGTGAACGGCGGCACGGCGGCCGCTGCGGCGGCGACGAGCGGCGCCGCCCGTTCGTACTCGTCCTCCGGTACGAACCCGAAGAGGACGTTGACGTGCGGCGGCCAGCGGTGGATCTGCCGGTCGTGCTCGCGGCGGATGTGCTGGATGCGCGGCCACAGCTCGGCCGGCGGCAGCCACGCCACCGCGCTCCGACTGGTCGACGGCACGGCGAGCACCTCACCGGGCGTGACGGGCTCGGCCTCCGCCACCACGATCTCGTCGAGCCGGTCCACCCCCGTCGTCCGGTCCCAGACGACCGCGCCGTCGACCTCGAAGAAGACCACCCGGTGCCAGGGGATCTCCCCACCGGGAACGAAATCGACCAGGTCCATCCGCTGGGGCCGGCCCCCGCGCTCGGCGATCCCCATGACGAAGCGCTCGGGATCGAAGCGGGGATCCCACAGGACCCGGTGGTAGATCTCGTCACTCGTGTGCATGCTCGGCGACTGCCCGCAGAGGGCGCGGCTCACTCCGGGGCGGGGCGTCGTCCGGGGGCGTTCCAACGAACGACTGCCCAGCGGGCGGCTCGCCCCGCGCACGATCTCGTACAACCACCCAGAGGCTGAACCCGCCCCCACGCCGCCGACACCGGAGCCGCCCCCGTACCCGCGGGTCTGCAGCTCCCGCGATCCGCGGCTCGCTCTTCGGGAACCCGCCGGCCAGGGCCTTGATTCCGACGAATGCTCCGACGAGCGCTCCGGCGGGCAGCGGTTGGCAGTGGACAGCGAGCCCGACGGCCAGCAGCGATGGCTCGTGGCGCTGGGCGAGGTGGTTGCCGGCCCTCGAAGGCCCCCGCCTCGCCTTCGGCTCCGTCGCCTGGGTCGGCTTCGCCCCGTACCCCTTCGAGGGCTGACTCGCCGGGCGGGGTGATCGTTCGCGTCTTAGGGTCCAGGTGTGAAGCCCAGGGCAGGGGGCGCGCTCACCTCGATCATGATCGTGCTCACGCTGACGACCGGCATGATCGAGGCCGTCAGTTTTCTCGCGCTCGGCCCGGTCTTCACCGCGATGCAGACCGGGAATCTGCTCCTGCTCGCGTTCGCGCTCACCGGCGCCGCCGGGCTGTCGCCGGCCGCTGCGGGAGTCTCCGGCGCCGGCTTCGTGGTCGGCGCGGTGCTCGGCTCACTGCTGGAGTCGAGCGTGGACACCCGCGGCCGCCGATGGTTCGTACCCGCGCTCCTCGCCGAGGGGCTGCTGCTGGGCGGCGCGGCGCTGGTCGCGTGGCGCACCGGTGTCGTCGGACCGGCTGGACCCGTGGCCGGTCACCATTTCGCCGTGACCGCGCTGGTCGCCGCCGCCATGGGGGTGCGCAACATCACGACCTTGCGGGTACGGGTTCCCGATGTGCCCACGACGCTGTCCACCCGTGCCCTGACCGCGTTCCTCGGCGGTCTGCCGCGCGTCGCGGACCCCCGCATCGGCTCGGGTGCCCGCCCTGAGGGTCGCCGCTTCGCCTCGATCGGGGCGATGTTCGCGGGAGGGCTGCTGGGCGCCTGGCTGCTGCACGAGGGGGTGGGCCCGGCGGCGGTCCTGGGCGTGCCCTGCGCGCTGGCCCTGTTCCTGGGCGTGGCCTTCTGGGTGGCGCCGGAGGGGCGTACGTCCCAGCCGGGGTGACCGGCGCGCTCGGAGGGTCGGCGTTTGACGTGCGTCACGTCCGGGGTATTCTCTCCGGCTCGATTGGCCAGGCCAGCACCCCGTATGGCAGACTGTCGGGGTTGCTCGGTTGAGTGCCGATGCTGCGCGCCTCCCGTCGGGAGGACCGGAAGCGAGTCCCACAGTACTCGTCGACCCCTCGGGTCGGACGTACGGGAATCTTCCGGGAAGCGTCAGCGGGGTGCCGACCAGGCACTCGGTGGCCACTCTGTGGATGTCACAGCCTGACCCCGGCTCGCGGTTCTGGGACCGCACCCCCTTGGTTGGGAAATCCTTAGGGATTTCTGCGTAGAGGGAGTGCGACACGCCCGACCGCGTGGGTCGGAGAAGGGTCCAGAGAGTCGCCGAGTTCCAGAGCGTTAATACAAGAGACAGGACTACTGAGTAGCCATGGCGGGACAGAAGATCCGCATCCGGCTCAAGGCCTACGACCACGAGGTCATCGACTCCTCGGCGAAGAAGATCGTCGAGACGGTGACGCGCACTGGTGCGTCGGTTGCAGGCCCGGTGCCGCTGCCCACTGAGAAGAACGTGTACTGCGTCATCAAGTCGCCGCACAAGTACAAGGACTCGCGCGAGCACTTCGAGATGCGCACGCACAAGCGCCTCATCGACATCCTCGACCCCACGCCGAAGACGGTTGACTCGCTCATGCGCCTCGACCTGCCGGCGGGCGTCGACATCGAGATCAAGCTCTGAGGTGACGCGCGAGATGGCTAAGAACATCAAGGGCATCCTGGGCGAGAAGCTCGGCATGACGCAGGTCTGGGACGAGAACAACCGGGTCGTCCCGGTGACCGTCGTCAAGGCCGGCCCGAATGTCGTGACCCAGGTGCGTACGAACGACACCGACGGCTACGAGTCGGTCCAGATCGCCTTCGGCGAGATCGACCCTCGCAAGGTGAACAAGCCCCTCAAGGGTCACTTCGCCAAGGCCGATGTCACCCCGCGCCGCCACCTGGTGGAGCTCCGCACCGCTGACGCCTCCGAGTACACGCTCGGCCAGGAGATCACCGCCGAGGTCTTCGAGGCCGGCGTGAAGGTCGACGTCACCGGCAAGAGCAAGGGCAAGGGCTTCGCCGGTGCCATGAAGCGCCACAACTTCCGTGGTGGCAAGGCCTCCCACGGTGCCCACCGCGTGCACCGCAAGCCCGGTTCGATCGGTGGCTGCGCCACCCCGGGCCGTGTCTTCAAGGGCATGCGCATGGCCGGCCGTATGGGCAACGAGCGCGTGACCACCCAGAACCTGACCGTTCACGCCGTTGACGCGGAGAAGGGCCTGCTCCTGATCAAGGGTGCGGTTCCTGGTCCGAACGGCGGCCTCGTCCTGGTCCGCACCGCGGCCAAGGGGGCCTGAGGATATGAGCACCATTGACATTCTGTCGCCCTCCGGCGACAAGACCGGGACCGTCGAGCTCCCGGCCGAGATCTTCGAGGCCAAGATCAGCATCCCGCTGATCCACCAGGTCGTCGTCGCGCAGCTGGCCGCCGCCCGTCAGGGCACGCACAAGGTCAAGACGCGTGGCGAGGTCCGTGGTGGTGGCAAGAAGCCGTACCGCCAGAAGGGCACCGGCCGCGCCCGTCAGGGTTCGACCCGCGCCCCGCAGTTCGCCGGTGGTGGCGTCGTGCACGGTCCCGTGCCGCGTGACTACTCGCAGCGGACCCCCAAGAAGATGAAGGCCGCCGCCCTCCGCGGTGCCCTCTCCGACCGGGCGAACCACTCCCGTATCCACGTCGTCTCCGGCGTGGTCGAGGGTGGCATCTCCACCAAGGCCGCCAAGACGCTGTTCGGCAAGATCTCGGAGCGCAAGAACCTGCTCCTGGTCGTCGAGCGCTCCGACGAGGCCGCGTGGCTGTCCGCCCGCAACCTGCCCCAGGTGCACATCCTGGAGCCGGGCCAGCTGAACACGTACGACGTGATGCGATCCGACGACGTGGTCTTCACCCAGACCGCGCTCGAGTCCTTCGTGTCTGGCGCTGCGAAGTCGTCGGCTGCTGACACCGAAGGGAGCGAGGCCTGATGTCCGAGGCCACGATCACCAGCAAGACCTTCACGGACCCGCGCGACGTTCTCGTCAAGCCGGTTGTCTCCGAGAAGAGCTACGCGCTGCTCGACGAGAACAAGTACACGTTCATCGTTGCGCCCGGCGCCAACAAGACCCAGATCAAGCAGGCCGTCGAGGCGGTCTTCTCGGTCAAGGTCACCGGGGTCAACACGATCAACCGCCAGGGCAAGCGCAAGCGCACCAAGGCCGGTTTCGGTAAGCGCAAGGACACCAAGCGCGCCATCGTGACCCTTGCCGAGGGCAACCGTATCGACATCTTCGGCGGTCCGACCGCCTAAGGGCGGTCTGGATCGTCCGGAATCGGACGAGGACTGAGAAATGGGAATCCGCAAGTACAAGCCGACTACGCCGGGCCGCCGTGGCTCCTCCGTAGCCGACTTCGTCGAGATCACGCGGTCCACGCCGGAGAAGTCGCTGGTCCGCCCGCTGCACAGCAAGGGTGGCCGTAACAACACCGGTCGTGTGACCGTCCGTCACCAGGGCGGTGGCCACAAGCGCGCCTACCGCGTGATCGACTTCCGTCGTCACGACAAGGACGGCGTGCCGGCCAAGGTCGCTCACATCGAGTACGACCCGAACCGCACCGCTCGCATCGCGCTGCTCCACTACGCGGACGGCGAGAAGCGCTACATCATCGCCCCGCGCGGTCTCGCGCAGGGTGACCGGGTTGAGAACGGCCCTGGCGCCGACATCAAGCCCGGCAACAACCTGGCCCTCCGCAACATCCCGGTCGGTACCACGATCCACGCGATCGAGCTCCGTCCCGGCGGTGGCGCCAAGTTCGCCCGTTCCGCGGGTGCCTCCGTGCAGCTGCTGGCGAAGGAGGGCACGATGGCCCACCTTCGTATGCCGTCCGGTGAGATCCGTCTCGTCGACGCCCGCTGCCGCGCCACCATTGGTGAGGTCGGCAACGCCGAGCAGTCGAACATCAACTGGGGCAAGGCCGGCCGCAAGCGCTGGCTGGGCGTTCGCCCGACCGTTCGCGGTGTGGCGATGAACCCGGTCGACCACCCGCACGGTGGTGGTGAGGGCAAGACCTCCGGTGGTCGCCACCCGGTCTCCCCGTGGGGTCAGAAGGAGGGTCGTACTCGTTCGCCGAAGAAGGCTTCGAACAAGTACATCGTCCGCCGCCGCAAGACGAACAAGAAGCGCTAGGAGCGGGTTTAGATGCCGCGCAGTCTCAAGAAGGGGCCCTTCGTCGACGACCACCTCGTAAAGAAGGTGGACGCCCAGAACGAAGCCGGCACCAAGAACGTCATCAAGACCTGGTCCCGTCGCTCGATGATCATCCCGGCCATGCTCGGCCACACGATCGCGGTGCACAACGGCAAGACCCACATTCCGGTGTTTGTCACCGAGTCGATGGTCGGCCACAAGCTCGGCGAGTTCTCGCCGACGCGCACCTTCCGGGGTCACGTGAAGGACGACCGGAAGTCGAAGCGCCGCTAGTAGCGGGGTGGAATGACCATGACAGACACTGGAAGGACAACCATGGAAGCCAGGGCCCAGGCGCGGTACATCCGCGTCACGCCCATGAAGGCCCGCCGAGTGGTGGACCTTATCCGTGGCATGGACGCCACGGAGGCTCAGGCGGTCCTGCGTTTCGCCCCGCAGGCCGCGAGCGTGCCGGTCGGCAAGGTGCTGGACAGCGCCATTGCCAACGCCGCGCACAACTACGACCACAGTGACGCCTCTTCGCTGTACATCAGCGAGGCGTACGTGGATGAGGGCCCGACCCTGAAGCGGTTCCGTCCGCGTGCTCAGGGCCGTGCCTACCGGATCCGTAAGCGGACCAGCCACATCACCGTGGTCGTCAGCAGCAAGGAAGGAACCCGGTAATGGGCCAGAAGGTTAACCCGCATGGGTTCCGGCTCGGCATCACCACGGACTTCAAGTCCCGCTGGTACGCCGACAAGCTGTACAAGGACTACGTCAAGGAAGACGTCGCCATCCGTCGGATGATGACGTCCGGCATGGAGCGCGCCGGCATCTCGAAGGTTGAGATCGAGCGCACCCGTGACCGCGTGCGGGTGGACATCCACACCGCGCGTCCCGGCATCGTCATCGGCCGCCGTGGCGCCGAGGCCGACCGCATCCGCGGCGACCTCGAGAAGCTCACGGGCAAGCAGGTCCAGCTGAACATCCTCGAGGTCAAGAACCCCGAGGTCGACGCTCAGCTCGTGGCCCAGGCCGTTGCCGAGCAGCTGTCCTCCCGCGTCTCCTTCCGTCGGGCCATGCGTAAGAGCATGCAGTCCGCCATGAAGGCCGGCGCCAAGGGCATCAAGATCCAGTGTGGCGGCCGCCTCGGCGGTGCGGAGATGTCGCGCTCGGAGTTCTACCGCGAGGGTCGTGTGCCGCTGCACACGCTGCGCGCGAACGTCGAGTACGGCTTCTTCGAGGCCAAGACCACCTTCGGCCGCATCGGCGTGAAGGTCTGGATCTACAAGGGCGACGTCAAGAACATCGCCGAGGTTCGCGCCGAGAACGCCGCTGCCCGCGCCGGCAACCGTCCGGCTCGTGGCGGCGCTGACCGCCCGGCCGGCCGCGGTGGCCGTGGTGGCGAGCGTGGCGGTCGCGGCCGCAAGCCGCAGCAGTCGGCTCCCGCCGCCGAGGCCCCCAAGGCCGAGGCTGCTGCCGCTGCTCCGGCTGAGAGCACCGGAACGGAGGCCTGACCGAAATGCTGATCCCCCGTAGGGTCAAGCACCGCAAGCAGCACCACCCGAAGCGCAGCGGTATGTCCAAGGGTGGTACGCAGGTTGCGTTCGGCGAGTACGGCATTCAGGCCCTCACTCCGGCGTACGTGACCAACCGCCAGATCGAGGCGGCTCGTATCGCCATGACCCGCCACATCAAGCGTGGCGGCAAGGTCTGGATCAACATCTACCCGGACCGTCCGCTGACCAAGAAGCCTGCCGAGACCCGCATGGGTTCCGGTAAGGGTTCGCCGGAGTGGTGGATCGCGAACGTCAAGCCCGGTCGGGTGATGTTCGAGCTGTCCTACCCGAACGAGAAGATCGCGCGCGAGGCCCTGACCCGTGCGGCCCACAAGCTGCCGATGAAGTGCAAGATCGTCAAGCGCGAAGCAGGTGAGCTGTGATGACCGCCGGTACCAAGGCGTCCGAGCTGCGCGAGCTGGGCAACGAGGAGCTTGTCGCCAAGCTCCGCGAGGCCAAGGAAGAGCTGTTCAACCTCCGCTTCCAGGCGGCGACGGGCCAGCTCGAGAACCACGGGCGGCTCAAGTCCGTCCGTAAGGACATCGCGCGGATCTACACCCTGATGCGTGAGCGCGAGCTGGGCATCGAGACGGTGGAGAGCGCCTGATGAGCGAGAGCAACGTGACTGAGAAGACCGAGCGCAACGCCCGCAAGGTCCGTGAGGGCCTGGTCGTCAGCGACAAGATGGACAAGACCGTCGTCGTCGCCGTCGAGGACCGCGTCAAGCACGCGCTGTACGGCAAGGTCATCCGCCGTACGAACAAGCTCAAGGCTCACGACGAGCAGAACGCTGCCGGCGTCGGCGACCGCGTCCTCCTGATGGAGACCCGGAAGCTGTCCGCCACGAAGCACTGGCGCGTCGTCGAGATCCTCGAGAAGGCCAAGTAATCACCTGAGGGGTTTCCCTCAGGTTCGTTCCGCCAGGCTCGGCGAGGGGTTCCGGTGACGGACCCCCTCGCCGGGAACCGGCAGACAATCAGGAGATAGACGTGATCCAGCAGGAGTCGCGACTTCGCGTCGCCGACAACACTGGTGCCAAGGAGATCCTTTGCATCCGTGTTCTCGGTGGCTCGGGTCGCCGCTACGCGGGCATCGGTGACGTCATCGTCGCCACCGTCAAGGACGCGATCCCCGGTGGCAACGTGAAGAAGGGTGACGTCGTCAAGGCGGTCATCGTTCGCACCGTCAAGGAGCGCCGCCGCCAGGACGGCTCGTACATCCGCTTCGACGAGAACGCCGCTGTCATTCTCAAGAACGACGGCGACCCTCGCGGCACCCGTATCTTCGGCCCCGTGGGCCGTGAGCTGCGCGAGAAGAAGTTCATGAAGATCATCTCGCTCGCGCCGGAGGTGCTGTAAGCATGAAGATCAAGAAGGGCGACCTGGTCCAGGTCATCACCGGTAAGGACAAGGGCAAGCAGGGCAAGGTCATCGCGGCCTTCCCCCGCGAGGACCGTGTCCTGGTCGAGGGTGTCAACCGGGTCAAGAAGCACACCAAGGCCGGCCCCTCGCAGGCCGGTGGCATCGTCACGACCGAGGCCCCTGTCCACGTGAGCAACGTTCAGCTCGTCGTGGAGAAGGACGGCAAGAAGGTCGTCACGCGCGTCGGTTACCGCTTCGACGACGAGGGCAACAAGATCCGCGTTGCCAAGCGGACGGGTGAGGACATCTGATGGCTACCACCACCACTCCGCGTCTCAAGACGAAGTACCGCGAGGAGATCGCGGGCAAGCTGCGTGAGGAGTTCTCCTACGAGAACGTCATGCAGATCCCCGGCCTCGTCAAGATCGTGGTCAACATGGGTGTGGGCGACGCCGCCCGCGACTCCAAGCTGATCGAGGGCGCCATCCGCGACCTCACCACGATCACCGGTCAGAAGCCGGCCGTCACCAAGGCCCGCAAGTCCATCGCGCAGTTCAAGCTGCGTGAGGGACAGCCGATCGGTGCCCACGTCACCCTCCGTGGCGACCGCATGTGGGAGTTCCTGGACCGCACCCTGTCGCTCGCGCTTCCGCGCATCCGCGACTTCCGTGGTCTGTCCCCCAAGCAGTTCGACGGGCGTGGCAACTACACCTTCGGTCTCACGGAGCAGGTCATGTTCCACGAGATCGACCAGGACAAGATCGACCGTGTCCGGGGTATGGACATCACCGTGGTCACCACGGCGACCAACGACGACGAGGGCCGTGCCCTTCTGCGTCACCTCGGCTTCCCGTTCAAGGAGGCGTAAGCGAGATGGCGAAGAAGGCTCTCATCGCGAAGGCTGCCCGCAAGCCCAAGTTCGGTGTGCGTGCGTACACCCGCTGCCAGCGCTGCGGTCGCCCTCACTCCGTGTACCGCAAGTTCGGCCTGTGCCGCGTGTGCCTTCGTGAGATGGCTCACCGTGGCGAGCTGCCGGGCGTGACCAAGAGCTCCTGGTAATCCCTTAGTTGGGATGACCGGAGTCTCTCGGTAAGCATTGGGTTGGCGGAGGCCCATCCCTCCATGGCTTAGGCTAGGAGGGTTGGGCGTCCGCCGCCCGTACGACTTACTACGCCGTAGGTCCCCGCGCCGCACCCGTCCCGCCCCTGTGTGGGGAGAGGGATGGCGCACTGGAAACCCCGGCGAGAGAGGCCGAAGGCCAATTCATGACCATGACTGATCCGATCGCGGACATGCTGACCCGTCTGCGTAACGCGAACTCGGCATACCACGACTCTGTGACGATGCCGCACAGCAAGATCAAGTCTCACATCGCGGAAATCCTCCAGCAGGAGGGCTTCATCACGGGCTGGAAGGTCGAGGACGCCGAGGTCGGCAAGAACCTCGTCCTCGAGCTCAAGTTCGGTCCGAACCGTGAGCGCTCCATCGCGGGCATCAAGCGGATCTCGAAGCCGGGCCTCCGGGTTTACGCGAAGTCCACCAACCTGCCGAAGGTCCTCGGCGGCCTGGGCGTGGCGATCATCTCCACGTCCCACGGTCTCCTGACCGGCCAGCAGGCGCAGAAGAAGGGCGTGGGTGGGGAAGTCCTCGCCTACGTCTGGTAGTCGGGAACGGAGGAATAGCTAATGTCGCGTATTGGCAAGCTCCCCATCACGGTTCCCGCCGGCGTGGACGTCACCATCGAGGGCCGCACGGTCACGGTGAAGGGTTCCAAGGGCACCCTGAGCCACACCGTCGCCGCGCCGATCGAGATCGTTAAGGGCGAGGACGGCGTTCTGAACGTCACCCGTCCGAACGACGAGCGTCAGAACAAGGCCCTGCACGGCCTGTCCCGCACGCTGGTGGCCAACATGATCACCGGTGTGACCCAGGGGTACGTGAAGGCGCTCGAGATCAGCGGTGTCGGTTACCGCGTTGCCGCGAAGGGCTCCAACCTGGAGTTCCAGCTCGGCTACAGCCACCCGATCCTGGTGGAGGCCCCCGAGGGCATCTCCTTCAAGGTCGAGTCGCCGACCAAGTTCTCGGTCGAGGGCATCGACAAGCAGAAGGTCGGCGAGGTCGCCGCGAACATCCGCAAGCTTCGCAAGCCCGACCCCTACAAGGCCAAGGGCGTGAAGTACGCGGGTGAGGTCATCCGCCGCAAGGTCGGAAAGGCTGGTAAGTAAGCCATGGCATACGGCGTGAAGATTGCCAAGGGCAAGGCCTACAAGGGCGCTGCTCTGAAGCGTCGCCACATCCGGATCCGCAAGAAGATCGCGGGTACGACCGAGCGTCCGCGCCTGGTCGTCACGCGTTCCAACCGCGGCATCACCGCTCAGGTGATCGACGACCTCGCGGGCCACACGCTCGCGTCGGCGTCGACCCTGGACTCGTCCATCCGCGGCGGCGAAGGCGACAAGTCGGCGAAGGCGAAGCAGGTCGGCCAGCTCGTGGCCGAGCGTGCCAAGGCTGCCGGCATCGAGGCTGTCGTGTTCGACCGTGGCGGCAACAGGTACGCCGGGCGCATCGCCGCCCTGGCGGACGCCGCCCGCGAAGCCGGCCTGAAGTTCTGAGCCGGTTCCGTAGCTCAGCGGATAACGAAGAGAGGTAATTCCAATGGCTGGACCCCAGCGCCGCGGAAGCGGTGCCGGTGGCGGCGAGCGGCGGGACCGGAAGGGCCGTGACGGCGGCGCAGCTGCCGCCGAGAAGACCGCTTACGTTGAGCGCGTTGTCGCGATCAACCGTGTCGCCAAGGTTGTGAAGGGTGGTCGTCGCTTCAGCTTCACCGCGCTGGTCGTGGTGGGCGACGGTGACGGCACCGTGGGTGTCGGTTACGGCAAGGCCAAGGAGGTGCCGGCCGCCATCGCCAAGGGTGTTGAGGAGGCCAAGAAGCACTTCTTCAAGGTCCCCCGTATCCAGGGCACCATCCCGCACCCGATCCAGGGTGAGAAGGCCGCGGGCGTCGTCCTGCTCAAGCCGGCTTCCCCCGGTACCGGCGTTATCGCCGGTGGCCCGGTGCGTGCCGTGCTCGAGTGCGCCGGCGTTCACGACATCCTGTCGAAGTCGCTCGGCTCCGACAACGCGATCAACATCGTGCACGCGACCGTGGAGGCCCTGAAGGGCCTGCAGCGTCCCGAGGAGATCGCGGCTCGCCGTGGTCTGCCCCTCGAGGACGTCGCCCCCGCGGCTCTGCTTCGTGCTCGTGCGGGAGCGGGTGCGTAATGGCTCGCCTCAAGATCACGCAGACGAAGTCGTACATCGGCAGCAAGCAGAACCACCGCGACACCCTGCGTTCGCTCGGGCTCAAGCGCCTGAACGACGTGGTCGTCAAGGAGGACCGCCCCGAGTTCCGCGGAATGGTGCACACCGTCCGCCACCTCGTGACGGTCGAGGAGGTCGACTGACATGGCGGAGAACAACCCGCTGAAGGTCCACAACCTCCGTCCCGCCCCGGGCGCCAAGACCGCCAAGACCCGTGTGGGTCGTGGTGAGGCGTCGAAGGGTAAGACGGCCGGTCGTGGTACGAAGGGTACGAAGGCCCGTTACCAGGTTCCGGAGCGCTTCGAGGGTGGCCAGATGCCCCTCCACATGCGTCTTCCGAAGCTGAAGGGCTTCAAGAACCCCTTCCGCACCGAGTACCAGGTCGTGAACCTGGACAAGCTGGCCGCGCTCTACCCGCAGGGTGGCGAGGTCACGGTGGCCGATCTGGTCGCCAAGGGTGCGGTTCGTAAGAACCAGCTCGTCAAGGTGCTCGGCACCGGCGAGGTCTCCGTGGCGCTGCAGGTGACGGTCGACGCCGTCTCCGGCTCCGCCAAGGAGAAGATCGCCGCCGCCGGCGGCACCGTCACCGAGCTCGTCTGAGACGACTCGATGGCCTGAACATCCGACCGGGGATGCCTCCCAAAAGGGGCATCCCCGGTTGGTCGTTCCTAGGGGGGCATGGTCGCCGGTAAGGTGGCGTGCACGTCTATGCTCCGTGCGGTATGCCCGCACGGTTCTCATGACCGGTAACTATTCGTCGAACCTCAAGACCGTCACCTCTGACGCATAGCGCGGGGGTCGCAGGAGGCACCGTGCTCACCGCGTTCGCCCGGGCGTTCAAGACGCCCGACCTGCGCAAGAAGCTGCTCTTCACGCTCGGCATCATCGTGCTGTACCGGCTCGGGGCACACATCCCCGTCCCCGGTGTCAGTTACAAGGCCGTCCAGCAGTGTGTGGACCAGGCAAGCCAGGGCAACAATTCCCTGTTCGGCCTGGTGAACATGTTCAGCGGCGGGGCGCTGCTGCAGATCACCATCTTCGCGCTCGGCATCATGCCGTACATCACGGCGAGCATCATCCTTCAGCTGCTGACTGTCGTGATCCCGCGCCTGGAAGCCCTCAAGAAGGAAGGGCAGTCGGGCACGGCCAAGATCACGCAGTACACGCGTTATCTGACGATCGCCCTCGCCATCCTTCAGGGCACCGGTCTGGTCGCCACGGCCCGTACGGGTGCGCTCTTCAGTGGCTGCACGGTGGCCAACCAGGTCGTCCCCGACCAGTCGATCTTCGTGACCGCCACCATGGTCATCACCATGACCGCCGGTACCGCCGTCGTCATGTGGCTCGGTGAGCTCATCACCGACCGCGGCATCGGCAACGGCATGTCGATCCTGATGTTCATCTCGATCGCGGCCGGCTTCCCGGGCGCCCTGTGGGCCATCAAGGAGAGCGGCAACCTGGCCCAGGGTTGGATCGAGTTCGGCACGGTCATCCTGATCGGCTTCGTGATGGTCGGCCTCGTCGTCTTCGTCGAGCAGGCCCAGCGCCGGATTCCGGTGCAGTACGCGAAGCGGATGATCGGCCGCAGGTCGTACGGCGGTACGTCCACTTATATCCCGCTCAAGGTGAACCAGGCAGGTGTGATTCCTGTCATCTTCGCCTCGTCGCTGCTCTACATCCCGGCCTTGATCGCCCAGTTCTCGAACTCCACCGCAGGGTGGAAGACCTGGATCGAAGCCCACTTCGTCAAGGGTGACCACCCCTACTACATCGCTACGTACTTCCTCCTGATCGTGTTCTTCGCCTTCTTCTACGTGGCGATCTCGTTCAACCCCGAGGAAGTCGCGGACAACATGAAGAAGTATGGTGGCTTCATCCCGGGTATCCGGGCTGGTCGACCTACTGCCGAGTATCTGAGCTACGTGCTCAACCGGATCACTTGGCCGGGCTCGCTGTATCTGGGTCTGATCGCTCTTGTGCCGACGATGGCGTTGGCAGGCTTCGGTGGCGCCAATGCCAACTTCCCGTTCGGCGGGACGAGCATCCTCATCATCGTGGGTGTGGGGCTGGAGACCGTGAAGCAGATCGAGAGCCAGCTCCAGCAGCGCAATTACGAAGGGTTCCTCCGCTGATGCGAATCGTCCTCGTCGGACCGCCCGGTGCGGGCAAGGGAACGCAGGCCGCGTTCCTTGCCAAGAACCTGGACATTCCGCACATCTCCACGGGTGATCTGTTCCGTGCCAACATTTCGCAGGGCACGGAGCTGGGCATGAAGGCCAAGGCGTACATGGACGCCGGCGACCTCGTGCCCGACGAGGTGACCATCGGGATGGCCAAGGACCGCATGGAGCAGCCGGACGCCGTGAACGGCTTCCTGCTCGACGGATTCCCGCGGAACGTGGCCCAGGCCGAGGCGCTGGATGTGGTCCTCAAGGCCGAGGACATGCAGCTGGACGCGGTCCTGGACCTGGAGGTCCCCGAGGACGAGGTCGTGAAGCGGATCGCAGGTCGCCGCACCTGCCGCAACGACAGTGCGCACGTGTTCCACGTGATGTACAACATGCCGAAGACCGAGGGCGTCTGCGACGTCTGCGGCGGCGAGCTGTACCAGCGCCCGGACGACTCCGAGGAGACCGTCCGCAAGCGCCTGGAGGTCTACCACACGCAGACCGAGCCGATCATCGACTACTACCGGGCACAGAACCTGGTCGTGACGATCTCGGCGCTCGGCAAGGTGGACGAGGTCACCGCGAAGGCGATGGCCGCGCTCAAGAAGTAACCCTGGTTCGTCCGATACGGCCGCGGTGCCCCTCAGGGGCGCCGCGGCCGTATCGTTGTTCTGTTCCCCGTACTCCAAGGAAAGGCCGCGGCCACGATGGTGCAGATCAAGACCCCCGAGCAGATCGCGAAGATGCGCGAGGCGGGGCTGGTCGTCGCGGCCATCCACGCGGCGACCCGTGAGGCGGCCGTGCCGGGCGCCACGACGAAGGACCTGGACGAGGTCGCGCGGAAGGTCATCGCGGACCACGGGGCGAAGTCGAACTTCCTGGGGTACGGCGGTTTCCCCGCGACGATCTGCACCTCGGTCAACGAGGTCGTCGTCCACGGCATCCCGGACGAGAAGACCGTCCTCAAGGACGGCGACATCATCTCCATCGACGCCGGCGCGATCGTCGACGGCTGGCACGGTGACGCGGCCTACACGGCGTTCGTGGGCACCGGGCACGCTCCGGAGCTCGTCGAGCTCTCGCGGGTGACCGAGGAGTCGATGTGGGCCGGCATCGCCGCGATGCGCAACGGCAACCGGCTGGTGGACATCTCGCGCGCGATCGAGACGTACATCCGCCGCCAGCCGAAGCCGGGCGGCGGCAAGTACGGCATCGTCGAGGACTACGGCGGCCACGGCATCGGCACCGAGATGCACATGGACCCGCACCTGCTGAACTACGTCTCGCGCAAGCGCGGCAAGGGTCCGAAGCTGGTCCCCGGCTTCTGCCTGGCGATCGAGCCGATGGTCTCGCTCGGCACGCCCCACACGGAGGTCCTGTCGGACGACTGGACGGTCATCACGACCGACGGCACCTGGTCCTCGCACTGGGAGCACTCGGTGGCGCTGACGGAGGAGGGCCCGCTGGTCCTGACCTCGCCGGACGGCGGCAAGGCGAAGCTGGCGGAGCTGGGTGTGACCGCGGCGCCGGACCCCCTGGCGTAGCGGGGTCGTACTGCGGCGTGGCTCCTTGCGTAAGGCCCGCCGCGGTAGCGGCTGATTAGACACAGCCTGAGGTGGGCATTCTTCCTGGATTCGTCTTTTCCAGGGGCCTGACGTAGACTGATGCGTCGGCTCTCGTGTACCCGTGTGCCCGCATACGGGATCGAGAGTCGATCAAGGTAGCCGATTCGAAAGGCGAAGCGTGGCCAAGAAGCAAGGTGCCATCGAAATCGAGGGCACCGTGATCGAGTCCCTCCCGAACGCCATGTTCAAGGTGGAGCTCCAGAACGGTCACAAGGTCCTCGCGCACATCTCCGGCAAGATGCGGATGCACTACATCCGAATCCTTCCGGACGACCGGGTCGTTGTGGAGCTCTCTCCGTACGACCTGACGCGTGGCCGGATCGTCTACCGCTACAAGTAGATCTTGCCCGCACCCCGCCTCCGCGCGCGGGTGGTGGCACTGACCCGGAGAACCTCACCCACATGAAGGTCAAGCCGAGCGTCAAGAAGATCTGCGACAAGTGCAAGGTGATCCGCCGCCACGGTCGGGTCATGGTCATCTGCGACAACCTGCGCCACAAGCAGCGCCAGGGCTGACGCACGCCGACCGACCTGCATTTCGCAGTTCTTCGCGCGACGCAAGCAATACGTACATACGCAAGGCCCGCCCAGCCCGCAAGGGTCGGCGGCACCTCCGGCGGGGGCCGGAGACCCGGTTCGTACCTCATACGGCCTGCCGGGAGCGGCCTTGCGGAAGACCCCCGAACACACAGGAGCCATTGAATGGCACGCGTTTCCGGTGTTGACATCCCGCGCGAAAAGCGTGTGGAGATCGCACTCACCTACGTCTTCGGTATCGGGCGCACCCGGTCCAAGGAGATCCTCGCCTCCACCGGCGTGAACCCGAACACCCGCGTTCGTGACCTGGCCGAAGAGGACCTCGTCAAGATCCGCGAGTACGTGGACGCCAACCTCCGTACCGAGGGTGACCTCCGCCGCGAGATCCAGGGCGACATCCGCCGCAAGATCGAGATCCAGTGCTACCAGGGCATCCGCCACCGTCGCGGCCTGCCGGTCCACGGTCAGCGCACCAGCACGAACGCCCGTACCCGCAAGGGCCCGCGTCGCGCCATCGCCGGTAAGAAGAAGCCGGGCAAGAAGTAGTCCTCAGCGGACGCTTGACCACACGGTCTTCGCTGTAGGACCGACCACCTCCCGTAGGAGATATAGATGCCCCCCAAGGGTCGTCAGGGTGCCGCCAAGAAGGTGCGCCGCAAGGAAAAGAAGAACGTCGCTCACGGCCACGCGCACATCAAGAGCACGTTCAACAACACGATCGTCTCGATCACGGACCCCTCGGGCAACGTGATCTCCTGGGCCTCCGCCGGCCACGTCGGCTTCAAGGGCTCGCGCAAGTCGACCCCGTTCGCCGCGCAGATGGCCGCCGAGTCGGCCGCTCGCCGCGCGCAGGAGCACGGCATGCGCAAGGTTGACGTCTTCGTCAAGGGTCCGGGCTCCGGCCGCGAGACCGCGATCCGCTCCCTCCAGGCCACGGGCCTCGAGGTCGGTTCGATCCAGGACGTCACCCCCACGCCGCACAACGGCTGCCGTCCGCCGAAGCGCCGCCGCGTCTGACGCACGGCCTTGGCCACGGCGGCTGCCTGCTGGGGGTCCGGGGGTTATCCCCCGGGAATTCGCAGCACGGCTGCCGTCCGCCGAAGCGCCGCCGCGTCTGACGCACCGCGTCTGACGCACGGCGACCGGTCACGGTTGTTCTGAGGGATGGGCGGTACGGCTCTTCGGAGCGGTGCCGCCCGTACCCTTGCAGTAAGCAGTACCTGTCGGACGTCAAATAGTGGGCGTCCACAACCGAAGGATTCACACCATGCTGATCGCTCAGCGCCCCTCGCTGACCGAAGAGGTCGTCGACGAATTCCGCTCGCGGTTCGTCATCGAGCCCCTGGAGCCGGGCTTCGGCTACACGCTCGGCAACAGCCTCCGTCGTACGCTCCTCTCCTCGATCCCGGGTGCGGCTGTCACGTCCATCCGTATCGACGGTGTCCTGCACGAGTTCACCACCGTGCCGGGCGTCAAGGAGGACGTCACCGACCTCATCCTGAACATCAAGCAGCTGGTCGTCTCCTCGGAGCACGACGAGCCGGTCGTGATGTACCTGCGCAAGCAGGGTCCCGGCCTGGTCACCGCTGCCGACATCGCCCCGCCGGCCGGAGTCGAGGTGCACAACCCCGACCTGGTGCTCGCCACGCTCAACGGCAAGGGCAAGCTGGAGATGGAGCTGACCGTCGAGCGCGGTCGCGGCTACGTCTCCGCCGTGCAGAACAAGCAGGTGGGCCAGGAGATCGGCCGTATCCCGGTCGACTCCATCTACTCCCCGGTGCTCAAGGTCACGTACAAGGTCGAGGCGACCCGTGTCGAGCAGCGCACCGACTTCGACAAGCTGATCGTCGACGTCGAGACCAAGCAGGCCATGCGCCCGCGTGACGCCATGGCGTCCGCCGGCAAGACCCTGGTCGAGCTGTTCGGTCTGGCGCGCGAGCTCAACATCGACGCCGAGGGCATCGACATGGGCCCGTCCCCCACGGACGCCGCCCTCGCCGCCGACCTGGCGCTGCCGATCGAGGAGCTCGAGCTCACCGTTCGTTCGTACAACTGCCTCAAGCGTGAGGGCATCCACTCCGTGGGTGAGCTCGTGGCGCGCTCCGAGGCCGACCTGCTCGACATCCGCAACTTCGGTGCGAAGTCGATCGACGAGGTCAAGGCGAAGCTGGCCGGCATGGGCCTGGCCCTCAAGGACAGCCCGCCCGGATTCGACCCGACCGCCGCCGCCGACGCCTTCGGCGCCGACGACGACGCGGACGCCGGGTTCGTCGAGACCGAGCAGTACTAAGAGCTCGGGCCATACGGTCCGTACCCGGGTGCGGGTGCGCTGTGCTTGATCGCGCCCCCGCGACGGAGTCGCGTATCGACACCGCCCCGCGCCCCTTCCAGGCCCCTGACGGGGCCTGGATCTCCGACGGGTAACCGCCCGCTCGGACACTGACATCGGTACCTCATACGGCCGGTGCAGATCACAAGGAGAAACACCATGCCGCGTCCCGCCAAGGGTGCCCGCCTCGGTGGCAGCGCCGCTCACGAGCGTCTGCTGCTCGCCAACCTGGCGAAGTCCCTCTTCGAGCACGGCCGCATCACCACGACCGAGGCCAAGGCCCGCCGCCTGCGTCCGGTCGCCGAGCGCCTGATCACCAAGGCGAAGAAGGGCGACATCCACAACCGTCGCCTGGTGCTGCAGACGATCACGGACAAGGGCGTCGTCCACACGCTCTTCACCGAGATCGCCCCGCGCTACTCCGAGCGCCCGGGTGGCTACACCCGTATCACCAAGATCGGCAACCGTCGTGGCGACAACGCCCCGATGGCCGTGATCGAGCTGGTCGAGGGCGAGATCGCCAAGAAGGCGACCGTCGCCGAGGCCGAGGCCGCCACCAAGCGTGCGGTCAAGGAGGCTGACGAGGCCAAGGTCGAGGAGACCAAGGTCGAGGACGCCGCCGAGGCTCCGGCGGAGGAGTCGAAGGACGCGTAAGCGTTCCGACGTTTCTCGTGTGCGGGCCCGTACCCCCAGGGGTGCGGGCCCGCTCCCGTGTTCTGAGGCTTTGAGAGGATTTACCGCGTGAGCGACGACGTGCAGCCCGGTTTCGTACGGATCCGGCTCGACCTTTCGTACGACGGCAAGGACTTCTCCGGCTGGGCCAAGCAGGCCCGCGGGCAGCGGACCGTCCAGGGTGACATCGAGGACGCCCTGAAGACCGTGACCCGGTCCAAGGAGACGTACGAGCTGACCGTCGCCGGCCGCACCGACGCCGGTGTGCACGCCCGTGGACAGGTCGCGCACGTCGATCTGCCCGTCGAGCTGTGGGCCGAGCACCGCGACAAGCTGCTCAGGCGGCTCGCAGGGCGGCTCGCGCACGATGTGCGGGTCTGGCGCCTGACCGAGGCCCCCAGTGGCTTCAACGCCCGTTTCTCGGCCATCTGGCGCCGTTACGCCTACCGCGTCACCGACAACCCCGGCGGCGTCGACCCGCTGCTGCGCGGGCATGTCCTGTGGCACGACTGGGCCCTCGACATGGACGCCATGAACGCCGCCGCCGAGCGCCTGGTGGGCGAGCACGACTTCGCCGCGTACTGCAAGAAGCGCGAGGGCGCGACCACCATCCGTACGCTCCAGGAGCTGCGCTGGGAGCGGCGGCCCGGCGGCGTCCTCGAAGCGACCGTGAAGGCGGACGCCTTCTGCCACAACATGGTCCGCTCGCTGGTCGGCGCGCTGCTGTTCGTGGGCGACGGGCACCGGCCGGTCGACTGGCCGGCGAAGGTCCTGGCCGCGGGCGTACGGGACTCCGCCGTGCATGTCGTACGGCCGCACGGGCTCACCCTCGAAGAGGTCGGCTACCCGGCCGACGAGCTCCTGGCCGCCCGCAACCGGGAGGCCAGGAACAAGCGGTCACTCCCCGGGAGCGCCGGCTGCTGCTGAGGCCTGGGTGCGGCCCCGGGCGTAGATCTGGTTGAAGGCGAAGGTACCCAGGTCGTCGCTGGCCTGGAAGACGCCCTTGTCGGCCGTGGTCACCTTCTTGCCGTTGGTGAAGCCGGCCTGGGTGAAGTAGGCGTACCGGCCGATCGAGTTCGCGCGCCGCAGGCAGACCGTGGCGTGGCAGAAGTCGCCGACGCCGGCGCCGGTCAGCGGGGCGATGCCGCCGCTGGCCTGGTTCTTCGCCTTCAGCGCCTCCGCCTCGGTGGAGAAGACGGCCACGCCGACGGTGATGGCGACCCCGTCCTTCACGTACGTGGCGCGGATCACGCGGTCGCAGCCGTTCTTCTGCAGGACCGAGCCGAGGGCGCCCTGGGTGACGCTCGCGCACGCGGTGGTGGAGGAGGTCGCGCCCTTCGTGTAGACGCGGCCGCTCATGGTGAGCTTCTTGCCCGGGAAGAGGCCCTCGGCGCTCAGCGGGGCCTTGTCCTTCTTCTCGTTCGAGATGAAGTCCTTGGGGTTGGGCGGGGGAGGCGGCGCCACGGAGGAGAACGACGGTCCCGGCGTGGGGGAGCCGGTGGGGGAGGCGGAGTCGGTGGGGGTGACCGTGTCGTTCTTCCCGTTCGTGGTGGTGTTGTTGCTGTTCACCACCGCGGTGGCGACGATCGCGCCGACCGCGAGGGTCGCGAGCACGCCGCCGCCGATCATCAGCCAGCGCTTACGGCGCCGGCCGGCCGCGGACGCGTCGGCGAGGGCGCCCCAGTCGGGTGTGTGCGTCCCCTCCGCGCCCGGGAACGGGCCGGGCTGCTGATACGCCGGCTGCTGTCCGTACGGCTGCTGTCCGTACGGCTGCTGTCCGTATGGCTGCTGACCCGGCTGCTGCGGCTCCTGTGGCCACTGCGGTCCCCCAAAGCTCATGCCGCGCATCCTAAACCGGTTGGGGGACGGCGATGTCGCCGGTGACAATGCACCTCATGGGACATGTCGAAGCGGCGCATCTGGAGTACTACCTTCCCGACGGGAGGGTCCTGCTCGCGGACGCCTCCTTCCGGGTCGGGGAGGGCGCGGTCGTGGCCCTGGTCGGGGCCAACGGCGCCGGGAAGACGACGCTGCTGCGGATGATCTCCGGCGAGCTGCAGCCGCACGGCGGCACGGTCACCGTGAGCGGCGGCCTGGGCGTGATGCCGCAGTTCGTCGGCTCGGTGCGGGACGACCGTACGGTGCGTGACCTGCTCGTCTCGGTCGCCCAGCCCCGTATCCGCGAGGCGGCGAAGGCGGTCGACGAGGCCGAGCACCTGATCATGACGGTCGACGACGAGGCCGCCCAGATGGCGTACGCCCAGGCGCTCAGCGACTGGGCGGAGGTCCAGGGGTACGAGGCCGAGACCGTCTGGGACATGTGCACGATGGCGGCGCTGGGCGTCCCGTACGAGAAGGCGCAGTTCCGGGAGGTGCGCACGCTCAGCGGGGGCGAGCAGAAGCGTCTGGTCCTGGAGTCGCTGCTGCGGGGCACCGACGAGGTGCTGCTGCTCGACGAGCCGGACAACTACCTGGACGTCCCCGGCAAGCGGTGGCTGGAGGAGCGGCTGCGGGAGACCCGTAAGACCGTGCTCTTCATCTCCCACGACCGGGAGCTGCTCGCCCGGGCCGCGGAGAAGATCATCGCGGTCGAGCCGGGGCCCGCCGGGTCGGACGTCTGGGTGCACGGCGGTGGCTTCGAGACCTTCCACGAGGCGCGGCGGGAGCGGTTCGCGCGCTTCGAGGAGCTGAAGCGGCGCTGGGAGGAGAAGCACGCGCAGCTGAAGAAGCTGGTGATCAACCTGCGGCAGGCGGCGGCGGTGAGCCATGAGATGGCGTCCCGGTACGCGGCGGCGCAGACGCGGCTGAAGAAGTTCGAGGAGGCCGGCCCGCCGCCGGAGCCGCCGCGCGAGCAGGACATCCGGATGCGGCTGCGCGGCGGTCGGACCGGGGTCCGGGCGGTGACCTGCGAGAACCTTGAGCTGACCGGACTGATGAAGCCGTTCTCGCTGGAGATCTTCTACGGGGAGCGGGTCGCCGTCCTCGGTTCGAACGGCTCGGGGAAGTCGCACTTCCTGCGGCTGCTCGCGGGGGACCCGTCGGTGGCGCACACGGGGCTGTGGAAGCTGGGGGCGCGGGTCGTCCCGGGCCACTTCGCCCAGACCCACGCCCATCCGGAGCTGCGGGGGCGTTCCCTCGTGGACATCCTGTGGTCGGAGCACGCCAAGGACCGGGGCGGGGCGATGTCGGTGCTGCGGCGGTACGAGCTGGAGGGGCAGGGCGACCAGGCCTTCGAGAAGCTCTCCGGCGGCCAGCAGGCCCGTTTCCAGATCCTGCTCCTGGAGCTGTCGGGCACGACGGCGCTGCTGCTCGACGAGCCGACGGACAACCTGGACCTGGAGTCGGCGGAGGCGCTGCAGGACGGCCTGGAGTCGTACGAGGGCACGGTCCTGGCGGTCACGCACGACCGGTGGTTCGCGAAGACCTTCGACCGGTATCTGGTCTTCGGCTCCGACGGGGTCGTACGGGAGACGAGCGAGCCGGTCTGGGACGAGCGCCGGGTGGATCGGGTGCGCTGACCTGGTGTCTCGCGGCGTTTTGACCCGTCGGGGGCGGCGCGGGTACTGTTGCGGTTTGTTATGCGTATTGGCCTCGTCGTTCTCGTGCGAAGGGCCCTTACGTAAGTTCCCTGGAGCAGTTACCAGTGGCTCGCATACGGGCAGTGTTCCCGGCAGTGCAGGCCCCAGCTGCATGATCGCTTCAGGTGTGTCTGGACTCCATCCACTGAAGAAGCGAAGGCTACGAAGTGCGTACGTACAGCCCCAAGCCCGGCGATGTCACTCGCCAGTGGCACATCATCGACGCGCAGGACGTTGTCCTGGGCCGTCTGGCGACCACGGCCGCGAACCTCCTGCGAGGCAAGCACAAGCCCGTCTACGCCCCCCACATGGACATGGGCGACTTTGTCATCATCATCAACGCTGACAAGGTGCACCTGTCCGGCAACAAGAAGACCCAGAAGATGGCGTACCGCCACTCCGGTTACCCGGGTGGTCTGCGCTCCGTCCGCTACGACGAGCTTCTGGACAAGAACCCCGAGAAGGCCGTCGAGAAGGCCATCAAGGGCATGATCCCCAAGAACTCCCTGGGCCGTCAGATGCTCTCGAAGCTGAAGGTCTACGCGGGCGAGAACCACCCGCACGCTGCCCAGCAGCCGGTCCCGTTCGAGATCACCCAGGTCGCGCAGTAGTTCCGGCCACACCCCCTAAGAACGAAAGAAATCTGAGGAGAATCGTGGCCGAGACCACTGTTGAGAGCCCCATCGAGGGCGAGGAGACCTACGCCGAGGTCACCACCTTCGAGTCCGAGGTCCCCGTCGAGGGTGAGTACACCTCGGAGTCCCTGGCTTCCCGCTTCGGCGAGCCGCAGCCGGCCGCCGGCCTGGGCCGTCGCAAGAACGCCATCGCCCGCGTCCGGATCGTTCCGGGCACCGGCAAGTGGAAGATCAACGGTCGCACCCTCGAGGACTACTTCCCGAACAAGGTGCACCAGCAGGAAGTCAACGAGCCCTTCAAGGTGCTCGAGCTCGACAACCGCTACGACGTCATCGCCCGCATCTCGGGTGGCGGCGTCTCGGGTCAGGCCGGCGCCCTGCGCCTCGGCGTGGCCCGCGCGCTGAACGAGGCGGACGTGGAGAACAACCGCGGTCCGCTGAAGAAGGCCGGCTTCCTCTCCCGCGACGACCGTGCGGTCGAGCGCAAGAAGGCCGGTCTCAAGAAGGCCCGCAAGGCCCCGCAGTACAGCAAGCGCTAATCGCCTGCTCGACCTGCTTTGCACGTACGCCCCGGCGGCACTGCCCGTGCTGCCGGGGCGTACGTCTTTTCCTCCCCCTGAGGCCTTTCTGGGCAGCTTTGGCGTGAAAACGGGCATCAGGCGCTCAGGGGATCGCATTTACGGAGCAGTTTCGGAGGACAGCTGTGGGACGACTCTTCGGCACGGACGGTGTACGCGGTGTTGCCAACGCGGATCTGACGGCGGAGCTCGCGCTCGGCCTGTCGGTCGCGGCGGCGCATGTGCTCGCCGAGGCGGGGACCTTTGAGGGCCATCGGCCGACCGCGGTGGTCGGGCGTGACCCGCGTGCGTCGGGAGAGTTCCTGGAGGCCGCCGTCGTGGCGGGCCTCGCGAGCGCGGGCGTGGACGTGCTGCGCGTCGGCGTGCTGCCCACCCCGGCTGTGGCCTATCTCACCGGAGCGCTCGGCGCCGACCTCGGTGTGATGCTCTCCGCCAGCCACAACGCGATGCCCGACAACGGCATCAAGTTCTTCGCCCGCGGCGGCCACAAGCTCGCCGACGATCTCGAGGACCGGATCGAGTCCGTCTACGAGGAGCACCGCACCGGTGCCCCGTGGGAGCGGCCGACCGGCGCCGGTGTCGGCCGGGTCCGTGACTACGACGAGGGCTTCGACAAGTACGTCGCCCACCTCATCGCCGTCCTGCCGAACCGGCTCGACGGACTGAAGGTCGTCCTCGACGAGGCGCACGGTGCCGCCTCGCACGTGTCGCCCGAGGCGTTCTCCCGGGCCGGTGCCCAGGTCGTCACCATCGGCGCCGAGCCGGACGGCCTCAACATCAACGACGGCTGCGGCTCCACCCACCTGGGGCTCCTGAAGGCCGCGGTCGTCGAGCACGGCGCGGACTTCGGCATCGCCCACGACGGCGACGCGGACCGCTGCCTGGCCGTGGACGGCGCGGGCAACGAGGTCGACGGCGACCAGATCCTCGCCGTGCTGGCGCTCGCCATGCGCGAGGCCGGGACGCTGCGCGGCGACACCGTCGTCGCGACCGTGATGTCCAACCTCGGCTTCAAGCTCGCCATGGAGCGCGAGGGGCTGAACCTGGTCCAGACGGCGGTCGGCGACCGGTACGTCCTGGAGTCGATGAAGGAGCACGGCTACGCGCTGGGCGGCGAGCAGTCCGGGCACGTGATCGTGCTCGACCACGCCACCACTGGCGACGGCACGCTGACCGGCCTGATGCTGGCGGCCCGCGTCGCGGCCACCGGCCGGTCGCTCGCGGAGCTGGCCTCCGTGATGGAGCGGCTGCCGCAGGTCCTCATCAACGTGCCCGACGTCGACAAGTCCCGGGTGAAGACCTCCGGCGAGCTGGCGGCGGCCGTGACCGAAGCCGAGCGCGAACTGGGCTCCACCGGCCGGGTGCTGCTGCGCCCCTCGGGCACGGAGCCGCTCGTACGGGTGATGGTCGAGGCCGCCGACATCGAGCAGGCGCGGTCCGTGGCCGGCCGTCTCGCGGACGTGGTGAAGTCGGCCCTGGGCTGACGGTCGGCCAGGCGGTCCGTCAGGCGGCCTGCCGGGCAGTCGGTCAGGCGCGGGCGCGGCTCCTGGCCCAGAAGAACTTCTGGGCCAGGAGCGTGAGCGTCCCCGAGAGCACGATCGCGCCGAGGTTCGTCAGCAACTGCTCGGTCGAACCCCAGAATTGGCCGTAGTCCGTGTACGCGAAGGCCGCCGCCGCGTTCGCCGCGGCCGGGACCGTCGTCACCGAGATCGCCACGCCGATCAGCGCGCCCGACTTCGACGAGGTCAGCGAGAGGGTCCCCGCGATGCCGGCCAGGAGGCCGACGACGAAGGACATCCAGTCCGGGTCGAAGATGAAGGCAGTGTTCGGGCGGTCCGCCTCGATCATGTCGCGGTCGAAGAGCCCGAGCACGTCCATGAACCAGGTGAACCCGGCCGTCAGGGCCATCGCCGCGGCGAAGCCCACGAGCAGGGCCGCCAGCGAGCGCAGCACCAGGTGAGGTGCCCGCTGCACCAGGGCCGTGGAGATGCCGGCCAGCGGGCCGAACTCCGGTCCCACCGCCATCGCGCCCACGACGAGAACCGCGTTGTCGAGCATCACACCGCACGCGGCGAGCATCAGCGCGACCGACAGGAACGCGACGTACGTGACGCTGAGCGTCGACTCCTCCTGGGTCGCCTCCTCCAACTGCTCCCACAGCACCGCGTCCGCGGCGTCGCCCGGCGCCCTCTTCTCGGCCTTCTCGGCGCTCTCGGAGAGCGACAGCTCGATGTTCTCGACGGCGATCGAACCGAGGTGGTCGATCCCCATCGCCCGCAGGTCGCCGATGAGTCCCTCGGCCGCCTCGCGCGCCACGTCGCACAGGACGAGATCGCCGGCCGGCTCGCGCGCGGCGCCCGCCAGGACGGCCAGATGCGTCGTCCCCACCGTCGTCCTGATCGCACGGACGACCTCGTCCGTGCGATCGGCCGGGACGATCAGGCGCATGTGCAGCACGGTCGGGGCTCCTCCGACTCAGAGTTTGCGCAGGGAGAGGCGCTGGACCTTGTGGTCGGGACCCTTGCGCACGACGAGGGTCGCGCGGCCGCGGGTCGGGGCCACATTCTCCAGCAGGTTCGGCTTGTTGATGGTCCGCCACATCGTGCGGGCGTACTCCAGGGCCTCCTCCTCGGAGACCTGCGTGTAGCGCTGGAAGTACGAGAACGGGTTCTGGAACGCCGTCTCGCGCAGCTTGCGGAAGCGGTTGAGGTACCAGCGCTCGATGTCCTCGGGCCGGGCGTCCACGTACACCGAGAAGTCGAAGTAGTCGGCGAGCCCGACCCGCGTGCGGCCGTCCTTGCCGGGCAGCGCCGGCTGCAGGACGTTGAGCCCCTCGACGATCAGGATGTCGGGGCGGCGCACGACGAGCCGCTCGCCGGGCACGATGTCGTAGATCAGGTGGGAGTAGACCGGGGCGGTGACCTCGTCCTTGCCGGCCTTGATGTCGGCGACGAACCGGGTCAGCGCGCGACGGTCGTACGACTCCGGGAAGCCCTTGCGGGACGTCAGACCGCGCGCCTTCAGCTCCTCCATCGGGTAGAGGAAGCCGTCGGTGGTGACGAGCTCCACGCGCGGGTGCTCCGGCCAGCGGGCGAGCAGCGCCTGGAGGAGACGGGCCACGGTGGACTTGCCGACGGCGACGGAGCCGGCGACGCCTATGACGAAGGGGGTGCCGCGCTGCTCCCCCCGCTCCCCGAGGAACGTGTTGAGCGCGCCCCGCAGGCCGCTGGTGGCCTGGACGTACAGATTGAGCAGCCGGGACAGCGGCAGATAGACGTCCCGGACCTCGTCGAGGTCGATGACGTCGCCGAGCCCGCGCAGCCGCTCGACCTCGTCGGCGGAGAGCGGCAGCGGCGTCTTGTCCCGCAGCGCGCTCCACTCGGCCCGGGTGAGGTCGACGTACGGCGTGGCCTCGGCACGGCGCTGGCCGTTGCCGTTGCCCTTGGGGCTGCCGTTGCCGTGGGGGCTTCGTGGCGGCGAAGTGATCACCCCGCCATTGTCGGGGGTGCGGGGGGATTGTGGGGGGTGGGGTCGGTCACGCGAAAACCCGTTGTCGGACCTCCGCTCTAGGGTGATCATGCAGATTGCCCGCGTGGGCTGTGGACTTCGCGCGGGGGGACGCCGCCCAGGTGCGGCAGTAGAGGACAGAAGGTCACACCGCCATGCGTACGTCCAAGGGAACCGCGGCAGCCGCCGCCACCGCCGTCTCGCTCGCGCTGCTGCTCACCGCCTGCAGCGGCGCGAAGGAGGAGAGCGGCGACAAGGGGAAGGACGCCCCCAAGGCGTCCGCGTCCGCCACGTCCGCCGTGCCCGATGCGAAGGCGCTGTCCGTCGCCGAGCTGGAGAAGCTGATCGTCGAGCAGGCCGATCTCAAGGGCCACCAGGTGCAGAAGGCCAAGCCCGCCGATGTGGTGAAGTCCGGTGACGTCACCACGGACAAGCCCGGCTGCAAGCCGCTCGCCGACGCCATGTCGTTCGTCGCGACCGGGACGCCGGGCGCCAGCGTGCAGCGCAAGGCCATCGAGGTGCCGAAGACGAGCGGTGCCACCGCCTCGCCCGAGGAGGCCCTGGGCGCGCTCGCCGCCCCGGTGACGGCTGTCACCCTCGGCTCGTACGACGGGAGCGGGGCGCACGACGCGTTCGCCTCGCTGAAGAAGGCCGGTGCGGAGTGCGCGGGCGGCTTCACGCTGATCGGCGGCGGCGAGAAGACGACGATCCACAAGGTCACTCCGGAGAGCGTCACCGCCGGTGAGGAGTCGGTGGCCTTCACCGTCATCACCGACATGGACGGCAAGCCGTTCATCACCAACGTGGTGGCCTTCCGTAAGGGCAACACGCTGGCCTCCCTCTCCACCCTCAGCCTCGGCGGCAAGGTCAAGGAGCTGCCCCAGGCCGTCATCGACGCGCAGGCCGCCAAGCTGGGCTGAGTCCGGTCCCACGGGCGCCTTCGGTCGTAGGCTGCCGCCATGTGCGGAATCGTGGGTTACGTCGGCGGGCAGTCGGCGCTTGATGTGGTGATCGCGGGCCTCAAGCGGCTCGAGTACCGGGGCTACGACTCGGCCGGCGTCGCGGTGCTCTCCGACGGGGGACTGGCCGCGGCGAAGAAGGCGGGCAAGCTCGTCAACCTGGAGAAGGAGCTGGTGGACCGGCCGCTGCCGAGCGGCTCCACCGGTATCGGACACACCCGCTGGGCCACCCACGGCGGGCCGACCGACGCCAACGCGCACCCGCATCTCGACAACGCGGGCCGCGTGGCCGTCGTCCACAACGGGATCATCGAGAACTTCGCCGCCCTCAGGGCCGAGCTGGAGGAGCGTGGGCACGACCTGGCGTCCGAGACGGACACCGAGGTCGTGGCCCATCTGCTCGCCGAGCAGTTCTCCTCCTGCGGCGACCTGGCGGAGTCGATGCGGCTCGTGTGCCGGCGGCTCGACGGGGCGTTCACGCTGGTCGCCGTACACGCGGACCAGCCTGATGTCGTGGTCGGCGCCCGGCGGAACTCGCCGCTGGTGGTGGGTGTCGGCGAGGGGGAGTTCTTCCTCGCCTCGGACGTGGCCGCCTTCATCGCGCACACCCGGTCCGCGATCGAGCTGGGGCAGGACCAGGTCGTCGAGCTGTCCCGGGAGGGCGTCGAGGTCACCGACTTCGCCGGCGCCCCCGCCGACGTACGGGCGTACCACGTGGACTGGGACGCCTCGGCCGCCGAGAAGGGCGGCTACGACTACTTCATGCTCAAGGAGATCGCCGAGCAGCCCAAGGCCGTCGCCGATACGCTTCTCGGCCGGATCGACGCAGAGGGGCATCTGCGGCTCGACGAGGTGCGCATCCCCGACGCCGTCCTGCGCGAGGCCGACAAGATCGTCATCATCGCGTGCGGCACGGCCTTCCATGCCGGGATGATCGCGAAGTACGCCATCGAGCACTGGGCCAGGATCCCCTGCGAGGTGGAGCTGGCCAGCGAGTTCCGCTACCGCGACCCGATCCTCGGCCAGCGGACCCTCGTCATCGCGATCTCGCAGTCCGGCGAGACGATGGACACCCTCATGGCGCTGCGGCACGCGCGCGAGCAGGGCGCGAAGGTGCTCGCCGTCTGCAACACGAACGGTTCGACGATCCCGAGGGAATCGGACGCCGTGCTGTACACGCACGCCGGGCCCGAGGTCGCCGTCGCGTCCACGAAGGCCTTCCTGACGCAGCTCGTGGCCTGCTATCTGCTGGCGCTGTATCTGGGGCAGGTGCGCGGGACGAAGTGGGGCGACGAGATCCACGCGGTGATCGGGGAGCTCGCCCGGATCGCCGACGAGGTCGAGCGGGTCCTGGAGACGATGGAGCCGGTACGCGCGCTGGCCCGTTCGCTCGCCGACAAGAACACGGTGCTGTTCCTCGGCCGGCACGTCGGCTACCCGGTGGCCCTGGAGGGCGCGCTGAAGCTGAAGGAGCTGGCGTACATGCACGCCGAGGGCTTCGCGGCGGGCGAGCTGAAGCACGGGCCGATCGCGCTCATCGAGGAGGACATGCCGGTCGTGGTGGTCGTGCCGTCGCCGCGCGGGCGGTCCGTCCTGCACGACAAGATCGTCTCGAACATCCAGGAGATCCGGGCGCGCGGGGCGCGGACGATCGTGATCGCGGAGGAGGGCGACGAGGCCGTCGCCCCGTACGCCGACCATCTCATCCGCATCCCGGTAACGCCTACGCTGCTCCAGCCGCTGGTCTCCACCGTGCCGCTGCAGGTCTTCGCGTGCGAACTCGCGACGGCGCGCGGCAACGAGGTGGACCAGCCGCGGAACCTGGCGAAATCTGTGACCGTGGAGTGAGCGAATGATCATCGGGGTGGGGATCGACGTGGCGGAGATCGACCGCTTTGCCGCGTCGATCGAACGGACGCCGGGGCTGCTTCAGCGTCTCTTCATCGAGCGGGAGCTGCTGCTCCCGAGCGGTGAGCGGCGCGGGACCGCCTCCCTCGCGGTGCGGTTCGCCGCGAAGGAGGCGGTGGCCAAGGCGCTCGGCGCGCCCGGCGGACTGCACTGGACGGATGCCGAGGTGTACGTCGAGGACAGCGGCCAGCCACGGCTGCGCGTACGCGGCACGGTGGCGGCGCGGGCGGCCGAGCTGGGCGTCCGCCACTGGCACGTCTCGCTGAGCCACGACGCGGGGGTGGCGTCGGCGGTGGTGATCGCGGAGGGGTAGAGCGCCGGGCGGTCAGCGGGCGGTGGTGGTCTCGGTGCGTCGCGGGAGTCGACCGGCAGGACCGGCAGGACCGGCAGGACCGTCGTCGGCGGCCGGTCCGGCGGCGGCCTCCGTGCCCCGGACCACCGGCCGCCCTGCTCCGTACGGCCCCCGGGCGGCGGCTTGGGGCGTGCGGCAGACTGCGGACCATGCGTACCGCTTACCGCGTGGAGACCGTACGGGCCGCCGAGGCCGAACTGATGGCGATGCTGCCCGAGGGCGCGCTCATGCAACGGGCCGCGGCCGGGCTCGCCGCCGCCTGCTTCTCGCTCCTCGGGCGCGGCCATGTGTACGGGGCGAGGGTCGTGCTCCTCGTCGGCAGCGGGGACAACGGGGGCGACGCCCTCTACGCGGGCGTGCGGCTCGCGCGGCGCGGGGCGGGCGTGACGGCCGTCCTGCTCGGCCCGCGCGCCCACGAGCGCGGGCTCGCGGCGCTGCTGGCGGCCGGCGGGCGGGTGGCGGACGACCCGTTCGAGGCGCTGGCCGTCGCCGACCTCGTCCTGGACGGGATCACCGGCATCGGCGGGAGCGGCGGTCTGCGGCCGGACGCCGTCCCGGTCGCGCGGGCGGCGCGCGGCTCGGACGCGGTCGTGGTCGCCGTCGACCTGCCGAGCGGCGTGGACGCGGACTCGGGCGAGGTCACGGGGGAGGCGCTGCGGGCGGACGCGACGGTGACGTTCGGGACGTACAAGCCGGGTCTCCTCGTCGATCCGGCGCGCGAGTACGCGGGGGCGCTGCGGCTCGTGGACATCGGCCTCGGGGATCACCTGCCGTCCGTGCCGGAGCTCCAGGCGCTCCAACACGAGGACGTGGCAGGGATGTTGCCCGTGCCGGGCGCGGAGAGCGACAAGTACCGGCGGGGGGTCGTCGGCGTGGTCGCCGGCTCGGCGCGCTATCCGGGCGCGGCGGTGCTCGCGGTGGCCGGGGCGCTGCGGGGCGGGGCGGGCGCGGTGCGGTACGTCGGTCCGGCCGGGGACGCGGTGATCGCGCGGTTCCCGGAGACGCTGGTGCACGCGGGGCCGCCGGGGAAGGCGGGGCGCGTACAGGCCTGGGTGGTGGGGCCGGGGCTCGGCGACGGGCCGGGGGTCGCGGACGTCCTCGCCTCGGACGTACCGGTCCTGGTGGACGCCGACGGACTGCGGGACCTGGACGCGGCGGTGGTGCGCGGACGTACGGCCCCCACGCTGCTCACCCCGCACGCGGGGGAGGCGGCGGCGCTGCTGGGCGTCGCGAGGGAGTCGGTGGAGAGGGAACGGCTCGCGGCGGTACGGGAGCTGGCGGCGCGTTACGGGGCGACGGTGCTGCTCAAGGGCTCGACGACGCTGGTGGCGGAGGCCGGGGGGCGCGGGCCGGTCCGGGTGAACCCGACGGGCACGTCCTGGCTGGCGACGGCGGGCAGCGGGGACGTGCTGTCGGGCCTCGCGGGGTCCCTGCTGGCGTCGGGCCTGCGCGCGCTGGACGCGGGCTCGGTGGCCGCCTACCTCCACGGCCTGGCGGCGCGCCGGTCGTCGGCGGGCGCGCCGATCGCGGCGGGAGACGTCGCGGCGGCGCTGCCGGACGCGTGGCGGGACGTGATGTCGTAGGGGTGCCCTCGTCGTAGGGGGCCCTCGCGTCGCCCCGTGCCCCGGTCGGGGGAAACCGTTGGACCAGGTGTGGGGTTGGGCGGGCGGAGGTCCGGGCGCGCGGTTTGGCTGGGCGGGTGATCAGATGGACAACGCGCTGCGGCACCACCCTTCTTCTCGTGGTGGCCGCCTCCCTCCCCCTCTCGCCCGCCTTCTCCGAACCCGCCCCGCCCGTGCCCGCGGACGACGTCCTCGTCCCCGGCGTGGCCGGTGCCGCGGAGCCCGAGTACCCCATGGACACGCCCGACCAGGTCCTGCCGCCGCTCCCGCAGGAAGGCGAGGGGACTCCCGTCCCCGAGCCCGAGGCCACCGTCGACGAGCTCGTCGAGTACATGCCGCGCAGCGCCGTCGGGGCCGCCTGCACCGCCACGACCGGCAGTCACCAGCGCCTCGTCGAGCGCCTCCTCAAGCTCCGCGTCGACGGCAAGCAGTCGGCCGCCGACTGCAAGGCCATCCGTGCCTTCCAGCTCAAGGAGAAGATCAAGCCCGCCAACGGCTACGCCGGCCCCGTCACCTGGGCCCGCGCCGAGCTCCTCGCCGCCCGCAAGAACCCCAACGCCGCCGGAAAGTGCCCGGTCAAGACGTACACCGTCGCCTGCGTCGACCTGGATCGCGAGCTGATGTGGGTGCAGAAGAACAAGAAGGTCACCTTCGGACCCGTCAACATCCGCAGCGGCCGCCCCGGCTACCGCACCCGCACCGGCTGGAAGAAGATCTACTGGCGCAACAAGGACCACTGGTCCACCCTCTACAACACCCCCATGCCCTACGCCCAGTTCTTCGACGGCGGGCAGGCCTTCCACGCCGTCTACGGCCAGCTCGCCACGCCGACCGGAAGCCGCGGCTGCGTCAATCTCAGCTACGACCACGCCCGGAAACTCTGGGACGTCCTGCGCAAGGGTGACCGGGTCTACATCTGGGGAAAGCGGCCCGGGAGCTGACACCTGAGAGACTGGGCGCGATGACTGAGACACCGCCGCCCCGCAGAGCCCGCGCCGAGATCGACCTCGGTGCGCTGCGTGCGAACGTCCGCACGCTGCGTGCCCGCGTCGCGCCCCACGCCCAGGTGATGGCCGTGGTCAAGGCGGACGCGTACGGACACGGCGCCGTCCGGTGTGCCCGCGCCGCCCTCGACGCGGGCGCCGCCTGGCTCGGCACCGCCACCCCGCACGAGGCGCTCGCCCTGCGCGCGGCCGGGATCACGGACGCACGGATCCTGTGCTGGCTCTGGACCCCCGGTGACCCCTGGGCCGAGGGCATCGAGGCCGGCCTCGACATGTCCGTCAGCGGGATGTGGGCCCTCGCGGAGGCCGTCGAGGCCGCCCGGTCGACCGGGCGGGCCGCCCGCGTCCAGCTCAAGGCCGACACCGGCCTCGGCCGCAACGGCTGCCAGCCCGCCGACTGGCCCGAGCTCGTCGGCGAGGCCCTCAGGGCCGAGAAGGAAGGCCTGGTGAAGATCACCGGGCTCTGGTCGCACTTCGCCTGCGCCGACGAGCCGGGACACCCCTCCATCGCCTCCCAGCTCGACGTCTTCCGCACGATGCTGGAGTACGCCGAGAAGGCCGGCGTCGAGCCCGAGGTCCGGCACATCGCCAACTCGCCGGCCACCCTCACCCTGCCCGAGACCCACTTCGACCTCGTACGGCCCGGCATCGCCATGTACGGCATCTCGCCAAGCCCCGAGCTCGGCACCTCCGCCGACTTCGGCCTGCGCCCGGTGATGACGCTGGCGGCGAGCATCGCACTCGTCAAGCAGGTCCCGGCCGGGCACGGCGTCAGCTACGGACACCACTACGTCACCGAGGACGAGACCCACCTCGGCCTGGTACCGCTCGGGTACGCCGACGGCATCCCGCGCCACGCCTCGGGCCGCGGCCCCGTCCTGGTCGGCGACCGGGTCCGCCGGGTGGCCGGCCGGGTCGCCATGGACCAGTTCGTCGTCGACCTGGGCGGCGACGCCGTCGAGCCCGGCGCCGAGGCGCTGCTCTTCGGCCCCGGCGACCGGGGCGAGCCGACCGCCGAGGACTGGGCGGTGGCCGCCGACACCATCGCGTACGAGATCGTCACCCGCATCGGCGCGCGCGTCCCGCGCGTCTACACGAACGAGTAACGAGTAACGAGCCACGGGAGCGGCAGTGAGCGAGTCCAGCACCGACAACTGGCGGCGTGCCGGGTTCGCCGGCGCCGCGATAGGCGTGCTCGCCGCCGGTGCGGCGGCCGGTGTCGCCATCGAGCGGCTCACCGTCGGGCGCGGCATGCGGCAGAAGGCACGGCTCGCCCTCGACGCCTCCGGCCCGTACGGCTCCCTGCGCGGCACCTCGGGCAGGGCGCTCGCCGACGACGGCACCGAGCTGTACTACGAGATCGACGAGGTCGAGTCGGACGCGCCGGCCCCGCGTCGCCGGCGGCTCTTCGGCCGCAAGGCTCCCGCGCCCGTCACCGTCGTCTTCAGCCACGGCTACTGCCTGAGCCAGGACTCCTGGCACTTCCAGCGGGCGGCGCTGCGCGGCCTGGTCCGTACCGTGCACTGGGACCAGCGCAGCCACGGACGGTCGGCCCGCGGGGTCGCCCAGTCGGGTCCCGAGGGCGTGCCCGTCTCCATCGACCAGCTCGGCCGTGACCTCAGGGCCGTCATCGACGCGGCGGCGCCCGAGGGGCCGCTGGTCCTCGTCGGGCACTCGATGGGCGGCATGACGATCATGGCGCTCGCCGCGCACTACCCCGAGTTCGTCCGGGACCGGGTCGTCGGCGTGGCGTTCGTCGGCACCTCGACGGGGAACCTCGGAGAGGTGAACTACGGGCTGCCGACGGCCGGGGTCAACGCGGTGCGGCGCGTCCTGCCGGGGGTGCTGAAGGCGCTCGGTTCGCAGGCGGAGCTCGTGGAGCGGGGGCGCCGGGCGACGGCCGACCTGTTCGCCGGGCTGATCAAGAAGTACTCGTTCTCGTCGCGGGACGTGGACCCGGCGGTCGCGCGGTTCGCGGAGCGGATGATCGAGTCGACCCCGATCGACGTCGTCGCCGAGTTCTATCCGGCCTTCGCCGAGCACGACAAGTCGGCGGCGCTGCAGGCCTTCCGCGAGCTGCCGGTGCTCGCGCTCGCCGGTGACCGGGACCTGGTGACCCCCAGCTCGCACACCGAGGCCATCGCGGATCTGCTGCCGGACGCGGAGCTGGTCATCGTGCCGGACAGCGGGCACCTGGTGATGCTGGAGCATCCCGAGGCGGTCACGGACCGGCTGGCGGACCTCCTCGCCCGGGTCGGGGCGGTCCCGGCGACGGCGGGGAAGGCGGCGAAGGCGGGTTCGGGCAACGGTTAGGTTTGCTTGTATGGAAGAACCGCTGACCGCTGCCTCCGGAGCCACGCTCGACGTCGACTCCCCCGAGCAGATGCAGGAGATCGGCCGCCGCCTGGCCAAGTTGCTCCGCCCCGGCGACCTCGTCATGCTCACCGGCGAGCTCGGCGCCGGCAAGACGACGCTCACCCGCGGCCTGGGCGAGGGCCTCGGCGTGCGCGGCGCCGTCACCTCCCCGACCTTCGTCATCGCCCGCGTCCACCCCTCCCTGGTGGGCGGCCCGGCCCTGGTCCACGTCGACGCGTACCGCCTCGGCGGCGGCCTCGACGAGATGGAGGACCTCGACCTGGACGTCTCGCTGCCCGAGTCGGTCGTCGTCGTGGAGTGGGGCGACGGCAAGGTCGAGGACCTGACGGACGACCGGCTGCACGTACTGATCCACCGGGTCGTCGGCGACACGGACGACGACCGGCGCACGGTCGTGCTGCGCGCGATCGGGGCGCGATGGGCCGACGAGAACCTCGCGCTCCTCTGAACGTACGTAGGTTCCGACAAGGTGTCGGGAAGATGTTGCATCGGTCCTACGAGCCGTGGTCACATGGATGCACGAGGCTGGTTAGGTGTACCTAACCTACGGGAGGCAGGCATGGCGACGCCAGAGCGCGAGCGCGCGGAAGAGCGCATCTCGATGAGTGAGCTGCTGGCGTCCTGTGCCGCGGCGAGCGCGGTGTCGACACCCCCGCGCAGAACGGACCCGCAGGCCTCCGACCCGGCGACGGCCGAGCCGGACGAGGAGCTGGGCAACCCGCTCCGCCGCGAGGCGGCGTGACGCTCACGAGCGCTCAGGAGCGGTGAACGGCGCGGCCCGGCCGTGGGTCAGGCGACACCCGGCCGTGGGTCAGGCGCGGCCCGGCCGTGGGTCAGGCGACGACGACGATCTTCGCGCCGATCACCGCGAACGTCCACATCGCGTCGCCGTCCGCCCGCTTCATCCGGATGCCGCCCGTCTTCCGCGACGGGTCCGGCTTCGGGAGCGTGCCGTCGACCGCCGCGCTGAAGCCGATCGCGACGTCGTCCACGTTCGTGAACCGCACCACGTGCTCGATCCGCACGCCGTCCGAGCCGCGGACCGAGCCCGAGCGCGAGGTCACGCTGTAGGCGCCCGGGACCGGGTGGACCGTGCTCGGCATCACCGAGAAGGTGTGCGTGGCCTGGTTCTTCTCGTTCACCAGCCACACCCGGCGCTCCGCCAGCGCGTACACGACGCGCGCGCCGCTGCCCGAGTCCGCCGGGACGGCGAGGGGGTCCTTCACGGGCTTCTTCGGGGTGTCGGTCGCGGCCGCCGACGGGGCCGTGCTCGGTGTCCTCGGCTTCGCCGACACGTCGGCGGGCGCGTTCGCCGACGCCTGGTAGGCGAGGAAACCGACCACGGCGAGTGCCGCCGCGGTGAGCCCGGCCACGAATCCCGAGCTGCTCCTTGCCACCGTGCCAACCTCCCGTACGTATGTATCGGTGGTGACGGTAGCAGCCGCGGACGGGTCGCACGGGGCGCCGTGCCGCCTCCTGGGGCCGACCGGCGTCCGACCGGCGTCCGGCCGACTCCCGTCGGCCCGCCCCGCCCGGGAGCCGTAGGCTGTTTGCGTGCTCTTGCTCGCCATGGATACCGCCACACCCGCCGTCACCGTCGCCCTCCACGACGGCGATTCCGTCGTCGCCGAGTCGCGCCAGGTCGACGCACGCCGCCACGGGGAGCTGCTGCTGCCCGCCGTCGACCGGGTCATGAAAGAGGCCGGGCTGAAGCTCGACGCGGTCACCGGCCTCGTGGTCGGCGTCGGACCGGGGCCGTACACCGGACTGCGCGTCGGTCTGGTCACCGCCGCCACCTTCGCCTCCGCGCTCGGCGTGCCCGTGCACGGCCTGTGCACGCTGGACGGGCTCGCGTACGCCTCCGGGATCGAGGAGCCGTTCGTCGTCGCGACGGACGCGCGCCGCAAGGAGGTCTACTGGGCGCGGTACGACAACGCCCGTACGCGCGTGACCGACCCGGCCGTCGACCGGCCCGCCGAGATCGCCGAGCAGGTCGCGGGCCTCCCGGCCGTCGGCGCGGGCGCGCGGCTGTACCCCGAGGTCTTCCCGGACGCCCGTGACCCCGAGCACCAGTCCGCCGGGGCGCTCGCCGCGCTGGCGGCGGAGCGGCTGAGGGAAGGCGCGGAGTTCCTCGACCCGCTGCCGATGTACCTGCGCCGCCCCGACGCGCAGGTGCCGAAGAACTACAAGGTGGTCACGCCCAAGTGAGCGGGGTGACCCTGCGCGAGATGCGCTGGTGGGACATCGAGCCCGTGCTCACGCTCGAGCACGAGCTGTTCCCCGAGGACGCCTGGTCCGAGGGGATGTTCTGGTCGGAGCTCGCGCACGCGCGCGGCCCCCGGGCCACCCGCCGCTATGTCGTCGCGGAGGACCCGCAGGACGGTGGGAGGCTCGTCGGCTACGCCGGGCTCGCCGCCGCCGGCGGCCTCGGCGACGTCCAGACGATCGCCGTCGCCCGCGACCAGTGGGGCACCGGGCTCGGCGCCCGGCTGCTCACCGATCTGCTCCAGCACGCCACCGCCTTCGAGTGCGACGAGGTGCTGCTGGAGGTACGGGTGGACAACACCCGCGCCCAGAAGCTGTACGAGCGCTTCGGCTTCGAGCCCATCGGCTTCCGGCGCGGCTACTACCAGCCGGGCAACGTCGACGCGCTCGTGATGCGACTGACCGTTCAAGGAACAGAGACTGACTGATGGCTGCTGACGAACCGCTCGTACTCGGTATCGAGACCTCCTGCGACGAGACCGGAGTCGGCATCGTCCGGGGCACGACGCTCCTCGCGGACGCCGTCGCCTCCAGCGTCGACACCCACGCCCGCTTCGGCGGGGTCGTGCCCGAGATCGCCTCCCGCGCGCACCTGGAGGCCATGGTCCCGACCATCGAGCGCGCCCTGAAGGACGCCGGGATCTCCGCGCGCGACCTCGACGGCATCGCGGTGACGGCCGGCCCCGGCCTGGCGGGCGCGCTGCTCGTCGGCGTCTCGGCGGCGAAGGCGTACGCGTACGCGCTCGGCAAGCCGCTGTACGGCGTGAACCACCTCGCCTCGCACATCTGCGTCGACCAGCTGGAGCACGGTCCGCTGCCCGAGCCGACGATGGCGCTCCTCGTCTCCGGCGGTCACTCCTCGCTGCTCCTCGCGCCCGACATCACCGCCGACGTCCGGCCGATGGGTGCCACGATCGACGACGCGGCCGGCGAGGCCTTCGACAAGATCGCGCGCGTGCTCGACCTCGGCTTCCCCGGCGGCCCGGTCATCGACCGGCTCGCCAGGGAGGGCGACCCGAAGGCGATCGCCTTCCCGCGCGGGCTGAGCGGCTCCAAGGACCCCGCGTACGACTTCTCCTTCTCCGGTCTCAAGACCGCCGTGGCCCGCTGGATCGAGGCGAAGCGCGCGGCGGGCGAGGAGGTGCCGGTACGGGACGTGGCGGCGTCCTTCCAGGAGGCGGTCGTCGACGTGCTGACCCGCAAGGCCGTGCGGGCCTGCAAGGACGAGGGCGTCGACCACCTGATGATCGGCGGCGGCGTGGCGGCCAACTCGCGGCTGCGGGCGCTGGCCGAGGAGCGGTGCGAGCGGGCCGGGATCCGGCTGCGGGTGCCGCGGCCGGGGCTCTGCACGGACAACGGCGCGATGGTGGCGGCGCTGGGCGCGGAGATGGTGGCACGGAACCGGCCGGCCTCCGACCTGGAGCTGTCGGCGGACTCCTCGCTGCCGGTCACGGACCCGCACGTGCCGGGCAACCACGACCACGACCATGACCACGTGCATGAGGTGAGCAAGGAGAACCTCTACTCATGAGGGTCGCCCTGATGTGGGAGGCGCGCGCGGTCCAGGGCCGCGGCGCCGAGCTCCTGGAGTGGGCGCGGGCGCAGGAACTGCCGTACGAGCCGCTGCGCCGCGAGATGTTCCGCGCCCCGCAGGACCGGGTCCTCGTCCTGACCTGGTGGGAGACGGACGCGTTCGACGCCGAACTGCCCGAACTCCCGGAACCGGCCGCGGACCTGATCACCCGCCCCGTGCATCGCTGGCGCTTCGAGTCGTTCGGCGCCGAGGTCGAATAGGGCACTTGTACGATGACGCCCTCGTGGGGGAGGGGGAGTCATGGCGAGGAAGAAGCGGCAGCATCACAGCCCGCACCACAGCACGCCCAAGGGGCGGGACAAGGGGCGGGGCAACGGGCGGGACAAGGGCACGCGCAAGGGGCCCGGCGGCGAACCGCGCGAGCGCCCGGCCCACGCGCCACGCCCGGGATCGCGCAAGGCGCGTGCGCAGCGCAGGGAGGATCGCCGCACCCGCGTCAAGGGAGCGCTGTCCCTGGCCGGAGGCGTGGTCCTCGTGCTCTTCTCCCTCGTTCTCGTCCTCGGCGTGCGGCCCGGCCAGGTGGCCGAGGAGCGCGCCTTCCGGACGGCCGTACCCTGCGACGCCGCCGCCGCCGGCGGTGCGGCGGCGACGGGGGACCGGCGTGAGGACTGCCTGCGTACCGAAGAGGCGACCGTCCAGAAGGTACGCATCGAGACCGCGGGCAAGAGCACGTACCGCGAGGCGAGGCTGCTCGGACCCGGGCCGGTCACCGGAAAGGTCGACTTCGGGGAGACCCGGCCGCTGCTGGAGCGCCTTCGCCCGGGGGACGAGGTCCAGGCGGTCGTCTGGCGCGGCGAGGTGGTGGAGCTGACCGCGTGGGGCGTGCGGCAGACGACCACGGCCCATCCCGTCGGTGACGCCCTGGACGTGTCGACCGCCGCCGTCATGGCGAGCGCCGCCGGAGTCGTGGCGCTCGGTTTCGGCTGGTGGGCGATCCGCCGGCGGCCGCCGGCTCCGGCGCACTGGGCGGGCCTCGGCGTCCTCCTCGTGGCGCTCTTCGTCGTCATCGGCGTACAGCCGTAGCCCTCGGCCCGGACCGGCCGGGTGGAACCCGGAGAGCCTCGCGCGCATCAAGCAGTACGTCAGTACTCCATTCGTATAAATGACCGGTGCGTCCGTGCGCCCACCCGTGGGTCCACGTGTTCCCGTACCCGTACCCGTACCCATGGCCCACGAGGCTCGACCGGAAGAACGAGGTGGCCGCGTGGCCAGGAAGCTTGCGGGCGCGGCGCTGGCCGCGGCCCTGCTCGTCACAGGCTGTTCGGCGGGGGACCAGCAGCCCGGGAAGCCCGCGTCGTCCGCCCCCACCAGCGCGGCCTCCTCGGTCCCCTCGGCCCCCTCGGCCGCCGCGGCGCCGCCCGCCGGCGACGCGAACGCGCCCGCAGGCGCCGGCGTCGCGTACGCCCGGTGGGGCCTCAAGCCCTTCGCCGCCCCGCCCGCCCCGCCGAGGACGAAGCCGGTGAAGCGGCAGCCCGGCGGGCCCGTGCCCGTCATCAGCGAGATCCCGACCGACGAGAAGGTCGTCTTCATCACCGTCGACGACGGAGCCGAGAAGGACCCGGAGTTCCTGACGATGATGCGGGAGCTCAAGGTGCCGGTGACGATGTTCCTCACCGACTCCGCCATCCGCGCCGACTACGGCTACTTCAAGCCGCTCGCCGCCCTCGGCAACGGCGTCGCCAACCACACCCTCACCCACCCCAACCTGCGCACGCTCGGCCGGGAGGCCCAGCGGCAGGAGATCTGCGGTCAGCAGACCAGGCTGGCGAAGGAGTACGGGACGACCCCGAGGCTCTTCCGCCCGCCCTACGGCAACTGGAACGAGGACACCCGCGCCGCCGCGGGGACCTGCGGGGTCGACGCGATCGTGCTGTGGCGCGAGTCGATGCAGATCAAGAACATGCAGTACCAGCGCGGGGACCGGAAGCTGCACCCCGGCGACATCATCCTCGCCCACTTCCGCGGCCCGTCCGAGCTCAAGGGCACGACGATGACCGAGATGACGGCGAACATGCTCCGCCACATCCAGGAGCAGGGCTTCACGGTGGCCCGTCTGGAGGACTACGTCTAGCCCCCGAAGAACTTCTGCTCGTGGTGTCGATGCGGGGCCCGGCCGTTCGACGTATGTGTGAGAGGCGGGGAACGGCCCCGCCGTCGCACCACCCGAGGAGACACCATGCCCCGCTACCTGACGATGGTCCGCATCGAGGAGGGCGCCTTCCGTCTGGAGGACGCGGACCCCGGCTTCGAGGAGCGCATGGGCGCGCTGTTCGAGGAGATCACCAAGGCCGGCGTGATGCTGGAGACCGCCGGACTCAAGCCGACCTCCGAGTCCACCCGCATCACCTGGGAGGGCGGGAAGCTCAGCTACACCGACGGCCCGTTCACCGAGACCAAGGAGGTCGTCGGCGGCTACTCGATCACCCAGTGCCGGGACATGGCCGAGGCCATCGAGTGGTCGAAGCGGTTCCTGGAGGTCCACCCGGCGGAGTGGAAGGTGACCTGCGAGGTCCGCGAGATCGAAGAGATGTAGGCACCGCCGGGGCGGGTGCTGTCATGGTGGAGCCATGACCGCACCCGCCCCCGCCGCTGTCGAGACGGTCTTCCGGATGGAGTCGCCGCGGATCATCGCGGCCGTGGCGCGGATCGTGCGCGATGTCGGCATCGCGGAGGAGCTCGCCCAGGACGCGCTCGTCGCCGCCCTGGAGCAGTGGCCGAGGACGGGCGTCCCGGAGCGGCCGGGCGCCTGGTTGACGGCCGCCGCCAAGAACCGCGCCGTCGATCTCGTACGGCGCCGTGAGACGTACGCGCGCAAGCTGGCGGAGGTGGGCCGCGAGCTCACCGAGGAGACGTACGACCCCGAGCCGTCCGGTCCCGACGACATCGACGACGACCTGCTGCGGCTGATCTTCACCGCCTGCCACCCGGTGCTCTCCCCGGAGGCGCGGACCGCGCTCACCCTGCGGCTGGTCGGCGGGCTGCGGACGGACGAGATCGCCCGCGCCTTCCTCGTACCGGAGGCGACCGTCGCGCAGCGGATCGTCCGGGCCAAGCGCGCCCTGGCGAAGGCCGGGGTGGAGTTCGAGGTGCCCTACGGAGAGGACCGGGCGGCCCGGCTCGGATCTGTACTGGAGGTCATCTACCTGATCTTCAACGAGGGGTACGCGGCCACGGCGGGCGACGACCTGCTGCGGCCGGGCTTGTGCGAGGACGCGCTGCGGCTGGCCCGGGTGCTCGCCGGGCTGATGCCGAAGGAGGGCGAAGTCCACGGTCTGGCGGCCCTGTTGGAGATCCAGGCCTCCCGGACGGCGGCCCGCACGGGGCCGGACGGACAGCCGGTCCTCCTCGCCGAGCAGAACCGCGGCCGCTGGAACCGGCTGCTGATCCGGCGCGGTTTCGCGGAGCTGCAGCGCGCCGGTGAGGGCGGGACGTACGGCCCGTACGCCCTCCAGGCCGCGATCGCCGCCTGCCACGCGAAGGCGCTGACGTACGAGGACACGGACTGGCGGACCATCGCCGCGCTGTACGGACGCCTCGCGGCCGTCGCGCCGTCCCCGGTCGTCGAGTTGAACCGCGCGGTCGCCGTCTCGATGGCCGAGGGTCCCGAGGCCGGTCTCGCGCTCGTCGACGCCCTGGCCGGCGAACCCGCCCTGGCGGGCTACCACTTGCTGCCGAGCGTACGGGGAGACCTGCTGGCGCGCCTCGGGCGGCCCGAGGAGGCCCGGGCGGAGTTCGAACGGGCGGCCTCGCTCACCCGGAACGAACGGGAGCGGGAGCTGCTGACGGAGCGGGCGCGTCGGACGGTCGGATGAGCTGTCGTTAGGCTCTTCGGCATGTCTGGTCGTACGCCGCTGCCCCCGCCTCCGCCGCCCGCCGAGATCCAGAGCTGGCCCGACCGCGCGGCCAGGCTGGCGGACCGGGCGCGGGCGATGAGCGAGCTCAACCGGCGTCTGGTGGGCGGGAGTCGGCTGGTGCTCTTCCTGGTGTGGACCGCGACCCTGCAACTGGGCTGGGGGCTCTGCGGGGTCGGACTCATCGCTCTCGACGAGGCCATCGACCCGATTTCGGGGATCTTCGCCTTCGTCTTCGTGGCCCTCGGGCTGTGCCCCCTGGTCCCGGCCGTCTTCTTCCTCGCGCGCGGCGTCCGGCGCGACCGGGAGGCGCGGGAGCGGCTGGTCCGGTGGGCCGCCCTGGACAGCGACCGCGCGGCCGACGCGCGGCTGCGCGAGCCCGTCCTGAGCGTCGCCTGGCTGGTGGTCTCCTTCCTGCTGTGCGCGGTCGGCCTGTGGGTCTCCTTCGCCGCGCCGGCGGAGGCGGCCGGCCCCGGGCGCGCCGGCACCGTCGCCTACTTCATGGGTGTGGCGCTCGGGCTGTGGATCAGCGGCCTGATCGGTATGACGAAGGCGGTCGGGCACTACCGGATGGCCGTACGGCTCACGGCGTAGGGCGCTCCGACCTACGTGGCCGGCGCGCCGACGAGCATCGTCGGGGCGCCGGCGACCCGGGTCAGGAAGACCGTGGCGGAGTTCGGGCCCTTGGGCTTGATCCTGCGGCGCAGCTCCTCCGGCTCGACGGCCGAGCCGCGCTTCTTCACCGTGAGCGTGCCGACCTCGCGCTCGCGCAGCAGGGCCTTCAGCTTCTTGAGGTTGAAGGGCAGCCGGTCGGTGATCTCGTAGGCGGTGGCGTACGGGGTGGGGGTCAGGGCGTCCGCGGTGATGTACGCGATCGTCTCGTCGACCAGGCCGCCCCCGTCCAGCTCCTCGGCGACCTCCGCGACCAGATGGGCTCGGATGACCGCGCCGTCCGGCTCGTAGAGGTAGCGGCCGACCGGGCGGACGGCCGGGTCGGGGAGTCCCCGGCCCGTGAGGGTGGCGCCCGAGGGCAGGAGCGTGGCGCGGCGGGCGCCGGGGGAGGTGCCGAACCACAGCACGGCCTCCTTCACGTCCCCGCCGTCCGAGATCCACTCGGCCTCCGCGTCCTCGGGGACCGCCTCGTGGGGCACCCCCGGGGCGATCTTGAGGGCCGCGTGCGGGGCCTTGCGGGCGGCCTCGACCGCCCAGGAGAGCGGGGGCGAGTACGCCTCGGGGTCGAAGATCCTGCCCCTCCCGCCGCGCCGCGCCGGGTCGACGAAGACGGCGTCGTACGGGCTCGTGTCGATCTCGGTCACGTCCGCGCACCGCACCTCGATGAGCTCGGCGAGCCCGAGGGCCGCCGCGTTCGCGCGGGCGACCTCGGCCGTCAGCGGGTCGCGGTCCACGGCCAGGACGGAGATCCCGGCGCGCGCGAAGGCGATGGCGTCGCCGCCGATCCCGCCGCACAGGTCGGCGACACCGCGCACCCCGAGCGCGCGGAGGCGTTCCGCCCGGTACGCCCCGACCGTCGCCCGGGTCGACTGCTCGACGCCGTTGGGGGTGAAGTACATCCGGTGCGCGTCCTCGGCGCCGAACTTCGCCACCGCGCGCTGGCGCAGCCGGGCCTGGCCGAGGGCCGCCGAGACCAGCTCCGCGGGGTGCTCGCGGCGCAGCCGGGAGGCGACCGCGAGTTCCTGGGCGGGGTCGTAGTCGCGCAGGGCGGCGAGCAGGGTCTGGCCCTCGGGGGTGAACAGGGCGGTGAAGGCGGCGAGGTCGGTCACCCGTCCCATTGTGGGCCAGTCGGGGGACGGTGCGCGCCCGGGCGGTGGTGTCGGGGGTCCGTGGGGGCTCGGCGCTGACAGGATGCGGCGCCATGCAGCTAGTACGACAAACGGAACAAACGCGAGCGGGGTCTGCGATGCGAGTGGGGCGGTCGATGCGACTGAGGCGGTCGGCGCGGCTGAGGCGGTCGGTGGGCGTGGTGCTGCTCGTCGCCGCGCTCGGGTCCGCCTGCTCCGGCCCCTCAGGTGAGGGGGAGGGCGCGCCCGAGGGGCCCGCGAGCCCCGCCGCCGGACAGCCCCAGGCGCAGGGCGCGTCCGGCGCCCTCAACGCGTACATCGAGAAGGTCCGCAAGCAGCGCGCCGCCCGGGCGCTCGCCGCCAAGAAGTGGGGCCTGGACCGGCCCCCGCTGGAGGCCCCGGCCCCGCCCGCCGTCAAGCCGAAGATCACCACCCGCAAGGGCTTCGAGACCGACGGCACGGGCCTGCCGCCCGTCTTCACCACCGTGCCGACCAAGGACAAGGTCGTCTTCCTGACGATCGACGACGGCGCGGAGAAGGACCCCGCGCTGCTGCGGATGATGAGCGAGCTGCAGATCCCGTACAGCGCCTTCCTCAGCGACTACCTGGTCAGGGAGGACTACGGCTACTTCAGGAAGATGCAGGACGCGGGCGTCTCCCTGCACAACCACACCCTCAACCACCGCTACCTGCCCGGACTTTCGTACGCGGCGCAGAAGCGGGAGATCTGCGGGATGCAGGACACCATCGAGAAGCGGTACGGCAAGCGGCCCCCGCTCTTCCGCCCGCCGTACGGCAACTACAACGAGAACACGCTGCGCGCGGCCAAGTCGTGCGGGATCAAGGCGGTCCCGCTGTGGGCCTCGGAGGCCTTCCCCGACCGGATGGAGTGGCGCGAGTGGGACCGGGACCTGCACCCCGGTGACATCGTCCTCACCCACTTCCGGGGCAAGGGGGAATGGAAGGGCACCATGCCGGACATGATCAGGCGGGTGATGAAGACGATCACGGCCAAGGGGTACGCGGTCGGGAAGCTCGAGGACTACGTCTGACCCGGGCGACCCCGGGGGAGGGGGCAGGTGCGCCTCCGGGAGCGGGCGCCGCCGCCCCGGGGGAGGGGGGCCAGGTGCGGAACCATCCGGTCCGACGCGCCGTTCCCCGTACGCCCGCCGGATCGCCACGCGGCACTGAATTGGCACTCCGCTTGACCGAGTGCTAATCACAGTCATAGTCTCGGCTCTGGCACTCCCCACTGGAGAGTGCCAACACAGCGACGGGCAGGTCCGGCACCCGCGACGACGGATCCACCTGGTCGCCACCTCAGACAGTTAACCCCGTGAGATCTCCGAAGGGGGAGGTCGGATCGTGACGACCGCCAGCTCCAAGGTTGCCATCAAGCCGCTCGAGGACCGCATTGTGGTCCAGCCGCTCGACGCCGAGCAGACCACGGCCTCTGGCCTGGTCATCCCGGACACCGCGAAGGAGAAGCCCCAGGAGGGCGTCGTCCTGGCCGTGGGCCCGGGCCGTTTCGAGAACGGCGAGCGTCTTCCGCTCGACGTCAAGACCGGCGACATCGTGCTGTACAGCAAGTACGGCGGCACCGAGGTGAAGTACAGCGGCGAGGAGTACCTCGTCCTCTCGGCTCGCGACGTGCTCGCGATCGTCGAGAAGTAGTTCGGGGGTCTGGGGGTCGCCCCCCAGATGTCCCTTCACCGAAGCCAGATGCTTTGAGCTGCGCCCCTTGACCCCGCACTGGGCGTCCGGGGGCGCGGTTCGTTTCACACGAAATCCGAGAGGGCTGAATCGCTCCCATGGCGAAGATCCTGAAGTTCGACGAGGACGCCCGTCGCGCCCTTGAGCGCGGCGTCAACAAGCTTGCCGACACGGTGAAGGTGACGATCGGCCCCAAGGGCCGCAACGTCGTCATCGACAAGAAGTTCGGCGCCCCCACCATCACCAACGACGGTGTCACGATCGCCCGCGAGGTCGAGATCGAGGACCCGTACGAGAACCTCGGCGCCCAGCTGGTGAAGGAGGTGGCGACCAAGACCAACGACATCGCGGGTGACGGCACCACCACCGCCACCGTGCTCGCCCAGGCGCTCGTCCGCGAGGGCCTGCGCAACGTCGCCGCCGGCGCCTCCCCGGCCGCCCTGAAGAAGGGCATCGACGCCGCCGTCAAGGCCGTGTCCGATGAGCTTCTCGCGACCGCCCGCCCGATCGAGGACAAGTCCGACATCGCCGCCGTGGCCGCGCTCTCCGCGCAGGACCAGCAGGTCGGCGAGCTCATCGCCGAGGCGATGGACAAGGTCGGCAAGGACGGTGTCATCACCGTCGAGGAGTCCAACACCTTCGGTCTGGAGCTCGACTTCACCGAGGGCATGGCCTTCGACAAGGGCTACCTGTCCCCGTACATGGTCACCGACCAGGAGCGTATGGAGGCCGTCCTCGACGACCCGTACATCCTGATCCACCAGGGCAAGATCTCCTCGATCCAGGACCTGCTGCCGCTCCTGGAGAAGGTCATCCAGGCCGGCTCCAGCAAGCCGCTGCTGATCATCGCCGAGGACGTCGAGGGCGAGGCCCTGTCGACCCTGGTCGTCAACAAGATCCGCGGCACGTTCAACGCCGTGGCCGTCAAGGCCCCGGGCTTCGGCGACCGCCGCAAGGCGATGCTCGGCGACATGGCCACCCTCACCGGTGCCACCGTCATCGCCGAGGAGGTCGGCCTCAAGCTCGACCAGGCCGGTCTGGACGTGCTGGGCACCGCCCGCCGCGTGACCATCACCAAGGACGACACCACCATCGTCGACGGTGGCGGCAACTCCGAGGACGTCGCGGGCCGCGTCAACCAGATCAAGGCCGAGATCGAGAGCACGGACTCCGACTGGGACCGCGAGAAGCTCCAGGAGCGCCTCGCGAAGCTGGCCGGCGGCGTGTGCGTGATCAAGGTCGGCGCCGCCACCGAGGTGGAGCTGAAGGAGAAGAAGCACCGTCTGGAGGACGCCATCTCCGCGACCCGCGCCGCGGTCGAGGAGGGCATCGTCTCCGGTGGTGGCTCCGCGCTCGTCCACGCCGTCAAGGTCCTCGAGGGCAACCTCGACAAGACCGGCGACGAGGCCACCGGTGTCGCGGTCGTCCGCCGCGCCGCCGTCGAGCCGCTGCGCTGGATCGCCGAGAACGCCGGCCTCGAGGGCTACGTCATCACCTCGAAGGTGGCGGAGCTCGACAAGGGCCAGGGCTTCAACGCCGCGACCGGCGAGTACGGCGACCTGGTCAAGGCCGGCGTCATCGACCCGGTGAAGGTGACGCGCTCCGCGCTGGAGAACGCCGCCTCGATCGCCTCCCTGCTGCTCACCACCGAGACCCTCGTGGTGGAGAAGAAGGAAGAGGAGCCGGCGGACGCGGGCCACGGCCACGGTCACGGCCACTCCCACTGAGGCACATGAGTGATCACTGAGGCCCGGTGTCCCCGTCGCGGGGACACCGGGCCTCAGCCATGTGCGGTCAGCCCTCGATCGCGCCGAGCTGCTGCATCAGGCCGAGCAGGTCGTAGTTCCACCAGGCCTCCACGATCTTGCCGTCCTCGCGGAAGCGCTGAATGGTCATACCGCTCTGCGCGACCTTCTTGCCTGTGGGCTGGATCCCCATGAAGTCGCCGGTGTGGGTGGCGTTCCAGGTCCAGCGGGTGCAGATCCGGTCGCCCTCGGCGATCTGGTCCTCCACGGCGAAGTCGTAGTCGAAACCGCCGCGCCACATCTCCACCTCGCGCCGCAGGGCGTCCATGCCGATGGTGTCCTGCGCGTTGGTGGGGTCGTGGTCGTGGTAGCTCTCCGCGACGACCTCGTCGAGCGGCGGAAGCTCGCCCTCGGAGGCGAGGAGTTCGAAGAACCGACGGGCGTTCGCCTTGTACATCTGCTCGTCCCGGACGACGTCCAGATCGGTGAACGTCGGCATCTCGTCACAGAGCGCGACCATCTCCCGGAAGATCCGGTCCGTCTCGGGGAGCTGCGAGTTCCTCATCGCCACGTCGTACGAGGGAAATTCGACGATCTCCACGACGTGCGAGGCATCCGAGCGGTCCTTGCCGACGATGCTGTGGGTGGCGGTGCGCTTGCCCTTGGTCTGTTCGACCCACTTGTCCATGAGCCTGTTCAGGTCGTCGACCCGACTGGTCTTGCAATCGATTATCTGTACGAATGTCATGGCGCCTCCCGGACCGGGTGGGACCCTTCCATCCTAGGCCGAGCGCGTCAGGTCGGCGGGGCGCACGGCGTCCAGGAACGGCTCCCCCCGCCCGTACCGCTCCACCTCCCCGAGCGCCTGGTCCGCCATCCGGTGCAGCTCGTTGCCCAGTGAGCCCGCCACGTGCGGGGTGAGCAGGACGTTCGGCAGGGTCCACAGCGGTGAGTCCGGCGCCGGGACCTCCGGGTCCGTCACGTCCAGGACCGCGTGGAGGCGGCCGGTGCGGAGGTGGGGGAGGAGCGCGGTCTCGTCGATCAGGGAGCCGCGCGCGGTGTTGATCAGGGTCGCCCCGTCGGGCATCGCGGCCAGGTGCGGCGCGCGGATCATCCGGTACGTGGACGGCAGTTGGGGCGCGTGGACGGACACGATCGAGCTGCGGGCGCAGAGGGAGTCGAGGTCCACGAGCTCCACGCCGAGCTCGCGGGCCTCGGCCGGCTCCACGTACGGGTCGTGGAGCAGGACCTCGAAGTCGAAGGGGCGGAGGAGTTCGATCACGCGGCGCCCGATCCGGGAGGCGCCGACGATGCCGACCGTGCGGCGGTAGTTGCCCCAGGCCGCCGAATCGGCCGTCCACGCCTGGTCGGTGCGGACCTCCCCGTACCGCAGGGCCGAGTGGAGGATCCGCTTCCCCGCGAAGAGGATCGCGGCGAGCGTGTACTCGGCGACCGGCAGGGCGTTGGCCGCCGCGGCGGAGGTGACGGCGAGGCCGCGCTCCCAACAGGCCTCGGTGATGTGGTGCTTGACCGAACCGGCCGCGTGGACGACCGCCCTCAGGCGCGGGGCGCGGTCCAGGACGGCGGCGGTCAGGGGCGGGGCGCCCCAGCAGGTGAGCAGGATCTCGGCCTCGGCGAGGGCCGCGGCGACGCGGGGCGTGGGTGTCGTCAGGTCGTGGGCGACGAGGGCCGGGTCGGTACGGGTGAGGGCGGCGAGGCGGGTGCGGTGAGCGTCCGTCAGGAGCCGGTCGGCGACGCCGCGCCCCATGGAGAGCAGGAGGGCGGGGCGGTTGTCGGTGGCGGGGAAGTTGTCGGTGGCGGGGCGATTGTCAGTGGCGGGGTGCATCGTGGAACCCGGGCTCCTCACTTGACGCTGCCGGCGGTCAGACCGGCCTTCCAGTGGCGCTGGAGGGAGACGAAGGCGACGACGAGGGGGACGACGGCGAGCAGGGATCCCGTGACGACGAGGGGGTAGAAGTCGGGTTCCCCGTGGGCGTTGCTGTTCCACGCGTACAGACCGAGGCTCAGCGGGAAGAGCTTCTGGTCCGAGAGCATCACGAGGGGGAGGAAGAAGTTGTTCCAGATCGCGGTGAACTGGAAGAGGAAGACGGTCACGAAGCCCGGCATGATCATGCGCAGACCGATCGACCAGAACGTGCGCAGCTCGCCCGCGCCGTCGATACGGGCGGCCTCCAGGGCCTCACTGGGGATGTAGCCGGAGCTGAAGACCCGGGAGAGGTAGACCCCGAAGGGGTTGACGAGGACGGGGATCAGCACGGCCCAGTAGGTGTTGACGACGCCCACCTCGCTGGCGAGGAGGTACATGGGCAGCGCGAGCGCGGTGGTGGGGACGAGCACGCCGAGCAGGACGAGGCCGAAGAGCTTCTCCTTGCCCCGGAAGTCGTACGTGTCGAAGGCGTATCCCGCGGCCACGCAGATCAGCGAGCAGACGAGGGCGCCCACGCCCGCGTAGAGGAGGCTGTTGAGATACCAGCGGAAGTACACGCCGTCGTTGTAGTCGGCGAGCCGGGAGAGGTTGCCGCCGAGGTCGAAGCCCTCGAAGGAGAAGGCGTTGCCGGCGAGGAGGCCGCCCGCGTCCTTGGTGGCGGCGGTCAGCAGCCAGACGAGGGGGAACAGCATGTAGACGGTGGCGAGGACGAGCGCGCCGTTGACGGCGGTCTTCGACAGCCAGGGCGATGTCGTGCGGGGCCCGGTCATGCCCGCTTCTCCTTCCTGGCCGCCTTGGGCTTGCGGCCGGTGAGTCGCGTGACGCCGAAGGAGAGCAGCGCGGCGGTGAGGGCCAGGAGGACGGACGCGGCGGCGGCCAGCCCGTAGTCGTTGCGGTCGAAGGCCGCGGTGTACGCGTACATGTTCGGCGTCCAGGTCGAGGTGACGGCGGAGCCCGTGCCCGTGTTGAGGATCAGCGGCTCGGTGAACAGCTGCAGGGAGCCGATGACGGTGAAGAGGCCGACCATCACGAGCGAGGCGCGGACCAGCGGGATCTTGATGCTGAACGCGATGCGCCAGGCGCCGGCCCCGTCGACCGTGGCGGCCTCCAGGACCGAGCGGTCGATCGCCTGCAGGGCGGCGTAGAAGATCACCATGTTGTAGCCGAGCCATTCCCACAGTGCGATGTTGACGACGGAGGGGAGGGTGCCTTCGGGGGAGAAGAAGTCGAAGCCGATGCCGCCCGCCTCCATGGCCTGTACGACCGGGCTGAGTTGGGGGGTGTAGAGGTAGACCCAGATCAGCGCGGCGATGATGCCGGGCACGGCGTGGGGCAGGAAGAGCGCGAGCTGGAAGAGGCGGTGGGCGCGGGCGAGCGCCGAGTCGAGCAGCAGGGCGAGGCCGAGGGCCCCGGCGAGCAGCAGCGGAATGTAGAACAGGCAGTATCCGAGCAGGACGCCGAAGCCCTCGCGGAAGGCCCGGTCACCCAGTGCCGCGGTGTAGTTGTCGAGGCCGGTGAAGACGGTCTCGGCGCCGCCGAAGCCCAGCCCCGACTGCTTCTCGGTGAACAGGCTGAGCCAGACCGCGTATCCGATCGGCACCAGCATCACCGCGGTGAACAGGACGAAGAAGGGGGTCAGCAGGAGCGCTGCGGCACGGGTGCGGGCCCTCACCGGATCAGCCCTCGACCTTCAGGCCGCGCTTCTTCAGCTCGGCGACGGTCGCCTCGTGGCCGCTCCTGATCGCGTCGGTGATGGTCGGGCCGCCCGCCGCGATCTTGCCGAACTGGTCCTTGATGGTGGTGTTGGTGGTACCGGTGGCCGGGCCCCAGGTCCAGTTCCGGCCGATGGAGGCGCCGGACGCCTCGAAGAGGGCGTAGATGTCCTGGCCGCCGTAGTAGCCGGCGTCGAAGGCCTGCCTGGCGACCGGGCGCAGCGCGGCGGCCGCGGGGAAGGCACTGGAGGTGCCGGAGGCGATACGGGCCTTCACCCCGGCCTCGGTGGTGGCCATCCACTCGGCGAACTCGACGGCCGCCGCCTTCTTCTTGCTGTCCTTGCTCACGGCGAAGGAGGTGCCGCCGAGCATGCCGCTGGCGGGCTTGCCGTCCCAGCTCGGCATGGGCGCCACGCCCCACTTGCCGCTCTGCTCGGGCAGGGTGCCCTTGAGGACGCCCGCGCCCCAGGAGGCGCCGAGGTAGCCGATGGTGGTGCCGTTCTTGAGCGAACCGGTCCACTCGGGGGTGAACGAGGCGTCCTTGTGGACGAGGTCGGCGTCGAGCAGACCCTGCCAGTAGGCGGCGACCTTGGTGGTGGCCGCGTCCGTGGTGTCGATCTTCCAGGTGTCGTTCTCGGCCTTGAACCACTGCGCGCCGGCCTGCCAGACCATCGCCTCGAAGGTGGTCGGGTCGTCGGGGAAGAAGGTCGCGATCCGGGCCTTGGCGTCGGCCTTCTTCACCTTCTCCGCGGCGGCCTTGAACTGGTCCCACGTCGTGGGGACCTCGATCTTGTACTTCTCGAAGAGGTCCTTGCGGTAGTAGAAGGCCTGGGGGGCCGCGTCGAAGGGGACGGCCCAGGTCTTGCCGCCGAGGGTGGTGAGCTCCACGGCCTGCGGCAGCAGCTTGCTCCGGTCCGCCTCGGTGAACTCGCCGCCGATGTCCTGGAGGGCGCCGGAGCTGACGAACTCCGGGAGCGAGGCGTACTCGATGGAGACCAGGTCGGGCGCGTTGCCCGCCTTCACGGCGTTGGAGATCTTGGCGTAGCCGCCGGCGTTGCCGGAGGGGATCTCCTCGAACGTCACCTGGATGTTCGTGTGGGAGGCGTTGAACGCGTCCACCACGTCCTTGGAGCCCTTGGCCCAGCCCCAGAAGGTGATGGTCACGGGCTTGTTCGCGGTGTCGTCGCCACCACCACCGCTGCCGCCGCAGGCCGTGAGGACGGCCAGGGCGGTGGCGGCGCCGGCTATGACTCGGGATGTTCTGCTCCAACTGCGGCTCACGGCACGTCTCCTGAGGGCGGGGCGGCTGGGATGGTGTGGCCGCGATCCTGGAGCCGTTCCTGAGCGAAGTCAAGAGCGAAAGATTGATTGATCGAAAAAGAGTCAGATCGTTCAGTGGGTGAGCGCGCCGCAGGAGGACCGCACCCGCAGCCGCGGCAGCAGGCTCAGATGGCGCCGCGCCGCCTCCTCGTCCGGTCCCTCCGTCAGCCGCTCCACCAGCAGTTCCGTGGCGTGCCTGCCCACCTGGCGCTTGGGCGGGGCGACCGCCGTGAGTGGGGTGTCGGCGAGCGCGGCGACCTCGTCGTCGTAGGCGATCAGCGCCAGGTCCTTCGGCACCTTCACCCCCAGCTCGGCCAGGCGCTGCACGATCTCGATCGCGTCCACGTCGTTGTGAACGAGGGCCGCGCTCGCCAGGCCGGAGGTCACCGCCTCGTGCAGGGCCCGTACCGCGCGCTCGAACCCCTCCGGGTTCTGATCGGCCGGTACGGAATCGATCACGGGGCCGGGTGCCTCGAGGCCCAGCGTGGCCAGCGCCTCGGCGTACCCGGCGCGTACGGCGAGCGCGGTCGGGCTGTCGCCGCGGGCCACGAGCAGCGGGGTGCCGTGGCCCAGTTCCAGCAGGTGGCGCAGGGCGAGCAGGACGCCGTGGCCGTGGTCGGAGACCACCCGGTCAAGACCGTCGAGCGGCGTGCCGGGTTCGGCCCGGCGCTCCAGGAGCACGGCGGGCACGGGCAGTTCGGCCAGCCAGTCCCCGTATGCGAGCCGGTCCTCGGGCCCCCGCCAGCCGGGCGCGACGAGCACACCCTCGGCGCCCGCCGCGAGCAGGCCCTCGGTGCGCGCCCGGTCCTCCTCCGGGCGGTAGTCCGAGATACGCAGGACGAGCCGGGCCCCCGCCCGAGCCGCGGCCTCGTGCGCACCGCGGATGACCTCGGCGAAGTAGTACGTCGCGGAGGGCGCGAGCAGCCCGAGCACCAGGCCCTCGCCGGCGCGCCGGGAGCCCGGGTCGCCCTGGCTCCGGGGCCAGGACACCTGTCCGTGCACCCTGTCGAGCAGGCCCTTGGCGGCCAGCGCCTCGACGTCCCGGCGGGCGGTGACGGGGGAGACCCCCAGGAGCGTGGCCAGTTCGGCGACGCGGGCGGTGCCGCGCTCGCGCACCAGGGCCAGGAGTCGGTCGTGTCGTTCGGCGGCACTCTCGCGCACGGTGCATCCCCCTTGCGATGTCGTGATCCTTCGGGACGGCGGTCCCGGAGTCAGACCCTACTGCAGAATGATCGAACGGCAGTCTGTTTCGATCATTCGCTCCGTAGATGTTGACGTTCGATCGAAGCGGTGTTCATGATTCCGGGCGACGCAGACGTCCGCCTCAGGGAGCATCATGCCCACGCCGCCCGAGAACCGTGACCTCAGCCCGTTCACCGGCTGGACCCGTGCTCACTGGGAGGACAGCGCCGACCGGCTTCTCCTCGCCGTACGGCCCTACGCCTCGCCCCGCCACGGACGCGTCGATCTCCCCGGACCGCGCCCCAGCTGGTCGGGCGTCCGCTCCGACGGCCTCGAAGGCTACGCCCGTACGTTCCTCCTCGCCGCCCTCCGCGTCGCGGGCGCCCAGGGATCGGACCCGCACAGCCATCTCCCCCGCTACGCCGAAGGCCTCGCCGCCGGCACCGAGGCACCAGGCCCGGCCGGTCCGGCCGACTCGCCCGGCCCCGACGCGTGGCCGCTCCTCACCGACGTACGCCAGGCCGTCGTCGAATCGGCCTCCGTCGCCCTCGGACTGCGCCTGACCCGGCCCTGGCTCTGGGACACCCTCGACGACCGCACCCGCCGGCGCGCCGTCGACTGGCTGCTGCCCGCCCTCGAACCCTCCCCGGTCGACAACAACTGGTGGCTCTTCGGCCTCACCGTCGCCGGCTTCCTCCAGGACGCCGGCATCGAGACCGACCGCGCCGCCGCCACCATCGACCGCTCCCTCGAACGCATCGAGAAGTGGTACCTCGGCGACGGCTGGTACAGCGACGGCGACAACCGCGCCTTCGACCACTACAACGCCTGGGCCCTGCACCTCTACCCCGTCCTGCACGCCCACCTCTCCGGCGACCAGGACCTCCTCGCCCGCTACGGACCCCGGCTCCGCGCCCACCTCGACGACTACGCCCGCCTCTTCGACACCAACGGCGCCCCCCTTCCATACGGCCGCTCCCTCACGTACCGCTTCGCCGCCGCGGCCGCCCCCTGGCTCGGCGCCCTCACCGGACACACCCCGCTCACCCCCGGCGCCACCCGCCGCCTCGCCTCCGGCACCCTGCGGTACTTCCTCGACCGCGGCGTGTGCGACGAGAACGGACTGCTCACCCTCGGCTGGCACGGGCCCCACCCACCGGTCGTCCAGAGCTACTCCGGCCCCGCTTCGCCCTACTGGGCCGCCAAGGGCTTCCTCGGCCTCCTCCTCCCCGCCGACCACCCGGCCTGGACCGACCCCGAGGAACCTCTCCCCGCCGAGACCGCCGACGCCGTCGTCCCCGTCGCCCCGGCCGCCCTGCTCATCCAGACCACCGCTGCCGACGGGCTCGTACGCCTCCACAACCACGGCAGCAACCATGTGGCGGGCGATCCGGCGGGCGAGGACGACTCGGGATACGCCCGCCACGCCTACTCCACCCGCACCGGCCCCACCGCCCCGCCCGCCCCGGCGGACAACCACTTCGCCCTGGTCGTCGACGGCCACGTCACCCGGCGCGGCCCCGCGACCCCCCTGGGCACCGGCCCCGGCTGGGCCGCCTCCCTGCACACCCCCCTTCCCGGCATCCGGATCCTCTCCGCGACCCTGGCCCACGGCCGCGCCGAGGTCCGCGCCCACCTCGTCCTCGGCGCCCCCGACGGAACCCCCGTACGCCAGACCGGCTGGGCCACCACCCCCGAAGGACCGACCGCCCAGCTCCACCCGGTCCACGGCTATCCGCAGGCCACCGCCCCGGTCGCACTCGCCACCGGCGCCACCCTCCAGGGCCCGGACACCCGCACCGCCGCCCTGCACGGCACCACCAGCGGCCCCGAAACCCTCTTCGTGGCCCTCGCCTCCCTCACCGCCGCGCCCGATCCCGCCCCCGTCACCACCCTGGCAACCGTCCAGGTCACCGGCCGCACGATCCACGTGACCTGGCAGAACGGCACGACCGCCCATCTCACCCTCGACGCCACCGAACCCGTCGATCCGGAGGACCCGTGAGAAACCGCCGTCCGTACGCCCTCGCCACCGCCCACCCCCGTACAACTACAGCCGCGACGACGGCGCCCGCCTCGTCCAGAACTGCTGGGGCCCGATCCTCAACACGCAGATCTACAACAACACCTTCGTGAACCGGACGGTGGTCCCCGCCCACCTCGTCCAGGACGACGCCGGCAGCTCCGCCACCACCCGGCCTGAGCTTCTCCCACAACCTCTTCCACGGCGTCGACATGACCCGCCCCAACCCCGGCGGCATCACGCCGACCCGCTGCTCCGCCCCGACTTCAGGCTCTCCACCGGCTCCCTGGCCCTTTCCGCCGGAACCCTGATCACGGACAACGGCGGCAAGGACTGGTTCGGAAACGACGTGTCGGCGACGTCGCTTCCCATCATCGGGGCGTACGAGGGAGTCGGGGCGGACGTCGACTAGGCCGTGTTTTGGGAAGCGCGGGCGGCCAGCCACTTGGTGAGGTCGCCCGCGATGCGGTCGGTGTCTGCCTCGACGGTGACGTCGTGTTCGCGGCGGGTGGTGTCGCGGCGGACGACCTCGTATCCGCCCTCGTCCAGGACGGCGACGGAGGCGAACCAGACGGGGTCGTCCTGGTCGGGTTGGATCACGACGAACGTGTTGTCCGAGTCGTTCAGGTCACTGATCAGCATGAACAGGGTGTCCTCGGACGGGTCGTCGACGTGGTCGCCGTTCTCGCTGTCGGCGCAGTAGTACCTGGCGGCCACTGAACCCTCCCCAATGATGTGCTGCCCAATGCCGTGATCAGCATGGCACGACCGCGCGGGCGGCGGCTGGTTCACAGCCACTGATGGATCGCCGCTATCTGGACGGTCGCCTCGAACCGGACGGCGAGCTTGTCATACCGGGTCGCAACAGCCCGGTGCTGCTTGAGGCGGCTGATCCCGCACTCGACCGCGTGGCGGGCCTTGTAGTCCTCCCCGTCGAAGGCCGGCGGCCGGCCACCGAAGCGGCCACGGCGCTTGCGATTGCGGACCTGGTCGGCCGGCTCCGCGATGGTGCAGCGGATCCCGCGTCTGCGCAGGTAGGCACGGTTGGCGCGCGAGGAGTACGCCTTGTCACCACGCACCCGCAGCGGCCTGCGCCTGGGACGACCACCACCCGGCTTGGGTACCCGGATCGCTTCGAGGACCGGCTCGAACTGCGGGCTGTCACCCCGCTGGCCTGCCGTGACCAACAACGACAACGGCTTCTGGCCCTGCTCGCACGCCAGATGGATCTTCGTGGAGAACCCGCCCCGCGACCGGCCCAGCCCGTGATCCTCCGGCTCGGTCCCGACCCCTCCCGGGGGCTCCTTCTGCCCGGCCCCGTCCCGGCGGGCACCAGCAGCATGCTGATGGGCCCGGCAGACCGTCGAGTCGACATTCACCTCCCACGTGATCAGCCCGGCCGCATCGGCCCTCGCCTGCAAGAAGGTGAGAATCCGGGCCCAGACGCCCTCGCGCTGCCATCGGCGAAACAGCCCATACACGGTCTGCCAGGGCCCGTACTCACGCGGCAGGTCCCGCCACGGAACACCCGTCCGAACCCGCCACCGAACCCCATTGATCAACCGCCGTCGGTTCCCGGACCTACGGCTCACACCCGCCGAGGGCAGCACCGACTCCAGCACCGACCACTGCTCATCAGAAAGATCTCCACGCCCCACACCGTGATCATCACGGCGTGAGGCGTGGACCGGAACCCCGATCTAAAACACGGCCTAGCCCCGCCCACCCGTCACTTCGGGCCGTACTTGCGGCCTGCCTTGGAGGACACCCCTCCGAGCAGGCCGCGAGGCGCCAGCTTCACCACGCCCATCAGCGCCTTGTAGCGCGGGTCGGGGATGGACAGCGACTTCCCCCGCGCCAGGTCGCTCAGGGCGGCGGCCACCAGCTTGTCCGCGTCGAGCCACATCCAGCCCGGGATGTTGTCCGTCCCCATCCCGGCCCGCTCGTGGAACTCCGTCCGGACGAAGCCCGGGCACAGCGCCATCAGCCGCACCCCGGTGCCCGCCAGATCCCGGGCCGCACCCTGCGTGAACTGCACCACCCACGCCTTCGACGCCCCGTACGTGCCCCGCGGCACGAACGCTGCCACCGAGGCCACGTTCACCACCCCTCCCCGGCCCCGCGTGCGCATGGAAGCCGCCGCCGCCGACGTCAGCCGGAGCACCGCCTCGCAGTGCACCGTCAGCATCTTCAACTCGTCGGCCATGGACACTTCCAGGAACCGGCCCTTGTTGCCGAAACCGGCGTTGTTCACCAGCAGGTCCACCGGCTGCCGCGGATCGGAGAGCCGGGCCTCCACGGCCGCGATCCCCTTCTCCTCCGACAGATCCGCCGCCAGTACCTCGGCCTCGATGCCGTGCCGGTCGTGCAGCTCGGTCGCCTGCTCCCGCAGTCTCTTCACATCGCGGGCCACGAGCACGACATCGTGCCCGTCCGCCGCCAGCTTCCGCGCGAAGGCGGCCCCGATCCCCGCCGTCGCGCCCGTAATCAATGCAGTCGTCATACGCGGCACGTTAGTGCCACGCGTGAGCGTGCGGCGTACGGACCTTCCCCGCCTGCTGCCCCTTCTCCACGACCACGAACTGCCCCATCATCCCGGCGTCCTCGTGGTAGAGCAGATGGCAGTGGTACATGTACGGAGTGTCAGGATCGGCCGGCCCGTCGAACCGCATCGCGAGCTTCATCGTCGTGCCCGACGGCAGGTACACCGTGTCCTTGGCGCCGAGCAGCTCCGCCGGCGGCTTCTCGCCGTCGACCTCCAGGACCCGGAACTGCACGTCGTGGACGTGGAAGTTGTGCGGCATACCGTTGTCGTTGCGCACCGTCCAGGTCTCGGAGGTGCCCCGGGTGACGGTCTCGTCTATTCGGCTCATCTCCATCGACCGCCCGTTGATGCCGCTCATCCGCAGGTCGAAGTGGCGACCGCGCACCGTGTCCTTGCCGTCGGGCACCTCCAGCTCGCCGAGCCGCGCCGGAACGTCGGGCGACGGCCGCAGGGTCGCGGCGGCCCGCAGCTGGAGCACGTCGAAGGAGTCGTCACCGCCGCTGAACCGCTGGTTCCAGAAGTCCAGGCCGGCGTCCAGGGGATAGGAGCGCAGCACGGTCCGCTCGCCCGGCTTCATCGTCACCACGATCTCGGCGCGCTCGCCGGGCGACAGCCGGACCCGGTCCATCGACGCCGGCCGCTCGAGCAGCCCGCCGTCGGTCCCGATCAGCGCGAACCGCCGGTCGTCGTCGAAGCCGAAGGTGTAGACCCGCGCGGTGGAGGCGTTGAGGAGCCGCAGCCGTATCCGCTCGTCGCCCACCTGCTTGTACGGGTCCGGCGTGCCGTTGACCATCGTCCGGTCGCCGAGGAATCCGACGCTCGCCATCAGGCCGTGCCCGTGGTCGAACGTCGCCCCGTCGAACTTCACGTCCTGGACGACGACCGGCAGATCGTCGACGCCGTACGTCCTGGGCAGCGCCAGCCCCTTCGAGCGGGCGTCGTCGAGCAGGAACATCCCGGCCAGACCACGCTGGACGTGTTTCTCCGTCGCCCCGTGCGGATGCGGGTGGTACCAGAGCGTGGATGCCGGCTGGTCCACCGTCCAGTTCGGGGTCCAACTGCCGCCCGGGGCCACCATCTGGTGCGGTCCGCCGTCCATCTTCGCGGGCAGGTGCATCCCGTGCCAGTGCACGGTCGAGGCCTCGTCGAGCGTGTTCTTGATGCGGACCGCGACCTTCTCCCCGCGCTCGGCGCGGAGCGTGGGGCCCAGATAGTCGCCGTTGAAGCCCCAGGTGGGCGTCTGCTTGCCGGGCTCGAACTCCTTCCGGCCGGCGCGCATGGTGAGGTCGAAGACCCGGGTTCCGTCCGCTCGCACGGTCGACTGCGCGAGCGGGGGTATCGCCAGCTCGCGGGTGAACTCCGTCGAACCGGCCGTGGACACCTTCGCGTCCGCGTAGAGCCACAGGAAACCACCGCCGATCGCCGCGATCAGTACCGCGGCGACCGACCCGAGAACGATGAGGACGCGCTTGAGGCGAGACATGCGAACAGCGTCGCGTCCCGCCCCCGGCGCACACATCGGGGACGGTCCCTGGACCGGCCCCGAACCGACCCTGATCCGCCCTCGGGGTCTTCCCCCATACCCGACTGCGGGCGGCGGGCGGCGGGCGGCGAGCAGCGGGCGGCGAGCAGCGGGCCTAGGCGCCGGTGCCGTACTTCTCCGTGTACGTGCGGGCGAGGTCCAGCAGGCCCGACTCCATCCACTCGGCCGCGACCAGGGTGCTCGGCAGAAGCGTGCGCTCCGTGGTCGAGGCCCGGTGCAGCAGCGCGACCGTGATGTCGTGCTCCGGCCGGTGTACCACCGTCACAGGGTCGCCGGCCTTGAGCTCACCCGGCTCGATCACCCGCAGCAGCGCGCCCGGGCCCGCCGTCGACTGGGTGAAGCGGCGGACCCAGCCCTTCTCCTCGACGAAGCCGGCGAAGGTACGGCACGGGATACGGCTGCCGGTCACCTCCACGACCACGTCCTCGCCGACCCGCCAACGCTCGCCGATCAGGGCGCCGTTCACGTCGAGCCCGAGGGTGGTGAGGTTCTCGCCGAAGGAGCCGTTGGACAGCGTCCGGCCCAGCTCGCGCTCCCAGAGGTCCATGTCCTCGCGGGCGAAGGCGTACACGGCGCGGTCGTCGCCGCCGTGGAAACGCAGGTCGCACACCGCGTCCCCCGCGACCCCGCTCGCCCCGACGCCACGCGGGCCCGGCGCCTCGACCCGTACCGGCCCCTCGACGGGACGCTTGTCGATGCCCGTCGTCCCCGAGGGGGCGTCGGTGTACTCCGCGGACTTGGCCCGTCCGGCATTCACGCTCAGCAACTTCATAAGGGCACCCTAGGCGACCGTTCTCAAAGCCGTGAATGAATATTGGCCGCGATGCCCAAGCCTCGCTTATGCTCGGCCTATGATCGAGGCCCGCCATCTCCGCGTCCTGCGCGCCGTCGCCGCGACCGGCTCCTTCTCCGCCGCCGCGCGCGAACTCGGCTGCACCCAGCCCGCGGTGAGCCAGCAGATGAAGGCGCTCGAATCCTCCGCCGGAACACCCCTGCTGATCCGGACCGGCCGCGAGATGCGCCTCACCCAGGCGGGCGAGGCCCTCGTCCGGCACGCCTCGGGCATCCTCGCCGGGCTCACGGCCGCCGAGGAGGAGGTGGCCGCCATCGCGGGGCTGCGCGCCGGCCGCGTCCGCCTTGTCTCCTTCCCCAGCGGCAGCTCCACCCTGGTCCCCACGGCCCTCGCCGCCCTGCGCGCCGCGCACCCGGGCACCCGGGTCTCGCTGGTGGAGGCCGAGCCGCCGCGCTCGGTGGAGATGCTGCGCGAGGGCGACTGCGACGTGGCCCTGGCGTTCCGTTACGGGGCGGGACCGGCCGAGTGGGACGACCTCGTCGTGCGTCCCCTGCTCGCCGATCGCCTGGTCGGCCTGGTGCCGGAGGCGCACCGGCTGGCCGACGCCGAGTCGGTGGGCATCGCCGAACTGGCCGACGAGTCCTGGATCGCGGGCTGCCCGCGCTGCCGCCGTCAGCTGGTGGAGGTCTGCGAGGAGGCGGGCTTCACCCCGCGTATCGACTTCGCCACCGACGACTACCCGGCGGTGGTCGGGCTCGTGGGCGCCGGCCTCGGCGTGGCCGTCCTGCCGGAGCTCGCCATCGAGTCCGTACGCCCCAAGGGGGCGAGGACCGTGGCCGTGGAGCCGGCCGTGGAGCGGGAGATCGTCGCCCTCACGCTGCCGGACCTGGCCCAGGTCCCGGCCGTCGCGGCGACGTTGGACGAGCTGACGCGCGCCTCCACGCGCGCGTAGGCCCGCTCACGGGGAAGGCCCGGGGCATGTCGCGGACGGGCACACACGGGCCCGTCCGCGCCGCACGCCCCCGGGCCGCGTGCGGAGCGGCTCCGTGGGGCCGGGTGGGGTGCGGTCCCGGCCCCGTCCTCACAAGCAGAAACGTTCCTTCAGGCGCGCCCCACGCCTGCCGAACTCGATGCCGTTGCCGATGCCGTGATCAGGCGATTGCGGGCTCGTCCCATGAGCTCTTCGCGTTCGTCCTCGGTGAGGCCGCCCCATACGCCGTAGGGCTCCCGTACGGCGAGTGCGTGTGCCGCGCACTCCGCGCGTACCGGGCACCGCATGCAGACCTCTTTCGCCGAGTTCTCACGCGCACTCCGTGCCGCGCCGCGCTCTCCCTCGGGGTGGAAGAACAGGGAACTGTCGACTCCGCGGCAGGCCGCGAGGAGCTGCCAGTCCCACAGATCGGCGTTGGGTCCGGGAAGGCGGGAGAAATCTGCCATTGCGCTTGTCCCCTTGAAACCGTGTCGAACGGATAGGTGGGCGGGTGGATGGCTGATGCTCGGGGGCCCTTCGCCCCCCATGGGTCTCGCGTACCCGCTCTCGCGGGTTCGACCCGACCGTACAACTACTGTCTAAGTAGATGTAAATATGACTCATTGCGAATCTAGCCACAGACACCGCAAAAAGGGAAGAAAACCCGCTAAATGGGGCATAGGTTCCGGTGTTGGGACGGATGACCTGCGGCGCTCTCCTCCGCGTTCGCTCCCTCACATAGAGTGCCGAAGGCGGCCGTCCGACCCGTAACTCTTTCGAGTGACCGTCGTTGAGAGTGCGGAGGCGGTTGAAGGAACAAGCGCTCGGGCAGGTGTCCGAGAGCGTCAACCGCACAGGTGACGATACGTACCAGCCCTGGAGGCTCAAGGTGACGCGCATCAGCTGCGGAGGGCGGCCATGACATCCGTCCTCGTCTGCGACGACTCCCCGCTTGCCCGAGAGGCGCTCCGCCGCGCGGTCGCGACCGTGCCCGGCGTGGAGCGTGTGACCACTGCGGCCAACGGCGAGGAAGTCCTCCGCCGCTGGGGCGCGGACCGCTCGGACCTGATTCTGATGGACGTACGCATGCCCGGTCTGGGCGGCGTGGAGACCGTCCGCCGGCTGCTGTCCGCGGACCCCGGCGCCCGCATCATCATGCTCACCGTCGCCGAGGACCTGGACGGTGTCGCGCTCGCGGTCGCCGCGGGTGCCCGTGGCTATCTGCACAAGGACGCCTCGCGCGCCGAACTGCGGGCCACGGTCACCCAGGCCCTCGCCGACCCGACCTGGCGGCTCGCCCCGCGCCGGCTTCGCTCGGCCGAGATGGGCGCGGCGCCGACCCTCACCGCGCGTGAGATCCAGGTGCTCGAAGGCATGAGCCACGGACGGTCCAACGCGGAGATCGGGCGCGAGCTCTTCCTCTCCGAGGACACCGTCAAGACGCACGCGCGGCGCCTGTTCAAGAAGCTGGGCGCATCGGACCGGGCGCACGCCGTCGCCCTCGGCTTCCGTTGGGGCCTGGTCCGCTAGCCGCCGCGACCGGTCGCGATCCCCGTCCGCCGAGGGCGGGCGGGGCGGAGCCGAAAGGCTCCGCCGGGACCGGCTTTCGTCCCCGCTGCGACGGCAGCTTGTGTCCCCGCTGCGAAGCGGCTTGTGTCACTTACGCGCGGGATGCCGCATCCTTGAGATGTGGAGTTCCTCGGGGACGAGTCGATCGAGCGGAAGGGGAGGGCGCAGGAGATGAGTTCCGGCGCACCTGCTCATAACGCTTCGGTGCACAACTACGGACGCGGTGCCGCGAATCCTCAGGCGTCAAGGCACCATGGAGCGATGCGCGACGACGAGACCACGGTGATCGGTGCACTCGTTCACCGTGCCGTCGAGGGCGACGAACAGGCGACACACGACCTTCTGGCGCGCGTGCACCCTCTCGCCCTGCGCTATTGCCGTACGCGGCTGAACCGGTTGCCCGGTGATGCTCGCCACTTTGTCGAGGACCTGGCGCAAGAGGTCTGCGTCGCCGTTCTGATGGCGCTGCCGCGCTACAAGGACACCGGCAGGCCGTTCGAGGCATTCGTCTTCGCCATCGCCGGACACAAGGTCGCCGACCTGCAGCGGGCCGCGATGCGGCACCCGGGGTCGACGGCCGTCCCCTCCGACGAGATGCCGGAGCGGCCCGACGACTCGCTGGGCCCCGAGGAACGTGCGCTGCTCAGCGACGACGCCGAGTGGGCCAAGAAGCTCCTCGCCAATCTGCCCGAGAACCAGCGCGAGCTGCTGGTGCTTCGGGTGGCGGTCGGGCTCACGGCCGAGGAGACCGGTCAGATGCTCGGGATGTCGCCGGGGGCGGTACGGGTGGCGCAGCACCGCGCGCTCAGCCGCCTGCGCGCACTCGCCGAGCAGTAGGGCTTGCGCCGGGCCGTAAGGGTTGCCGGGCACCGGTGGCCCTCACGTACACGTACGAACGTACAAAGCTTCTCGGTGATCTTGATCGTGGAATGAGACACCGCTGTAGCCCGTTAGCATGGACATCCGCACCGATCAAGGCCATTTGGGGAAGGTGTCATGACTGCCAACGTCGACGGAGTGCCCGAGAAATTCGCGACACTCGGGCTGACCTACGACGACGTGCTGCTGCTGCCGGGCGCGTCCGACATGGCGCCCGACCAGATCGACACCTCCTCGTACATCTCCAAGAACGTGCGGGTGAACATCCCGCTGCTCTCCGCGGCGATGGACAAGGTCACCGAGTCCCGCATGGCGATCGCCATGGCGCGGCAGGGCGGCGTGGGTGTGCTGCACCGCAACCTCTCGATCGCCGACCAGGCCAACCAGGTCGACCTCGTGAAGCGCTCCGAGTCCGGCATGGTCACCGACCCGATCACGGTCCACCCGGACGCGACGCTCGGCGAGGCCGACGCGATCTGCGCCAAGTTCCGCATCAGCGGCGTCCCGGTGACCGACCAGGCGGGCAAGCTGCTCGGCATCGTCACCAACCGCGACATGGCCTTCGAGTCGGACCGCAGCCGCCAGGTGCGCGAGGTCATGACCCCGATGCCGCTCGTCACGGGCAAGGTCGGCATCTCCGGCGTGGACGCCATGGAGCTGCTGCGCCGCCACAAGATCGAGAAGCTGCCGCTGGTCGACGACGCCGGCATCCTCAAGGGCCTCATCACGGTCAAGGACTTCGTCAAGGCCGAGAAGTACCCGAACGCCGCCAAGGACAAGGAAGGCCGCCTGCTCGTCGGCGCGGCCGTCGGTGTCGCCGGTGACGCGTACGAGCGCGCCCAGGCGCTGATCGAGGCCGGGGTCGACTTCATCGTCGTCGACACCGCGCACGGCCACTCCCGGCTGGTCGGCGACATGGTCGCCAAGATCAAGTCGAACTCCTCCGTCGACGTCATCGGCGGAAACGTCGCCACCCGCGACGGTGCCCAGGCGCTGATCGACGCCGGCGTGGACGGCATCAAGGTCGGTGTCGGCCCGGGCTCCATCTGCACCACCCGCGTGGTCGCCGGTATCGGCGTCCCGCAGGTCACCGCGATCTACGAGGCCTCCCTCGCCGCCAAGGCGGCCGGCGTGCCGGTCATCGGCGACGGCGGTCTGCAGTACTCGGGCGACATCGCCAAGGCGCTGGTCGCCGGCGCCGACACGGTGATGCTCGGCTCGCTGCTCGCCGGCTGCGAGGAGTCCCCGGGCGAGCTGATGTTCATCAACGGCAAGCAGTTCAAGTCGTACCGCGGCATGGGCTCGCTGGGCGCCATGCAGTCCCGCGGCGAGCAGCGCTCCTTCTCCAAGGACCGCTACTTCCAGGAGGGCGTCGCCTCCGACGAGAAGCTCGTGCCCGAGGGCATCGAGGGCCAGGTGCCCTACCGCGGTCCGCTCTCCGCGGTCGTCCACCAGCTGGTCGGCGGCCTGCGTCAGTCGATGTTCTACGTCGGCGGCCGCACCGTTCCGGAGCTTCAGGCGAACGGCCGGTTCGTCCGGATCACCTCGGCGGGCCTCAAGGAGAGCCACCCGCACGACATCCAGATGACGGTCGAGGCGCCGAACTACAGCAGGAAGTAACAGAGCGCGACGCGTGGGGGCGGTTCCGGCATGTGGCCGGAACCGCCCCTCACGCTTGTGTCGGGGATACTGGTAGGCGCAGACGTAGAGGGAAAGGCCACACATCGTGACTGAGATCGAGATCGGGCGCGGCAAGCGCGGCCGCAGGGCGTACGCGTTCGACGACATCGCCGTCGTACCGAGCCGGCGCACCCGGGACCCGAAGGAGGTCTCGATCGCCTGGCAGATCGACGCCTACCGCTTCGAGCTCCCCTTCCTGGCCGCCCCCATGGACTCGGTCGTGTCGCCGCAGACCGCGATCCGCATCGGTGAGCTGGGCGGCCTGGGCGTGCTGAACCTCGAGGGTCTGTGGACCCGCTACGAGGACCCGCAGCCGCTGCTGGACGAGATCGCCGAGCTGGACGAGGCCACCGCGACCCGCCGTCTGCAGGAGATCTACGCCGCTCCGATCAAGGAAGAGCTGATCGGGCAGCGCATCAAGGAGGTGCGCGACTCGGGTGTGGTCACCGCCGCCGCGCTCTCCCCGCAGCGCACCGCGCAGTTCTCCAAGGCCGTCGTCGACGCGGGCGTGGACATCTTCGTCATCCGCGGCACCACGGTCTCCGCCGAGCACGTCTCGGGCGCGGCCGAGCCGCTCAACCTCAAGCAGTTCATCTACGAGCTTGACGTCCCGGTCATCGTCGGCGGCTGCGCCACGTACACCGCGGCCCTGCACCTGATGCGCACCGGCGCCGCGGGCGTCCTCGTCGGCTTCGGCGGCGGCGCGGCGCACACCACGCGCAACGTGCTCGGCATCCAGGTCCCGATGGCGACCGCGGTCGCCGACGTGGCCGCGGCCCGCCGTGACTACATGGACGAGTCGGGTGGCCGGTACGTCCACGTCATCGCCGACGGCGGTGTGGGCTGGTCCGGCGACCTGCCGAAGGCGATCGCCTGCGGCGCCGACTCGGTCATGATCGGCTCCCCGCTGGCCCGTGCCACGGACGCGCCGGGCAAGGGCCACCACTGGGGCATGGAGGCCGTCCACGAGGACGTGCCGCGCGGCAAGCTGGTCGACCTGGGCATCGTCGGCACGACCGAGGAGATCCTCGCCGGTCCGTCGCACTCCCCGGACGGCTCGATGAACTTCTTCGGCGCGCTGCGCCGGGCGATGGCCACGACGGGCTACAGCGAGCTCAAGGAGTTCCAGCGCGTCGAGGTCACGGTCGCGGACGCGCAGCACAAGCGCTGACACGTTCGATCCGACGTATGCGAAGGGGCCCCGCACCGGGTGGTGCGGGGCCCCTTCCGTATGAGGGCTGGTCAGAGCCGGTGTGCCGCGCCGGCCGGGGTCGCGCCGCGGGTGTCCAGGAGGAGCTGGGCCTTGACCGCCAGGCCCTGGAGGTCGTAGGTGCGGTGGTGCTGCAGAAGGACCGTCAGGTCGGCGTGGGCGGCGGCCTCGTAGAGGGAGTCCGCGCGGGGGACCGGGAGGTCACGGACGCGCCAGTCCGGGACGTGGGGGTCGTGGTAGCTGACCACCGCGCCCAGGTCCATCAGGCGGCGGGCGATCTCGTCGGCCGGGGAGCTCTGGCGGTCGGCGAGATCGGGTTTGTACGTGATGCCGAGCAGAAGGACCCGGGCGCCCCGGGCCGACTTGCCGTGCTCGTTGAGCAGGGTCGCGCAGCGCTGGACGACGTACTGCGGCATGCGCTCGTTGACCTGGCTCGCCAGTTCGACCATCCGCAGCGGGCGGTGCGGGCCGATGGTGTCGACCGGGACGCCGTGGCCGCCCACGCCGGGGCCGGGGCGGAAGGCCTGGAACCCGAAGGGCTTGGTCTCTGCGCAGCGGATGACGTCCCACAGGTCGACGCCGAGTTCGTGGCACAGCACCGCCATCTCGTTGACGAGGGCGATGTTGACGTGCCGGAAGTTGGTCTCCAGGAGCTTGACGGTCTCGGCCTCGCGCGGGCCACGCGCGCGTACCACCTTGTCGGTGAGCCGTCCGTAGAAGGCGGCCGCGGACTCGGTGCAGGCGGGGGTGAGGCCGCCGATGACCTTGGGGGTGCCGGTGAAGCCGTGGGCGCGGTTTCCGGGGTCGAGACGGCCGGGGGAGTACGCGAGATGGAAGTCGCGGCCCGCGCGCAGCCCCGAGCCCGCCTCCAGGAGGTCGCGCAGCACACCTTCGGTGGTGCCGGGGTGGACGGGGGACTCCAGCAGGACCGTCGTGTGGGGGCGCAGCCTGGCGGCCAGGGCGCGGGCGGCGTCGGCGACGGCGGTGAGGTCGAGGGTGTGGTCGGGGCCGAGCGGGGTCGGGGCACAGATGACGGCCGTGCGGACCCGGCCCAGCTCGGCCGGGTTGGTGGTCGGCCGGAAGCCCCCCGACAGCATCCGGCGGATCTCCGACGCGGTGAGCGAGCCGTCGACGGGCGGGCGGCCGGCGGCGAGTTCGGCGACGGGGCGCGGGTCGGTGTCGAAGCCGATGGTGTCGATGCCGGCGGCGGTGGCGGCCTGGGCGAGGGGGAGTCCGAGGTGGCCGAGGCCGATGACGGCGAGATCAGCGGGCATGAAGGTGGGCCGTCCTTCCCAGTAGCCGGAGGGAACGAGACGCGCAAGTCCTGTGGACAGAACGGGGCGAGTGCAATGTCAGACTAGGCGTAAATATGACCGATATGCCGCATTGTGAGGTCGAAGGTCGCCGAGTGTTATCCACAGGCGGTGGCTGAAGTCGGAGGGCCGGGACAGAATCGAGTCTGTGAGCCCGATCACGCGGGGGGACGACGGGAGGCAGCGGTGAGGACAGCGACACTGGGACCGGCCGAGCGCGCCGAAGCGCTCGCGGCGATGGCCGAGCGTGAACTGGACGTACTGGTGGTGGGCGCCGGCGTGGTCGGTGCCGGGACCGCACTCGACGCGGTCACGAGAGGGCTCTCCACCGGCCTCGTGGAGGCACGCGACTGGGCATCAGGGACCTCCAGCCGGTCGAGCAAGCTGATCCACGGCGGCCTGCGCTATCTGGAGATGCTGGACTTCGCGCTGGTGCGTGAGGCGTTGAAGGAGCGCGGGCTGCTCCTCGAGCGGCTCGCCCCCCACCTGGTGAAGCCGGTGCCCTTCCTCTACCCCTTGCAGCACAAGGGCTGGGAGCGGCTCTACGCGGGCTCGGGCGTCGCCCTGTACGACGCGATGTCGGTCTCGTCGGGCCACGGCCGCGGACTGCCGGTGCACCGCCATCTCTCGCGGCAGGCGGCGCTGCGGGTGGCGCCGTGTCTGAAGAAGGACGCCCTGGTCGGCGCGTTGCAGTACTACGACGCCCAGATGGACGACGCCCGGTTCGTCGCCACCCTGGTGCGGACCGCGGCGAGCTACGGCGCGAAGGCCGCGAGCCGGGCGCGGGTGATCGGCTTCCTGCGCGAGGGCGAGCGGGTCGTCGGAGCCCGGGTGCAGGACGTCGAGGCGGGCGGGGAGTACGAGATCCACGCCAAGCAGATCGTGAACGCGACGGGGGTGTGGACGGACGACACCCAGGCGCTCATCGGGGAGAGGGGGCAGTTCCATGTACGGGCCTCGAAGGGCATCCATCTGGTGGTGCCCAAGGACCGGATTCACTCGAATACCGGACTGATCCTGCGGACCGAGAAGTCCGTGCTGTTCGTGATCCCGTGGGGACGCCACTGGATCGTGGGTACCACGGACACCGACTGGGACCTGGACAAGGCACATCCGGCCGCGTCCAGCGCCGACATCGACTATCTGATCGAGCACGTCAACAGCGTGCTGGCGGTACCGCTCACCAGAGACGACGTCGAGGGCGTGTACGCGGGCCTGCGGCCCCTGCTGGCCGGCGAGTCGGACGCCACCAGCAAGCTCTCGCGCGAACACACCGTCGCGCACCCGGTCCCCGGCCTGGTCGTCGTCGCCGGCGGCAAGTACACCACCTACCGCGTCATGGCCAAGGACGCCGTGGACGAGGCCGTGCACGCGCTCGACCAGCGGGTCGCGGAGTGCGTCACCGAGGACATCCCGCTGCTGGGCGCCGAGGGCTACAAGGCGCTGTGGAACGCACGGGCCAGGATCGCCGCGCGGACCGGACTCCACGTCGTGCGGATTGAGCATCTCCTCAACCGGTACGGGTCGCTGACCGAGGAGATCCTGGAACTCATCGCCGCGGAACCGGGTCTTGCCGAACCGCTCACGGGAGCGGAGGACTATCTGCGCGCCGAGGTCGTCTACGCGGCCTCGCACGAGGGGGCCCGGCACCTGGACGACGTCCTGACCCGGCGCACCAGGATCTCGATCGAGACCTTCGACCGGGGGACGCGCTGCGCGCGGGAGTGCGCCGAGCTGATGGCGCCGGTCCTGGGCTGGGACGGGAACCAGATCGAGAAGGAGGTGGAGCACTACGAGAAGCGGGTGGAGGCGGAGCGGGAATCGCAGCGGCAGCCGGACGACCTGACGGCGGACGCGGCGCGGCTCGGAGCGCCCGACATCGTGCCGATCTGACCGGTCGGCGGAGGGGGATCCGGGGAAGTGGCGCTCGGGAAAGGCCCGTTGGGCGGCGGTTGCGGCATCCTGTTCGTACGGGCCGGGAACCCGAAGGGGGCGCCTCGGCGTCGGGTGCCTTGATGGGAGCGCTTTCCTCCGGGGCCGCCCTCTCGGAGTGCGGACCCGGGAGCGGGATCGGTCCCAGGGTGAGAGACAATGGGCTCTCTTCCAGGGCGGGTTACCGCATCGCGCGGGAAGCGGCGGACGCGGGCGGAGATCAGGGATCGCAGAGGGGACGCATGTCGGAGGCGGAGCAGTCGCGGGACACGGCGCGGGACCCTCGGCGGGACGCAGCCGCGGGTGCCGGAACCGACGGCGACCGGGGTGTGGTTCCAGCGGCTCGTGAGGCGGAGCCGGACGTGAAGCCCGGCGCGGCCGAGAGCGAGGACGGCGGACCGGGGAAGGAACCCGCGCCCGTGGAGAGCGGGGCCGCGACGGCCTCGAAGCCCAAGGGCGGGACGCCCTCGTCCGGGACGAAGCCGTCCGGCGGCGTACCGTCCGAGGAGCGTCTGCTGGCCGGCCGTTACCGGCTCGACGGCGTCCTCGGACGCGGCGGCATGGGCACGGTGTGGCGCGCGGTCGACGAGACCCTCGGGCGGACGGTCGCGGTCAAGGAGCTGCGCTTCCCCAACAGCATCGACGAGGAGGAGAAGCGACGGCTCATCACCCGGACCCTGCGCGAGGCGAAGGCCATCGCCCGGATCCGTAACAACGGTGCCGTCACCGTCTACGACGTCGTCGACGAGGACGACCGGCCGTGGATCGTCATGGAGCTCATCGAGGGCAAGTCCCTCGCCGACGCCGTCCGTGAGGACGGGACGCTCACGCCCCACCGCGCCGCCGAGGTCGGTCTCGCGATCCTCGACGTCCTGCGGTCCGCCCACCGCCAGGGCATCCTGCACCGTGACGTGAAGCCGTCCAACGTGCTGATCGCCGAGGACGGCCGGGTCGTCCTCACCGACTTCGGCATCGCCCAGGTCGAGGGCGACCCGTCGATCACCTCCACCGGCATGCTCGTCGGCGCCCCCTCGTACATCTCGCCCGAGCGGGCCCGCGGCCACAAGCCCGGCCCCGCCGCCGACATGTGGTCGCTGGGCGGACTGCTGTACGCGAGCGTCGAGGGCAGCCCGCCGTACGACAAGGGTTCCGCGATCGCGACGCTCACCGCCGTGATGACCGAGCCCGTCGACCCGCCGAAGAACGCGGGGCCCCTGCTGGAGAAGGTCATCTACGGCCTGCTGGCCAAGGACCCCGAGCAGCGGCTCGACGACGCGGGCGCGCGCGTGCTGCTCAGGGCGGTGCTGGACGCGCCGGTGCCGGTGGTCGAGCCCGAGCCGTCGCCGGAGGCCACGCGCGTCGTGCCCCTGCCGCCGCTTCCGCCCACATCGCCGGCCAAGCCCTCCGCGAAGGGGAAGAGCGCCGACGCGGCCGCCGAGCGGCTGCGCGGGGCGCTGAAGTCCGTACGGAACGCGGCCGCCGCGGCGAGGGCCGAGCAGAAGGCCAAGCCGAAGCCGGATCCGCTGCAGGGCGGGAACAGGCCGGCGCAGCCACGGGCCTCGCTCACCGATGTCGTGCCGCGCCGCACCCTTGTCATCATCGCCGGGGTCGTCGTACTGGCCCTGCTCGGCACCATCCTCGCCGTCTCGCTCGTCGGCGGTGACGAGGGAACCGACGCCAAGGGCGGCGGCAAGGGCTCCGGCGACACGGTGGCCTCGGCCGGTGCCACGGCCGGGAACGGCGGCGGCAAGGACAAGACCGGGGCGCCGAGCGACCCCGGCCAGCAGGGCGGCGAGCAGCCGAGCGGCTCGGGTTCCGGTTCGGGCTCGGGTGGGCAGAGCGGTACGCCGTCCGGGAACCCGAGCACCCACGCGCCCGGGGCGCAGCTGCCCGCCGGGTACACGATGGTGACCAACAGCCAGTTCCACTTCTCCATGGCGATGCCGTCTTCCTTCAGGCTCAACGGCATAGCGGGCCGGAACTCGGGCGGGATCTTCAACGCCGACGGCGGGTACCCGCGCGTCCAGGTCGACTACAACAGCAGCCCGAAGGACGACGCGGCCAGCGCGTGGGCCGCGGCCGTGGCCGGCGTCTCCGCGAGCAGCAACGGCTACCGGCACATCGGCATCAAGCCGGTCTCGTACAAGGGGTATCCGACCGTCGCGGACTGGGAGTTCGAGCGCACCGAGAAGGGCATGCGGGTCCGGATACTCAACCGGGGCTTCAAGGTGGACGCCACGCACGGCTACTCGATCATGATCAGCTGCAAGGCGGACGAGTGGGACGCGGCCGCGTGCAGGACGCTGCGGGACACGGCGTTCGCCACGTTCAGCCCCAAGGACTGACCGGCGGCACGTATCGTGAGAGGTCGTGGACCGTACGCAGTCGAACAGAGCCGGTAACTGTACGGGCCCGGACCGGAATTGACGGTTTCGCGCGATCCGTGGGATCCGTGGGATCCATGAGCTGAACGGGTCCGCGCGACCCGGGGGACAGCGCGCTCGGTGGGGAGGCGTCGTGGACGACTACGCGGGAAGGGTGCTCGCCGACCGCTATCGCCTGCCCCTGCCTCCCTCGGACGCGTACGAACTCGTCGAGACGCGCGCCTTCGACACGTACAGCGGGCAGGAGGTCCTGGTCCGCCAGGTGCCGTTGCCCGAGGTGGTCGACGCCGAGGTCGTCGACGACGACGGCACCGGTTTCACCCCGCACCGCGTCTCCGGCCGGGCGACCCGGCGGCCCGCCGACCCCGCGGTGCGGCGCGCCGTGGAGGCGGCGCAGGCCGCCGCGCAGATCCCGGACCACCCGCGCCTCGACCAGGTCTTCGACGTGTTCGCGGAGGCCGGTTCGCTGTGGATAGTGAGTGAACTGGTCGGGGCCAGGCCGCTGGCGGCCCTCCTCGCCGAGCGGCCACTGAGCCCGTACCGCGCCGCCGAGATCGGCTCCGACGTCCTCACCGCCCTGCGCGCGCTGCACGCGCACGGCTGGACCCACCGGAACATCACCACACGGACCGTGCTCGTCTGCGACGACGGACGCGTGGTCCTGACCGGGCTCGCGGCGGGCGCTGCGGAGGAGGCCCTCTGCGGCTACGCGCCCGTGCCGTTCACCGAGGAGGACGAGCGCGGGTACGGGGACGTCGACGGAGGCGAGGAGGAACCGCCGCCCGGGGCCGCGGCCGTGCCCGAAGCGCGGGGTCATTCCGAGATCGAGCCGCCGGCGCGCCCCGAACTGCCGGGTGCCGCCGGCCCGTCGGGCGGTCCCGGCGCGCCGGTGACGAGTCCGGCCGCGGATGTACGGGCGGCCCGCGCGGGCGCCATCGCCGCCTACCGGGCGGGGGCCCGCGCCGCCGCGCAGCTCGGCGAGACCGCGACCGGCGCCGTCCCCGTGCAGCGTCCGATCCAGGACCCCGCCCCGGAGTCCGAGCCCCAGCCCGACCCTGAGTCCGAGCCCGACCCTGAGTCCGAGTCCGACCGCGCTGTTCCGCTGCCGCCGCTTCCCGCACCCGTGCCCGCGCAGGGCCTCGGCCCGGAGCCGCAGTGGTGGTCCCAGGCGGTGGACGACGATGACGAGGACGACACCGACGACGGGTACCCGGCCGAGTACCCGAACCAGTACCCGAACCAGTACCCGAAGCGATACGGGACAGGGAGCGAAGGCGGCGGGCCGCCCCGCGCGTTGCTCGCCGGGAGCTGGAGCGACGGCCCCCATGCCTCGCGCGACGGCTCCGGCCCCATCCCGGCGGGCGGCGGCCAGGTGCTTCCGGGCTCCGGCCGCCCCGCGCTCCCGGCCGGCTACACCCCCGCGCCCGAACCCGTGCCCGCCCCTGTCCCCGTCCCCGTACCGGCCTCCGGCGGCTGGGACGGACCTGCGGACGGGAGTGGTCCGGCGACCGTCTACCGCGGTCCGGCCACCCGGCTCGCGGGCGAGCGGGCCCGTCAGGCCCGGATCGCGGTCGTCGGCGCCGTCACCGAGCGCTGGGCGCCCGAGCAGGCGGGCCCGGTCCACGAGAACTGGCGCCTCGCCCCGCCCATCGGCCCGTCCACCGACCTCTGGGCGCTCGGCGCGCTGCTCTACCGCGCCGTGCAGGGCCACGCCCCGTACCCCGAGGACAACGCGGCCGAGCTCGTCCAGCTCGTCTGCGCCGAACCCCCCGCCTTCGCCGAGGAGTGCGGCCCGCTGCGCCCGGTCGTCGAGTCCCTGCTGCGCCAGGACCCCACCGAGCGCCCCGACTTCGAGGAGCTGCGCGGCTGGCTGCGTTCCCTCGTACGGTCCGCGCCGGAGCCGGAGGCCGGCGTGGGGATCGTGCCGCTGCCCTCTGTGGACGCGACGCGGCTGCCCGTCGTGCGGCGCCGCGGCGAACTGGTGCGCAGGCGCCGCGGTGGAGCGGCCGGCGGCCGTCATCGTCACAGGAAGGGCAGGCGCCACCAGGACGCGCCGCGCCACGACGAGCCCCAGGGCGTACGAAGCGACCAGCGGTACGACCACCGCCACGACCAGCGCCACGACGAGCGCCGCGAGTTCCGGCAGGAGCACTTCCACGAGGAGCTCCCGCAGCGGGCCCCGCGCGCGCCCCGTGCACCGCGCTCGTCCGGCGCGTCCCGGTCCCCTCGGTCCCTCGGCCGTACGCTCCTGTTGCTGATTCTGCTGCTGCTCGGCGGGACGATCGCGTACGCCGTGATGTTCATGCCCAAGAACGGCGCCGAAGGCGAACAGCCCGACGGCCGGCCCACCGGACAGTCCGCCCCGCCCGCCGGTCAGAGCGGCGAGCCGAGCTCCGGGACGAGCACCCGGCCGAGTACCGCACCGAGCACCGCGCCGAGTTCCCCGAAGACGAGCCCGCCGGCCGCCACCCCCAGCACCCCGGCGCTCGCCGCCGGCTACACCCTGCGCAAGGACCCCGAGGGCTTCCAGATCGGCGTCGCCGAGGGCTGGCGCCGCAGCCCGATCAACGACGCCGGACAAGTCCGCTACACAGGGGGCGATTTCACCCTGATCGTCGTCCCCGGCCGGGACACCGTGCAGGCCAACGGCTCCGACCCGATGGCGTACCAGCGCACCAAGGAGCGCGAGCTCCAGCCGTGGCGGGACTCCTCCTGGTCCAGCGCCTCCGGTCTGCGCCGCATCGACGTGGGTCAGCAGGCCATGGCGGTGGGTCAGTTCACGTGGCAGGACACCACAGGTCGCGAGGTCTTCGTCCGCAACCTCGCCCTCATCGAGGCCGGCCGCTACCACGTCGTCCAGGTCATCGGACCGGAGAGCGAACGCGACAAGGTGTCCGAGATCTACGACCAGGCGGTGAAGGCGTACCGCTCCACGCGCTGAGATGTGACGACCCGCCCACCTGGCCGAAAAGGGCCGGTTCTCGTTGGCTGGGTCACAGTGCGGTTCCTTTGCCCGCCCCGAGGTTCCGTACCCCGTACCCCCCTCCGTAACCTGGAATCCGAAGGAACAGGCGGGGGACAGTGGAACATTCACAGAGTGCGGATACCGCCGCGGGGCTGCTGCTCGCCGGGCGATACCGGCTGGGCGAGACCATCGGCCGCGGCGGCATGGGCAAGGTCTGGCGAGCGCACGACGAGGTCCTGCACCGGGTCGTGGCGGTCAAGGAGTTGACGGCGGGTCGGTTCGTGGCCGAGGCCGACCGGCTGGTTCTGCACGCCCGTACGCAGAAAGAGGCCCGGGCCGCGGCGCGGATCACCCACCCGGGCGTGGTCACCGTGCACGACGTGCTGGAGCACGACGACCGGCCGTGGATCGTGATGCAGTACGTCGACGGGCCCTCGCTCGCGGACGCCGCGAAGGAGTCCGGCACGATCGAGGCCCGCGAGGCGGCCAGGATCGGGCTGCACGTCCTCGGGGCCCTGCGCGCCGCGCACGCGGCGGGGGTGCTGCACCGGGACGTCAAGCCCGGCAACGTCCTGCTGGCCCGCGACGGACGCGTGCTGCTCACCGACTTCGGCATCGCGGCGATCGAGGGCGACTCGACGATCACACGGACCGGTGAACTCGTCGGCTCCATCGACTATCTGGCGCCCGAGCGGGTACGGGGCGGGGATCCGGGGCCCGCCTCCGACCTCTGGTCGCTGGGCGCGACGCTGTACACGGCGGTGGAGGGCACCTCGCCGTTCCGGCGGACCTCGCCGATCAGCACCATGCAGGCCGTGGTGACCGAGGAGCCGCCGCACCCGGAGAAGGCGGGCCCGCTGGCCCCCGTCATCGTCGCGCTGCTCCGCAAGGACCCCGCGGACCGGCCGGCCGCGGACGAGGCCGAGCGGATGCTGCTCGACGCCATGGAGGGCCGTCGACCGGCCGAGGCGCAGGCGTACGTGCCGACGCAGCGGGTGGGGCAGGGGGAACTGACCTCCGCGACCGCACGGATGCCGGAGCCGGCGGGGCCCTCTGCCACGTCTCCTTCGGCCGGGGCCCGTTCGGCCACCGCCCCGACGCTCGCCGACCCGTCCGCGCCGTTCGCCCCGTCCGCGCCGTTCGCCCCGTCCGCGCCCGCCGCCCAGGGCGGTCGTGGCCGGTGGCGAACGGTGGCCATGGCGGCCGTTCTCGCCGGTCTGGTCGCCGGTGGAGCCGTCTTCGCCGCCATGCACTACTCCGGCGGAGGCGGCAAGGCCGGGGGCGCCGGTCACAGCACGCAGCCCGAGGCGACGAAGACCGCGAAGGGTTCTCTCCCGGCCGGCTGGCGCCGCGTCGAGGACCCCGAGGGCTTCAGCCTGGCGGTGCCCGAGGGCTGGAAGCGCCAGATGAACGGCGACAACATCGACTACACGCCGGACAACGGACGCCACCGGATCCGGATCAGCATCGACCCCACGCCCGACTTCGAGAATCCCTACATGCACGCGCTGGACCTGGAGAAGACGGTGAAGAGGCGGGCCCAGTACCAGAAGGTCCTGCTGAACCAGAACACCTACCGCGACCAGGTCCGCTCCGCCCTGTGGGAGTTCACCTGGCAGGAGAAGGCGGACTTCCCGGGCCCGAGGCACGCGATCGACCAGCTGTACTTCGGGGACGACGGCACCGAGTACGCCCTGTTCATGGCCTCGCCGGAGTCGAGCTGGGAGACCACCCGGGAACAGTTCGACATCGTGCTGCAGCACTGGCGGGCGCCGGGCGACTGACGGGGGGCGACCGGCCGGGGGCGACCGATCCGCCGCGAATCCACAATTCGCACGCCCGGCCGACCGTAAGCCCCTGATCAGGGCTTACATGCCAGCGATCACTGGCGCGATTGTGCGCACCCGGTGAAAACGTATTACCGACGGGTACCCAAAGGCGGGGATGCCGCCTACTCTCCCCCTCATGACGGACTCGCAGGCACTCGCCACCACGGTCACGGCCACCACCGCCCCCGGTACGAACCCTCTCGCTCCCTCGCCTGCCGGTGCCCGCACCGCCGCCGACGTGGTCACGCCCGACGTGGTCGCCCAGCTCACCCGCGGAGTCGTCGGTTCCGGCCGCACCGCGAACCACACCCCCTTCACCGGGGAGCGGCTGGCCGAGCTGCCCGAGTCCACCCCCGAGGACGTCGCCGAGGCCTTCGCCCGCGCCCGCGCGGCCCAGGGCGCCTGGGCCGCGACCCCGGTCCGCGCCCGCGCCGCAGTGCTGCTCCGCTTCCACGACCTGATCCTGGAGCGCCAGGCCGAGGTGCTCGACCTCATCCAGCTGGAGACCGGCAAGGCGCGCCTGCACGCCCACGAAGAGGTCCTCTCGGTCGCCGTCGCCGCCCGCCACTACGGCCGCAAGGCCCCCTCGTACCTGCGGCCCAAGCGTCACACCGGCGTCGTCCCGACCCTCACGAAGGTCACCGAGCTGCGCCAGCCGCGCGGCGTCGTCGGCCAGATCGCGCCCTGGAACTACCCGCTGGAGCTCTCGATCGGCGACGCGATACCCGCCTTCGTCGCGGGCAACGCCGTCGTCATGAAGCCCGACACCGAGACCGCGCTCACCGCGCTCTGGGCCCGCGACCTGCTCATCGAGGCCGGTCTGCCCGCCGAGGTCTTCCAGGTCGTCATCGGCGACGGACCGGTCGTCGGACCCGAGGTCGTCAAGCACGCCGACTACGTCTCCTTCACCGGCTCCACCCGTACCGGCCGCGAGGTCGCCCAGGGTGCCGCCGCCCGGCTCGTCGGCGTGACGCTCGAACTCGGCGGCAAGAACGCCATGCTGGTCCTGAAGGACGCCGACATCGAGAAGGCGGCCGCCGGCGCCGTCCGCGCCTGCTTCTCCTCCGCCGGACAGCTCTGCATCTCCATCGAGCGGCTGTACGTCCACGAGTCGGTCGCCGACGACTTCGTGGCCCGCTTCGCCGCCCGTACGAAGGCGATGCGGCTCGGCAACTCCCTCTCCTACGGCGCCGACATGGGCTCCCTCGTCGGCGAGCGGCAGCTGGAGACCGTCTCCCGCCACGTCGAGGAGGCCGTCGCCAAGGGCGCCAAGCTCGTCGCGGGCGGCGTCGCCCGCCCCGACATCGGCCCGCTCTTCTACGAGCCGACGATCCTCGACGGAGTCGAGGCCCCGATGGCGGTCTGCTCCGAGGAGACCTTCGGCCCGGTCGTCTCGATCTACCGCTTCAAGGACGAGGACGAGGTCGTCGAGCTGGCCAACGCCACCCCGTACGGGCTCAACTCCTCGGTCTGGACGAAGGACGCGCGGCGGGGCCACGCCGTCGCCGCCCGGCTGCGCACCGGCACCGTCAACATCAACGAGGGGTACGCGCCGGCGTACGGCAGCGTCCGCGCGCCCATGGGCGGAATGAAGGACTCCGGGCTCGGCCGACGACACGGCTCGGAGGGCATCCTCAAGTTCACCGAGGCCCAGACCGTGGCCCAGCAGCGGCTGATCCCGCTCGCGCCGTCCTTCGGGATGGACGACGAGCGGTACGCCGCGTTCATGAGCCTGTCCCTGAAGGCGATGAAGGCCCTGCGCCTGCGCTGAGCCCACCGCCGCCCCCTTCACACCGGTTTCGTACGAGGAGAGCCATGACCGCGGTACCCCCTGCCCAGAATCAGGACGAGGACGACCTGGACTCGGCGTACGACTACGACGTCATCGTCGTCGGCTCCGGCTTCGGCGGCTCGGTCACGGCCCTCCGGCTGACCGAGAAGGGCTACCGCGTCGGGGTCCTGGAAGCGGGCCGCCGCTTCACCCGTACGGAACTGCCCAGGAACTCCTGGGACCTGAAGAACTTCCTCTGGGCCCCCGCCCTCGGCCTCTACGGCATCCAGCGCATCCACCTGCTGGGCAATGTGATGGTCCTGGCGGGCGCGGGGGTCGGCGGCGGCTCCCTGAACTACGCCAACACCCTCTACGTGCCGCCCGCGCCGTTCTTCGAGGACCCGCAGTGGAAGGACATCACGGACTGGCAGGAGGAGCTGGCGCCGTACTACGACCAGGCCAAGCGGATGCTGGGCGTCCGCCTCAACCCGACCGTGACCCCCTCGGACGTCCATCTCAAGGCGACCGCGCGGGCCATGGGGATCGGCGACACCTTCCACATGGCGCCGGTCGGTGTCTTCTTCGGGGACGGCGACGACGCCGACGGAACGGTGAAGGCGAAGCCGGGCGCGGAGGTCGCCGACCCGTACTTCGGCGGCGCGGGACCCTCCCGGCGGGCCTGTACCGAGTGCGGCGAGTGCATGACGGGCTGCCGCCACGGCGCCAAGAACACCCTCAACGAGAACTACCTCCACCTCGCCGAGAAGGCCGGCGCCGTGGTCCACCCCATGACCTCGGTGGTCGCCCTCACCGAGGACTCGCGGGGCGGCTTCGCCGTCAAGACCCTCCCCACCGACCACCGGCGCAAAGGACGACAAGGAGGGGCGGCGCGAAGCGCCTCGGTGAGGGGTGGTGGTCGGGAGGCGGGCGGGCGTACGTTCACGGCGCGCCGGGTCGTCGTCGCGGCCGGTACGTATGGCACACAGACGCTGCTGCACCGGATGAAGGACTCCGGGCTGCTGCCCCGGATCTCGGCCCGGCTCGGCGAGCTGACGCGGACGAACTCCGAGGCGCTCGTCGGCTCGCAGACCACCGACCGGCGCTACCGCAAGAAGCACGGCGCGGCGAAGGCCGACTTCACGCGCGGGGTCGCGATCACCTCCTCGATCCACCCGGACGAGAACACCCACATCGAGCCGGTCCGCTACGGCAAGGGCTCCAACGCCATGGGCGGCATGACGATCCTCCAGGTGCCGTACGGCGCGCACCGGGTACGGAACTGGCTCCTGGAGCTCGTCAAGCACCCCGCGCTCGCCGTCCGCTCCCTCTCCAACCGCCGCTGGTCGGAGCGGACCATCATCGGCCTCGTCATGCAGTCCCTGGACAACTCCCTGACGACCTTCCGCAAGCCCCGCGGTCTCGGCAAGGGCCTGCTCACGGCCCGCCAGGGCCACGGCGCCCCGAACCCGAACCAGATCCCGGAGGCGACCCGTGCGGCGTCGCTGCTCGCCGAGGAGATCAACGGCTTCGCCGGCTCCAACATCGGCGAGCTGATGGGCACCCCGCTGACCGCGCACTTCCTGGGCGGCTGCCCGATCGGCGCCGACGCCGCGTCCGGTGTCATCGACCCGTACCACCGCCTGTTCGGCCATCCGGGCATCTCGGTGGTCGACGGGGCGGCGGTCTCCGCCAACCTCGGCGTCAACCCGTCGCTGACGATCACGGCCCAGGCGGAGCGGGCGATGTCGTTCTGGCCGAACAAGGGGGAGGAGGACCCGCGCCCGCGTCAGGGCGAGGAGTACGTCCGCCTCGCCGCGGTCGCCCCGAAGGCGCCGGCGGTCCCGGCGGACGCCTTCGGCGCGCTGAAGCTTCCGTTCCTGGGAATGCCGGCGGTCCCGCCGAAGAAGCAGCTGCCGTAGCCCGAAGCCAGTGGCCCGCGGCCCGGGGCCCGTAGCTCGTAGCTCGTAGCCAGTGAACCGTGGCCTGTGGCCGAGAGACGGAAGAGGCGCTGCACCCCCCTCCGAGTGCAGCGCCTCTCCAGTTTCTGGGTGGTGCTGCATGCATGACCTGCGACGGGAGTGATTGGTTGCACGCCGATCGCCGAATTCCTGGTGTGTTCCGCGTCACATCGCTGGCACGTACAAGCACAAGGGCCCCGCGGCGCGATTCCGGTCGCGCCGCGGGGCCCTCGGAGATCGGCACCGGTGTCAGTGGCAGCGGCGGTGCCGAGGGGGAGCGGCGCCGGGGGAGGTGCGCCGCGCGGGGGTGATGGGTCAATGGGGCCATGGGGAGGACGGGAGGTGTGGGCGTGTCTCGCATCGTCTGGACCGGTTGCGGTCGGCCCCGGGCGTCCCCGGGGCCGACCGCCCTTACTGGGTGACCGGGCTGCTGTCCCCTGCCGTCCGGTCACACGCGCTGAGGCGAGGTCCCACGACGCACTTGCGGTACGTCACACGCCCCAGCGAAGCCACGCGTGGATTTTTCGGGCCCGCCCCTGGCTGGCACGGACACCACGACCAACGAAGGGGTGCGGGAGGCGGTCACGCGCCGTACGGGTGAGAGCGGGCCCGAACTCAGATCCGTACCCCCGCCCCTGCGGGGGTGACGTGGCGCCGACGTGGCCCGGACGTCGATGCGGTCCGGACGTCGATGCGGCCCGCGGGTCAGATGCGGCCGCGGCACAGCTCCAGCATCGTCATGGCCAGCGCCGTACCCGGCTTGCCCAGCGCGTCCCGGTAGTGGCCGAGCACCTCCATCTCGCGCGCGAGGTTCACGCGGCGGCCGCCCGAGCCGATCCGGGCCTCCTGGATGACGGCCGAGATCGCCATCCGTTCCTGGATCAGGCCGATGATCCGGTCGTCGAGCGCGTCGATCCGCTCGCGGGCGTCGCCGATGAGCGCGGCGGCCTCGTCGGTGCGGGCGCCGGTCTTCTCAGCGGTCTTCGTGGTCATGGTGGGGCTCCTTTGCGGGGGATGCCCTGGAGCGGCACGGCCCGGAAACGACAGAACGCCCCGGGCCTTGTCGGCCCGGGGCGCCTGGGAAGTCGCTTGTCAGTTGCTCAAGCAGCACGACCATGGCAGCCGGACGGGCCGGTGCCATAGGTAAAGACGAAGGTCGTGAGCTTGCGCATGCGGACAGTATGGACCCCGCCCCGGGGCCCGGGCCAACCCGGGTTCGGATGGTGAGACGAAAAGCGACCGCGGCGCGCCGGTAGAATCGACAAAGAGCCCCCCTCAAAGAGCCCCCTTCGGGGACCCCCTCCTACCGCCGGAAGGCCGCCGTAGTGTCATCAGCGACTCCCGCTGCCGCGCCCGACGTCACCAACCCGGACGTAGTCCTCGTTGTCGACTTCGGCGCCCAGTACGCACAGCTCATCGCCCGACGCGTCCGTGAGGCGCGGGTCTACAGCGAGATCGTCCCGTCCACCATGCCGGTGGCCGAGATGCTGGCCAAGAAGCCGAAGGCGATCATCCTCTCCGGCGGCCCCTCCTCCGTGTACGCGGAGGGCGCCCCGCGCCTCGACCGCGCGCTCTTCGAGGCCGGTGTCCCGGTCTTCGGCATGTGCTACGGCTTCCAGCTGATGGCGACCACCCTCGGTGGCACCGTCGACAACACGGGCGCCCGCGAGTACGGCCGTACGCCGCTGCACGTCTCCAAGGCCGGGTCGACGCTCTTCGAGGGCACCCCGACCGAGCAGTCCGTGTGGATGTCGCACGGCGACGCCTGCTCCGCCGCCCCCGAGGGCTTCGCCGTCACCGCGTCCACGGACGTCGTGCCGGTCGCCGCCTTCGAGAACGACGAGAAGAAGCTGTACGGCGTCCAGTACCACCCCGAGGTGCTGCACTCCACGCACGGCCAGCAGATCCTGGAGCACTTCCTCTACCGGGGCGCCGGCATCGAGCCGACCTGGACCACCGGCAACGTCATCGACGAGCAGGTCGCGGCCATCCGCGAGCAGGTCGGCGGCAAGCGCGCCATCTGCGGTCTGTCCGGTGGCGTCGACTCCGCCGTGGCCGCCGCGCTCGTGCAGAAGGCCATCGGCTCGCAGCTCACCTGCGTGTACGTCGACCACGGTCTGATGCGCAAGGGCGAGACCGAGCAGGTCGAGAAGGACTTCGTCGCGGCGACCGGCGTGCAGCTGAAGGTCGTCGACGCGCAGGAGCGATTCCTCACCGCGCTCGCCGGGGTCTCCGACCCCGAGGAGAAGCGGAAGATCATCGGCCGGGAGTTCATCCGCGTCTTCGAGCAGGCGCAGGCCGAGATCGTCGCCGAGTCGGCGGGCACCGGCGAGGACGTCGCGTTCCTCGTCCAGGGCACGCTCTACCCGGACATCGTGGAGTCCGGTGGCGGCACCGGCACCGCGAACATCAAGTCCCACCACAACGTGGGCGGCCTCCCCGAGGACCTGGAGTTCGAGCTCGTCGAGCCGCTGCGCCAGCTGTTCAAGGACGAGGTCCGCATGGTCGGCCAGGAGCTCGGCCTGCCGGACGAGATCGTCCAGCGTCAGCCCTTCCCGGGCCCGGGTCTCGGTATCCGTATCGTCGGCGAGGTCACCAAGGACCGTCTCGACCTGCTGCGCGAGGCCGACGCCATCGCCCGCGAGGAGCTGACGGCCGCCGGTCTCGACCGCGAGATCTGGCAGTGCCCGGTGGTCCTGCTCGCCGATGTGCGCTCCGTGGGCGTGCAGGGCGACGGCCGCACGTACGGCCACCCGATCGTCCTGCGCCCCGTCTCCTCCGAGGACGCGATGACGGCGGACTGGACGCGCATGCCGTACGACGTGCTCGCGAGGATCTCGACCCGGATCACCAACGAGGTCGCCGATGTGAACCGTGTGGTGCTCGACGTGACGAGCAAGCCCCCGGGCACCATCGAGTGGGAGTAGTCGCTCCCGTACGCCTGTGAGGCCGCCGCCCCCACCATCCGGGGGCGGCGGTTTCGTCATGTTCGGTCTGTTCCATGTGTTCGGTGTGTTCGGTGTGTTCGGCGTGTGATCTCTCTGGCCAGTTGCACGGCCCGGAGTTACCTTCCCGCGCATGAGCGAGATACCTGCCCCCGTCCCCGCGGACCGGCTGCACATCGCGATGCCTCCCGTCCACGAGACCGTCGATGAGGAGCGGACGTACCGCAAGCAGAGACTCGCGGGCGCGCTCAGACTCTTCGGACGGTTCGGGTACGAGGAGGGCGTCTCCGGGCATGTCACCGCCCGGGACCCGCAGTACCCCGACTGTTACTGGGTGAACCCCTTCGGCGCGCCCTTCGCCGAGCTGACCGTGAGCGACCTCGTCCTGGTCAACGGGGACGGGCAGGTGCTCCAGGGCGGCGCGCACGTCAACCAGGCCGCCTTCGCCGTCCACGCGCAGGTGCACCGGGCCCGGCCCGATGTCGTCGCCGTCGCCCACAGCCACTCCACCTACGGGCGGGCGCTCGCCGCCCTCGGCGAGCTGATCGAACCGATCACCCAGGAGGCCTGCGGGTTCTATCAGGACCACGCGCTCTACGACGCCTACACCGGTGTCGCCGTCGACCCGGAGGAAGGGCGGCGGATCGCCACCGCCCTCGGCCCGTACAAGGCGATCGTGCTGCGCAACCACGGGCTGCTGACCGTCGGGTCCTCGGTCGACGCGGCCGCCTGGTGGTTCATCGCGATGGAACGGTGCGCCCAGGTCCAGCTGACCGCGCGGGCTGCGGGCAAACCGGTGCCGATCGGGCATCGGGAGGCGGTCGCCACCCGCGAACAGCTCGGCACCGACCTCGCCGCGTGGGTCAACTACCAGCCACTGTGGCGCAGGATCAGCCGTGCGGAGCCCGAACTCCTGTCGTAGAAGGTGTCCTCAGCTGTCTTTACGTCAATGTGATGACGGTTCAATCACTCTCGCGCGGGGCGCTCGGAGCAGGCGGGAGGCTCTCGGGTGCGGCACAATTCCCTGGACTCAACGGCCAGTTGACCGATCGGGAAGTGAACACCGTGGCGGTGCAAGAGGCGAGACAGTGCGGTGACCACGCGCAGTGCGCACAGGGCGGGCGCGTGGGTCACCGGCGTGCCGTCGCCGCGTTCCTGGCCCGGCGGGACGAACTCGCCGCGGGCCAAGGGGTGCCCGCCGCCGTCGCGCACTCGCCCGGCGCCTCCCGGCAGTGGGTCTCCGACGCGCTCGCCCAGTCGGCCCGCACCGTCGCCGCGCGCGGCCGTGAGGCCGGGGAGGCCTGGCTCCGGAGCGTCCGGCGCGCCACCCTCGGCGCCGTCTGGGGCGCGGTCCTCGCGCTGCTCCTCGGCCAGGCGCTGACGGCGATCGGCACGGGATGGACAGGGGCGCGCACGGCCGGACTGGTCGCGGCGCTCGTCCTCGCCGTCCCGCTGACCGTCGCCGCCCACGCCCACCGGGCGCGCGGCGGGGCCCTCGCGCCGCTGATCGGGGAGGATAACCGGCTCTCCACCTCCCGCGCGGTCGCGGCCGGCTGGCTGCTGTTCGCCGTCTACGCCGTTCTCATCCTCACGCTGCGTCTGGCCACCGGCGCCGGCCCGGCCGCCATCGGCCTCGGGATTTCGGACGGCGCCGGACTGCTGAGCGCGTTCGCCCTGACGGCGGCGGTCGCCGTGGCCACCCGCCGGATCGTGTGGGTACGGGTGGTGGGGCAGCGGCTGCAGAAGGTCCGCGCCGAACGCCCGCGCGCCGCCGACCTCCTCTGCGACGACAACGGCCGCGCGAGCCTCACCGATCTCGCGTACGTGCTGGTCTCCGGCGCCCTCCTCGTCCTCGGCGCCGTACGGCTCGGCCGCGCGCCCGACCGGCTGCCCGAGCTGCCCTGGTCCCTGGTGCTGCTCCTCGCGGTGGTGGCGGCCGGCTACCTCGCGGGGAAGTGCACGGAGGGCGGCCGGCCCGCGATCCTCTCCGTCGTCCGCTCGCGCGAGGCGGGCGACCTGGACGCCCCGATCCGCACCGGCGACGACATCGAGATCAGGGGGACCGGTTTCGTCCCGGCCGGAGCGAGCGGCCCGGACCTGTTGACCCGCCTGGTCGTGCGTATCGGCTCCGTGTACGCCCATGTCCCCCTGGTCCCGGTCCCGGGCGGCTTCGCCAACCCGACGGACACCGTCCTCACCGTCCCGCTCCCGGTGGACGTGGAGCCGGGGCGGGTCGAGGTGTGGGTGGTGACGGCCTCGGGCGTGGAGACCAACCGGGTCGTGATCGACGTCGTCGACTGAGCCCTGAACCTCCGGCGCGTTTCCCGCGTATCCATCGGGAGGGGGTCCGGGGACAATCGGTTCTGCGGACAGGGCGTGGAGAGGCAGGCCGACGATGCCAGGACGCAGACACGGGACGACCGGGACGACCGGCTCCTACGGAACGACGGGCGGCGGGCTCGCCGGGTGGAAGGCGGCCGGGACGCGATACGCGCTGCTGCCACTGCGGGTCTTTCTCGGGGTCACCTTCATCTACGCCGGGCTCGACAAGATCACGGACTCCGCCTTCATGTCCGACACCGGCAGCGGGTCCATCGGCGAGATGATGCGCGGCGTCCGGGACACCTCGGCCATCCCCGCCCTCGTCGACCTCGCGCTCAACAACCCCGTCGGCTTCGGGTACGCCATCGCCTGCGGCGAGCTGGCCGTCGGCATCGGGACCCTGCTGGGCCTGTTCGCCCGGCTGGCCGCGCTCGGCGGGGCGCTGATCTCCCTGAGCCTGTGGCTGACCGTGAGCTGGCAGACCGACCCGTACTACTACGGCAACGACCTCGCCTATCTGATGTCCTGGCTGCCGCTGGTGCTCGCCGGCGCCTCCGTGTTCTCCCTCGATGCCGTTCTCGCCGAGCGGCGGCGGAGACGGTAGGCGACCCAGGTAGCCAGGGCGGCCGCGCCCAGGCCGCCGCAGAGGACCGGGACCACGTCGTACCAGGGGGTCGCCCAGGCGTCCGCGGCGTCGCCCGCGTACATCACGGAGAGGCCGAGGGCGGTCGCGCCGGCGATCAGCCGGCCGGGGCGGAACTCATGAAGCAGCACGGGTGACCTCCACCTGTCCGAGACCGACCTCGAGCGAGAGGTTCACCGTCCCGCCGGGGGCGGTGCCCTTCGGCGGGGCGAGCGTACGGCTCTCGTCGCGGTCCGGCGCGATGTCGATGTCCTCGGGGCGCTGCTGCGGCAGCTGCAGATCGCCCAGGCCGACCTGGGCTCTCAGCTTCACCGTGACGTTCTTCGGGACGATCACTTCGACCTTTCCGGCACCGACCTCCACCTGCGTGCCGACCGTCGTGCCCGCGGGGACCGCGAGGTGCGACAGGTCGAGCGTGCCGACGCCCGTGCCCAGTTGGTAGCGGGGCTGCACGGCGGCGACCGACGCCGGCTGCCAGGTCGTACGGGCCCAGTCCGTGGAGATCTCCTTGGGCAGTGCCGCCGCCACCGCGAGCAGGCCCGCGGTGACCACGGTCAGGAAGATCGTCCCGAACCCCGTCCGGCCGAGGAAGCTGCTGACCACCAGGCCGAGACCGAACACGCCCAGAGCGGCGACCAGACCGATCTGCAGACTCGTGCCGAGCGGATGGGCCTCCCAGGACAGGCCCGTGCCGAGGCCGCCGGCCAGCAGCGCGAGCAGGAACACCAGTCCGCCGATGGAGCGCGGGCCGCGCCGGACCGGCGACGCCGCGGGCCGCCACCCGTCCTCCGGTACCTCCGTGCCCCACTGGCTGCCGGGCACCGGGACCTCGCCGTTCTCGAGCCGGCCGTCCGGGCCCACCACGCCGTGCGGTCCCCAGAGGTACCCGACGGCGATCCTGCCGGTCGAGCCGTCCTTGACTATGGGGTCCTTCCACCAAGAGAACTCCGCCAGCGGCGGGGCCTTCGCCTCCGGCGGCGCCTCGGCGACCGCGGCCGCCGTCGCCGCGTCCATCCGGCTCTCGCCGTCACCGGCGGCGACCTGCACGCGCCGCCGCGACCAGGCCGCTGCGCCGCACACCGCTGTCGACAGCATCATCGCGAACGCGAGCGTCCCGCCGTTGCTCAGCATCGACAGGAAGACACCGCAGCCCACCAGCGCCATCAGCACGGCCGCGAGCGCGGCCCCGTCGACCCGGCCGGAGAGCAGCTTGCGGCCCTCGTTCTCCTCCTCGCCCACGAGCGGCAGGAGCAGCCACGCGAAGCCGTAGAAGATCAGCCCGATGCCGCCGGTCACGGACAGCACACCGACCGCGATGCGGAAGATCACCGGGTCGAGATCGAAGTGCCGGCCGAGGCCCCCGCACACACCGGCCACGACCTTGTGCTGCCGCGAGCGGCGCAAGGACGTGACGGGCGGGGCCTGCGCCGGCGGCGGGGCCTCGTGCGGGGAGGACATCGAACGCGTCATGCGTCCATGGTGACGGCCGGCGCCCCGCCGCGGCACCGGGGCCGACCCTGGCCCGACCCTGATATTCCGCGGGCGGTCCACCCCGAGAAACTCCTAGGGGCCGTTTCCTAGGGGCGATCTCAGGGCCGTCCCTGATGTCCACGCCCGGCCGTACGTGTGACGATCGGTGCATGCCAGCAGCCGCCCCCGTCACCGAGACCGACGAACCGCCCGTGCGCAAGCTCTACCGGAGCGCCGACGGGCGGTGGCTCGGCGGTGTCGCACGCGGCCTCGCGGGACATCTCGGGCTGCCCGTGGTCTGGGTCCGCGCCCTGTTCGTGGCGCTGCTCCTCGCGGACGGCCTCGGCGCCCTGCTGTACGCGGTCTTCTGGATCGTCGTCCCGCTCGGTGTCGGCGGCCGGGCGGCGCCCCGCCCGGTGTTCGAGACCACCCCGGACGGGCGGCGCCGGCTGCGCAAGCCCGACCGCGGCCAGATCTTCGCGCTGATCGCGCTGGCGCTCGGCGCCGCCGTCTTCGTCGGCAACATCGACTTCGGCAATCACGCGGACCGCTATGTCTGGCCCACGCTCCTGATCGGCGTCGGTGTGGTGCTCGTCTGGCGGCAGGCGGACAACGCCCGCCGGGCCAGCTGGACCGAGCCCGGCCGCCACAGACGCACCCTGCAGCTCGTCCGCGGGTTCGCGGGAGTCGCGCTCGTCGGCATGGGTCTGACCGTCTTCATGGTGGTCCGCGGTTCGGCGGCCCAGCTGGGCACGGCGCTCACCGCCGCCATAGCGGTCCTCACCGGCATCGCGCTGCTCGCCGGGCCCTGGCTGGTGCGGATGTCGCAGGACCTCTCCGAGGAGCGGACCATGCGTATCCGCGCGCAGGAGCGCGCCGAGGTCGCGGCCCATGTCCACGACTCCGTCCTGCACACGCTGACGCTGATCCAGCGCAACGCGGACGAGCCGGGCGAGGTCCGCCGACTCGCCCGCGCCCAGGAGCGGGAGCTGCGCAACTGGCTGTACCGGCCGGAGGGCACCGGCAAGGACGAGGGAGAGGAGCCCGATTCCCTCGCCGAGGCGGTGAAGAGGTCCGCGGCCGAGGTCGAGGACAAGCACGGAGTCCCGCTGGAGGTCGTGGTCGTCGGCGACTGCCCGCTCGACGAGAAACTGGCCGCACAGATGCAGGCCGCGCGCGAGGCGATGGTCAACGCCGCCAAGTACGGTGGCGAGGGCGGGGCGGTGCAGGTGTACGCCGAGGTCGAGGGCCGCACGGTCTTCGTCTCCGTTCGGGACCGGGGGCCGGGCTTCGACCTCGATTCCGTACCCGACGACCGGATGGGCGTACGAGAATCGATCATCGGCCGGATGCAGCGCAACGGCGGTTCGGCCCGGCTGCGGTCCGTGCCGGGCGGCGGCACCGAAGTGGAGCTTGAGATGGAGAGGGCGGACGGATGAGCGACGAGACCGGGACCGGATCGACGGCGGCGCAGACCACGGAGCGTCGTGTACGGGTCGTGCTCGTCGACGACCACCGGATGTTCCGCACGGGCGTGCAGGCCGAGATCGGCCGGACCGACGTCACCGGCGTCGAGGTGGTCGGCGAGGCGGCCGACGTCGACCAGGCCGTCACGGTGATCACCGCCACCCGCCCCGAGGTCGTCCTGCTCGACGTGCATCTGCCGGGCGGCGGCGGGGTCGAGGTGCTGCGCCGCTGCGCGAACCTGATGGCCGCGGCCGAGGACCCGGTCCGCTTCCTGGCCCTCTCGGTCTCGGACGCCGCGGAGGACGTCATCGGGGTGATCCGGGGCGGCGCCCGCGGCTATGTCACCAAGACGATCACCGGCACCGACCTGGTCGACTCGATCTTCCGGGTGCAGGAGGGCGACGCGGTGTTCTCCCCCCGCCTGGCGGGCTTCGTGCTCGACGCCTTCGCCTCCACCGACGCCCCGCCGGTGGACGAGGACCTCGACCGGCTCACCCAGCGGGAGCGCGAGGTGCTGCGGCTGATCGCCCGTGGATACGCGTACAAGGAGATCGCCAAGCAGCTCTACATCTCGGTGAAGACGGTCGAGTCGCACGTCTCGGCGGTGCTGCGCAAGCTGCAGCTGTCCAACCGGCACGAGCTGACCCGCTGGGCGACCGCCCGCCGACTGGTCTGAGCCGGCGGGCGGTCGCCCCCGAGGAGTCCCTCACCCCACCCGGGTCGCCCCGGCGAACGGCATCTCGTCGATCGGCGCGATCCGTACGGGCGCGCCCGGCCGGGGGGCGTGGATCATCTGGCCGCCGCCGATGTACAGCCCCACGTGGCTGATGCCCGAGTAGAAGAACACCAGGTCCCCCGGGGCCAGTTCGGAGCGCGACACCCGCCGGCCGGCGTTGATCTGCGTGTACGTCGTGCGCGGCAGCGCCACCCCGGCGGAACGCCAGGCGGCCTGGGTCAGGCCCGAGCAGTCGTACGCCGACGGGCCCGTCGCGCCCCACACGTACGGCTTGCCGATCTGGTCGTGGGCGAAGGCGATGGCCTGCGCGGCGCGGCTGTTCGGCGCCGTGACCGGGCCGCGCGGCGCGGACGTCCGGTCCGCCCGCTCCCCGGTCGCGCCGGCGGAGCCCTCGGCGCCGTCCCGGCCCGACCCGGCCGCCGCCGCCTCGTAGCGTGCCCGCTCCTCGGCGGTCAGCCGGGCCAGCAGCGTCCGCGCCTCCTCGAGCTTGCCCTGCACGGCCGCCTTCTGCCGCCGCAGATCGGCCTCGTGCCCGCGCAGCTGCGTCAGCCGCTCCGCGGACTCGGCGCGCAGCTGCCGGATCCCGGCGAGCTCACGCTGTACGGAGCTGATGGCCGCCGCCTGCCGTGCCCCGGCCTTCTCGGCGAGCGCGGCGCGCTCCAGGTACTGCTCCGGGTCGGAGGTCAGCGCGAGCTGCACGGCGGGGTCCAGGCCGCCGGAGCGGTACTGGGCGGCCGCGATGGAACCGAGCCCGTTGCGGACGGTGTTGAGCCGCTCCGTCCTGCGGGCCGCCTCGTCGCGCAGCCGGTCGAGCGCGCCCCGCGCCTGGTCCGCCTGCTCCTTCGCCCCGTTGTACTTCTCGGTGGCCACCTCGGCCTCCTGGTACAGCCGGTCGACCTTCGCCTTGACCTGGGCGGGGGTGAGCCGGGGCTCGGCGTGCCCCGACCCCTCGAAGAGGGTCGCCGTCGCCGCGGAGGCGAGGGCGAGCGTGGCGGCGGTCCGCGCCGCCTGCCCACCGAGGGGGGACTGCTTGGGCTTCCGGTGTGCTGCCACGAGGGCGGGTCACATCCTCTCCCTGTGAGGGTCGATGCCCGGCCGGGTCCGGCGATGGGCCGCACAGGGGAGACGGCCCACCGCCGGGTTTCTCGGCGGGGGCGGCCGACTGCCGCCGGAAGGACCGACGGTGGTGGGGAGCCGGCCACCTGGGGGAGGACGCTAAACCTGGGCGTCACGGCGGGGCGGGGAGTTGACCGCTATTGACCCGAGTTGGCGCTCCGGGATCGTTCGCGTCCGGCCGCAGCGACGACTGGACGCCGGATTCCGGGGCGAGCCTGACCGATGCGCCGGACAAGCTGGACCCGGCCGAAGGGTGCTGCTAAGGCCCGGTTAGGCTCCGCCCCATGGACGTACTCATCAATGTCTTCGTCGCCCTGCACATCATCGGAATCGGGTCCCTGCTCGGCGGATTCCTCACTCAGATGAAGGCGATGGGCGCGGGGACGGCCCGCTTCGTCCCGGCGATGCTGCACGGCGCGCTGACCATGCTGATCACCGGCGTCGCCCTGGTCGGCCTCAACCAGGCCGACGACCAGAGCGTCAACAACCTGAAGGTCGGCATCAAGCTGGCGATCCTCGTCGTCATCCTGGGCCTGGTGTACGTGAAGCGGGACGAGGACAAGGTGTCCAAGGCGCTCTTCGGCGCCGTCGGCGGCCTGACCATCGCCAACATCTTCATCGCCACGCTCTGGACCTGATGGACGACGAGGTCGCACAGGGGCGTCAGGCCGGGCGGACGTTGCCGTAGATCGGCATGTAGTAGATCGACTCCTCGCGGACGTAGGCGCCCGGCTTCGGGGCGTGGATCATCTTGCCGCCGCCGATGTAGAGGCCGACGTGGCTGATGTCGTCGTAGAAGAAGACGAGATCGCCGGGGAGCAGATCCTCCGTCGCGACCCGGGTGCCCACCTCCACCTGGTCCCAGGTGGTGCGGGGCAGATCGACGCCCGCGGCCTTCCAGGCGGCCTGGGTCAGTCCCGAGCAGTCGTACGAGCTCGGGCCCGTCGCACCCCAGACGTACGGCTTGCCGATCTGGGCCCGGGCGAACGCCAGCGCCTTCTCCGCCTTCGCCGCGTACGTCGAGTCACCGGTCGCCGGCGGCGGGGTGGTCGTGGTCGGCGTCTCGGGCTGCTGTTCCTGGCGGGCCGCCTCCTCCTGGCGCTGCCGTTCGGCCTCTGCCGCCGCCGCCTCGGCCTCCGCCTTCGCGCGTTCCTCCGCCTTGCGGCGCGCCTCGGCCTCGCGCTTGCGCTCCAGCTCCGCGAGCCGGGCCTTCTCCTCGGCCGTCAGCCGGGCCAGCAGCGTCCGCGCCTCGGCCAGCTTCTGCTGGACGGTCTGCTTCGTCGTGCGCAGCGTCGCCTGCGACTCGGTGAGGCTCTCCAGGCTCTTCGTCGCCTCGGCCCGCTGCTTCGCCGCCGCGGCGGCCTTGTCCTCGTAGTCCGCCACCGCGCTGCGCTGGCGCTCGGAGAGCCGGCCCATGAGGTGGGTCTGGTCGAAGTACGCCTGCGGGCTGTCCGAGAAGATCAGCGCGGCCGTGGGGCTGACCGCCCCTGCCCGGTACTGCGCCGCCGCGTAGGAGCCGAGCGCGCGCCGCGCCTCGTTGGCCTCGTCCGTGCGGCGGGCCACGTCGTCGAGGAGCCCGCCGACCTTGCGGCGCTGCTGGTCGGTGGCCTCCTTGGCCCGGTTGTACTCCTGCGTCGCCGTGCCGGCCTGCCGGTACAGGTCGTCGACCTTCTTCTGGACCTCCTCGACCGTGGGCCTCGGCGGGGCGGCGGGCGCGGCCTGGGCACTCTGCGTGGACAGCAGCGTGACGGAGGCCAGAGCGGCCGTCGTGACCCCGACGGCGGGGGAGTGCGGACGTGTGCTGCGCGGCTTGCGATGGGACGCCAAGACCGGCATCTCCTTCCGTGGCCGCCGAGGGAGTCGACCGGACGTGCAACTGCCGTGGGGCAGGGCCGGTTTCGGCGGGGGCGGCCCGCTCGGCGCGTTTCGCCGTCGGAGGGGACGGGCTGCTTGGGCGAGCACGCTAGCCAACGCGTGGGTCGGCTGGGAAGTCCGATGTTCGATATGCCCGATACATTTTCGTGACCTGAAGCGGACGGTCACCCTCCGTGAGATTTCGGTCACTTCGGGAGGCGGGGCCGGGCTGTCGGTGCGGCGGCCTAGACTCGTTAAGCGATGAGCAGCCTCTTTGACGACAGCTTCCTGGCGAGCCTCCAGAACCACTCCTCGGAGGAGCCCCCGCCCCCGCCCGAGGACGACGAGCACCACGAGCACGGCGCCCCGGCCGCGGAGGAGGTCCCGCACGACCTCTTCGAGGGCCGCTTCGACGCGCCCGCGCCCCGGGACGCGTACTACCGCGACGGAGCGCACCGCCCCGTCGTGGACGCCGCCGCGCTCCTGGAGGGGCTGAACGAGCAGCAGCGCGCCGCCGTCGTCCACACCGACACCCCGCTGCTCATCGTCGCGGGCGCCGGCTCCGGCAAGACCCGGGTGCTCACCCACCGCATCGCCCACCTCCTGGCCACCCGGCACGTCCACCCCGGCCAGATACTGGCGATCACCTTCACCAACAAGGCCGCCGGGGAGATGAAGGAGCGCGTCGAGCACCTCGTCGGCCCGCGCGCCAACGCCATGTGGGTCATGACGTTCCACAGCGCGTGCGTCCGCATCCTGCGCCGCGAGTCGAAGAAGCTCGGCTTCACCTCGTCGTTCTCGATCTACGACGCCGCGGACTCCAAGCGCCTGATGGCCCTGGTCTGCCGCGATCTGGACCTCGACCCCAAGAAGTTCCCGCCGAAGTCCTTCAGCGCCAAGATCTCGAACCTCAAGAACGAGCTGATCGACGAGGAGGCCTTCGCCGACCAGGCCGCCGACGGCTTCGAGAAGACGCTGGCCGAGGCGTACCGGATGTACCAGGCGCGGCTGCGCGAGGCCAACGCCCTGGACTTCGACGACATCATCATGACGACGGTCCACCTGCTCCAGGCGTTCCCCGACGTCGCCGAGCACTACCGCCGCCGCTTCCGCCACGTCCTCGTCGACGAGTACCAGGACACCAACCACGCCCAGTACACCCTCGTACGGGAGCTGGTCGGCACCGGCTACGAGGACCTGGAGCCGGCCGAGCTGTGCGTCGTCGGTGACGCGGACCAGTCGATCTACGCCTTCCGCGGCGCGACCATCCGCAACATCCTCCAGTTCGAGGAGGACTACCCGAACGCGACGACGATCCTGCTGGAGCAGAACTACCGCTCGACGCAGACGATCCTCTCCGCCGCCAACGCCGTCATCGAGCGCAACGAGTCCCGCCGCCCCAAGAACCTGTGGACGAACGCGGGCGCGGGCGCGCAGATCACCGGGTACGTCGCCGACACCGAGCACGACGAGGCCCAGTTCGTCGCCGACGAGATCGACCGGCTCACGGACGCGGGCGAGGCGAAGGCCGGCGACGTCGCCGTCTTCTACCGCACCAACGCCCAGTCCCGTGTCTTCGAAGAGATCTTCATCCGCGTCGGCCTGCCGTACAAGGTCGTCGGCGGCGTGCGCTTCTACGAGCGCAAGGAGGTCCGCGACGTCCTCGCCTACCTGCGCGTGCTCGCCAACCCCGAGGACAACGTCCCGCTGCGCCGGATCCTGAACGTGCCCAAGCGCGGTATCGGCGAGCGCGCCGAGGCGATGATCGACGCCCTGTCCCTCCGGGAGAAGATCACCTTCCCGCAGGCGCTGAAGCGGGTCGACGAGGCGTACGGCATGGCGGCCCGCTCCGCCAACGCCGTCAAGCGCTTCAACACCCTCATGGAGGAGCTCCGTACCGTCGTCGACTCCGGCGCCGGACCGGCCGTCGTCCTCGAGGCCGTACTGGAGCGGACCGGCTACCTCGCCGAGCTGCAGGCCTCCACCGACCCGCAGGACGAGACCCGGATCGAGAACCTCCAGGAACTGGCCGCCGTGGCCCTGGAGTTCGAGCAGGAGCGCGGCGAGGAGCCGGCGACCCTCGCCGAGTTCCTGGAGCAGGTCGCGCTCGTCGCCGACTCCGACCAGATCCCCGACGAGGACGAGGAAGGCTCGGGCGTCATCACGCTGATGACGCTGCACACGGCCAAGGGCCTCGAATTCCCCGTGGTGTTCCTGACCGGCATGGAGGACGGCGTCTTCCCGCACATGCGCGCGCTCGGCCAGACCAAGGAGCTGGAGGAGGAGCGGCGGCTCGCGTACGTGGGCATCACGCGCGCCCGCGAGCGGCTGTATCTGACCCGCTCCTCGATGCGCAGCGCCTGGGGCCAGCCCTCGTACAACCCGGCCTCGCGCTTCCTGGAGGAGATCCCGCCGACGTATCTGGACTGGAAGCGGACCGGCCCCATGGTCAAGCCCGCCGGGCCGACCTCGGGGATCACCTCCTCGCTCTCCTCCTCCCGCGCCCGCTCCGGCCCCTCGGGCTTCGCCACCCGCCGGACCACCGACAAGCCGGTGATCTCGCTCCAGGTCGGCGACCGGGTCACGCACGACCAGTTCGGCCTCGGCACGGTCATGCAGGTCACGGGCGCAGGCGCCGACGCGCAGGCGACGATCGACTTCGGCGACGAGAAGCCCAAGCGGCTGCTGCTGCGCTACGCGCCGGTCGAGAAGCTGTAGGAAGCGGTACGCGACGAGAGAGGGGCCCCGGCTTTCGGCCGGGGCCCCTCTCTCGTCGTATGTCCGAAGCTCAGCCGGTCGGGTCGAGACCGTGGCTGCGCAGCCACGGCAGCGGGTCGATCGCCGCGCCGCCGTTCGGCCGTACCTCGAAGTGGAGGTGCGGGCCGGTGGAGTTGCCCGAGTTGCCCGAGTACGCAATGACATCGCCGGCCTTGACCTTGCCGGAGCGGATCTTGGTGCTGCTCAGGTGGCAGTACCAGGTCTCGGTGCCGTCCGCGGCGGTCACGATCGCCATGTTGCCGTAGGCGCTGTTCCACTGGGTCCGGACCGTGCCGTCCGTCGCGGCCATCACCTTGGTGCCGTACTGGACCGGGAAGTCGATACCGGTGTGCAGGGACATCCAGTTGACGCCGGCCTGGCCGTAGCGCGCGCTGAGCTGGTGCAGCTTCACCGGCAGCATGAACTTCGGGCGCAGCGCCTCCCTGCGGGCCGCCTCCTCCTCGCGCTTCTTCCGCTCCGCCTCCTGGCGCAGCTTGAGGTCGATGCGCTCCTGGGTGCGGTTGGCGCGGTCGCCGAAGTCGCGGGCGTCGGCGTCGAGCGCGTCGAGCTGGGTGTCGAAGCTGTTGTTGGCGGCGACCGGCTTGACCGAGGACGGGTCGGCGGCGGCGAGCGCCGTCGTGTCGTCCTTCGCGTCGCCCGCGTCGGCGAGCCCGCCGACCGAGGCGGCGGCGATCCCGGCGACACCCATGACACAGGCGGACGGGACGGCGACGGTCAGGAGCGCGGAGCGCTTGGCGGGCGTACGGCGACGGCCTCGGCCGCCACCCGAGGAGCGGCGTACCGGACGGGCGGCCGTGGCGGTCGCGGCGGCGGCAGCGGTGGCGGTAGTGGCCGGAGTCTCCGTGAGGATCTCGACGGCCGGCTCCTCGGACTCCGCCGGGGACTCGTAGGTGTACTCGTACGTGTAGCCGTCCTCGTACGAGTCCGCGTAGTTCTCGTCGTAGGTCTCGTCCGCCGTGACGGCCTCGAACTGGGCGGTGTGCTCGACGAGCTGCTCG